>CAZGRI010000006.1:0-40701 GCA_964528205.1 uncultured Dehalococcoidia bacterium | reverse complement strand
CGGCCTGTCAGATTCGGTTATCTTCGATATATCCCCAGTTGATCTTGTAGCCCAGTCCCGGCTCCTGAGGCACGCTCACGTAGCCCTCGTCATCCATCGGATCGCAGAGCTCTTCCCAGTACGGCTGTGGCGTTTCGTAGTCCATTCCGGGGCCTTCCAGACCGCGCTCGTAATACTCGCAGACGTCCTCGCTTGTCGCGCCCAGTATCTGGAGGTTGCCGAAGCCGGCCATGTGCACCTCCAGACGCATACCGAATGCCTCGCAGACGCCAGCCATCTTGTGGCAGCCGGTTATCCCGCCCCGCAGGACATCGATCCGGCTCATGTCCGAGGCGCCGCGCATGATCCAGTCGGCCCTCGTGCATATGCTGCCGGGAATGATCTCGGGCGCCAGGATGGGTATGTCCAGCTCTGCCGCCAGCTTGGCATAAGCATCGACTCGGTACTCCAGCATGGGGTGTTCGTACCAGTAGAAGTCGAGTTCCTCCAGCACGCGCCCCACTTTGAGGGCCTCCTCGTAGTTGCGATAGGAGCCCCAAGGGTCGTACATCAGGGCCATGTCATCGCCGACAGCCTCACGCACCAGCCGGCATGCGGCGATGTCGTACTCCACGTGAGAAGGCCGGCCCGGATCGGGCTGTTTGGTCGCCGGGTCCCAGAAGTAGTAGGGATGGATCTTGTACGCTTTGTAGCCCCTCTTCTTGCACGCCAGCGCGTGCTCGGCATAGACCTCAGGATCGCCGAGGTTGGGAAAGGTGCTGGCGTAGGCTTTGATCTTGTCGCGGCAGCCGCCCAGCAGCTTGTGTACCGGGACTCCGAAAGCCCTTCCCTGGAGGTCCCAGAGGGCCAGGTCCAGGACACTCATCAGGTTCTCCGGAATCAGGTTGGCCACCCACAGCCAGTGCCAGAACCTCTCCCGGTCAAAGGGGTCCTGCCCCAGGACCAGTGCCTTCATCCGCCCTTCAAGGATGCTCCGCTCATCGGCGGACATGCCGTCCTGGTCGCCGTGACCTCCGCCGCCGAGGTAGTAGCCTTCGGCCCCTTCGTCCGTGACGATCTTGGTCACGGTCTGGACCACTCGTGTCTCCTCCAGGAGTCCCCCGTGCCTGAACTCCCGTCGGGGCACCCAGAAGGGGATTACCTGCAGATCAACGATCTTCATTTTGCCCGCCTCTCAGCTATGATGTCAGGCCGACGGCACAGTCAACTGTAGAGCTCGTCGATGATCCTCTGGAGTTCCCGGCGAGTGAGGTCGTCGAGGGGAGCGGCCGGCCCGCGCACCACGGCCGTGCCGATGATGCCCCTCTGGCGCAGGACCTCTTTGTGCACGTGGTAGTGTGCTCCGGGTGACTGAGCGGAGATGCGGTTCAACGGGAGGATCCGGCTCTCGAAGACCGAACGCGCCCTGTTCTCGTCGCCGCTCCGGAAGAGGTCCCACACCTGAACGAACTCCTCCGGTTGTGTACAGAAGGGCATCGTGCCCTGCGAGCCCCGGCGCATCTCCTCGATGAAGTAACTGCCGCCTGCACCGCCGAAGATGGTCAGCGCGTCACCGGCCTCGGCAGAGGCCGCCGCCACCTTTGCCGGCGTGGGCAGGCTCTCCACCTTGATGTACCGAACGTTTTCGCTCTCCTCGGCGATACGCCGGGCCAGGGCTGCAGGCACCGGGCTGGCGTCCGTGTCCTGGATGAAGATGGGGATATCCACGACGTCGGAGACCGACTTGAAGTACTCCAGCACAGCAGCAATGGGCACGGGTCCGAACGAGGGGGGCATCACCATTAGCGCATTCGCCCCGTTCTCCTCGGCGGTCACACTGTACTCGACAGCGAGGTCGGTGCCAGCCGCGCCGGTGTTGATGACCACGGGCACCCGTCCATTCACCTGGTCCACGACGATCCGTGTGACCTTGACACGTTCTGCCTCGGACAGCTTGAACACCTCGCTCCCCAGGGCTACGCCCAGCCCGTGCACTCCCGAGTCGACGTTGAAATCGATCAGCTTGCGCAGACTCTCCTCGTCGATCCGGGAACTGTTGTCGAACGGGGTAACGAGGATGGGAAACACCCCTCGCATGGGACTCTCAGCCATGGCGATGCACCTCCTGACGTACAGACAGTATCAGCATGCGGTGGGCCCATCCTGCTCAATGCCCAGGTGGCGGTCGAGGAAGTCGCCGATGGCGGTGTAGGCCCTCAGCCTGTTGGCCCGCTTGACGAAACCGTGGCCCTCGCCCTCGAACCGGACGTACTCGACCTCGCCGCCCTGCTCCTTGACCTGGATGACCATCTGCTCGGTCTCGCTGATCGGCACCCTGGGATCGGTGTCTCCGTGCAGCACCATCAGTGGGGCGCGGGTCCGGTCCACGTGGTTGATGGGCGCGATCTCCGCCAGGAAGCCGGCGTCGGCCTCCGGGTCGCCGTACTCGGCCGCCCGGTGCTTCCGACGGTAAGAGCTGGTGTTCTCGAGCATCGTGCGGAAGTCGCTTATGCCGTAGAGGTCCACTCCCGCTGCCCAGAGGTCCGGGTAAGTCGTCAGGGCCGAGAGGGTCATGAATCCGCCGTAGCTTGGACCCATCACCGCGATTCGGTCCCGGTCGCCCCAACCGGAGTCCACGAGCCACTGCCAGGCGAACTTCAGGTCGCGGACCGAGTCCATCCGCTTGCGAACGTCGTCGAGGTGCGAGTACGCCCGACCGTATCCCTGGCTCCCTCGCACGTTAGGAGCCAGGACGCAGTAGCCACGTTGAACGAGGTACTGGTATATCGGATTGAAGACGGGCCGCTCCTGTCCCTCGGGGCCCCCATGGACGTGCATGACGACCGGATTGCGCCCGCCTGTTTTCGCCGACTTGGGAGTGTATAGGAACGCGGGGACGGCTCGGTCGTCAAACGTTGGGAACTCCACCAGCCGGGGCTCGACAAAGCTGTCCGGGCGCACTCCGCCGGTGTCGCTGAACGTCAGCTGCTTAGACGTCCCATCGGCCAGGCCATAGATCCAGACATCGGGCGCCGCGATGGCGCCGTTGAGCGTCAGAGCGAGGCTGTCGCCGTCTGACGACCAGGCCACCGTGGTCGCGCCCTTTGGGTTCTGGAGGGTGCCCGTCGCGGCCTTCAGACCGTCCAGGGGGACGTCGGTTCGGCTCGCGAGGTCCAGGAGTCGAAGCTTCGAGTAGCCGCGCTCGTTTACGACGTACGCGACACGGTTTCCGTCGGGCGACAGAGCTAAAGCCTCCACGTCCCACGGCGGCTGCGCCAGCCAGGTTATCTGGCCGGTGGCAACGTCCATGCGTGCCAGTCCGCGAAACTCGCGGTCTCTGTTGGTCGACATGTATAGCCCCGAGCCGTCGTGGTTCCACGCGATACGGTCGTAGGACGACAGGTCTCCCTCCGGAGTCAGAGGTCGCACGGCCTCGGTCTGGAGGTCCAGCAACAGCAGGTCGCTATATGTGTGAGCCTCCACATGAGCGATCACCAGATACCGACCGTCGGGCGACCAGGCCAGGGCGCTGTTCATGCCGTCCTGCCGGTAGACCATCCGTGGATCGCCATCCGGTATCCCGTGGACGTAGATATCGAAGAAAGAGTAGTCGCGGCGATTGCTGGCATAGGCGACGGCTGTCCCGTCGGGAGACCAGACGCCGAACGTGTTCATGACGTCCGGGTCGTCGGTCAGTGCCGTGACGCCGGCGTCTTCTGCGTCCAGGAGGTAGAGCTGATGGCGCTCGTCGCCACCCCTGTCCTTGGCGAACAGGAGCCATCCACCCTTCGGAGACCACTCCGCCACAGTGACGCGCTCGTCGAAGAAGGTCAGCTGATGGGGCCAGCCACCGGCGACGTCCACCGCCCACACCTGCGGCACGCCTGTAATGTCGGTGAGGAACGTGACTCGCTTGCCGGACGGATCGAACTCGGGCGCATACGCGCTGCGCACGCTCAGGTAGCTGCTGAAAGTCGGAGCTGACGCGGCCATCGATGTCTCCTCTGGGCAATACGCGGTGGCAGCGGTTGGATCGAGATCCGGACCGTTCGGGACGTCAGATCTGCTGAAGGTCCGATAGAAAGGCCTGCGACCAGTCCCTGGCTGTGAAGGCCCGCACGCCTGCGATCAGCGCCCACCATCGTTGCCGCCGCTCCCCACGCGGCATTCTCAGAGCCTGGTACATGGCGCGCGCCGTCTCCTCGATGTCATACGGGTTGATTATCAGCGCATCGCTCATCGAGTCCGCCGCGCCACAGAACCTCGACAGGACGACCACACCGGGATCGTCTTCCGACTGTGCGGCGACGAACTCCTTGGCCACCAGGTTCATGCCGTCTCGCAGGGGCGTTACCAGGCATACGTCCGCCTCGTTGTAGAATGCGACAAGCTCGTCCTGAGAGTAGGACCGGTACAGGTAGTGGATGGGGACCCAGCCGGCTTCGGAGAAGCGGCCGTTGATGCGGCCGACCAGTTGGTCTACTTGTCTCCTCTCCTCGACGTATTCGGGCACACGGCTACGGGACGGAGCGGAGATCTGCACCATTATCACCCGGCCTCGCAGAGCGGGGTAGTGCTCCAGCAGATGCTCGAAGGTGAGCAACCGAAGCACTATGCCCTTGGTATAGTCGAGTCGATCGACGCCAAGCACCACTTTCTGGCCCGGTGGTAGACGCCTGAAGAACTTGCTGGCCGCCGTCTGGTTCGCCCGAGCCGTCATCTGTTCGATCTCGTCCGCGTCGATGCCTATCGGATAGGCCTTGGTGCGAATCGAGCGGCCGTCGCTCAGAAACCTATCTCCGATCAGGTAACCGTTCAGCTCGCCGGAGAGCGCATCGACGAGATTGTGCTCGTATCGTCTCGTCTGAACGCCCACCAGATCGAAGTCCATCAACATCTCCATGAGCTCGTCGGCCCAGGGAAGAAGTGTAAAGACCTCTGCGGGTGGGAAAGGCGTATGAAGGAAGTACCCCACCTTGCCTTGCCAGCCCAGTAGTCTTAGCTCGTGCCCCAGCGACATCAGGTGGTAGTCGTGTACCCAGACGAGATCGCCTTCAGACAGCATCGGCGCGATGGTCGCTGCATAGCTACGATTGACCCTGAGGTATGCCCGATATGCGTCATGCCGGATGGTCATTTTGGCCGGGAAGCTATGGAGCAGCGGCCACAGTGTTCTGTTGGAGAACACATTGTAGAAGAGGTTGACGTCGTTCCGAGCCAGATTCATGGCGACAAGCTGAATCGCCCCGATCCAGGCCGTTGTCGGCTCGGCTGGCGAGCCCGGCTCCCTCGCTCGGCCGCTCCAGCCGAACCAGGTCCCGCCATGGTCGTCAAGGCTGGACCGGAGCGCGGATGCCAGGCCCCCGACCGGAAAGTCTCGTCGTCCCGCCTCGGCGGACGTGGGGTCGACCGGTGGCGTACGGTTGGAGACGACAACGAGGCGGCCTTGGTCGGCCATCGGCTTCCCTTCTGGCGCTCAGGGGTGGTGGGCCGTCACTGAAGGGTGGGGAACCAGCCTGACTGCATTGTACGGGGATGACGGTCGCTCCGCAAATGACACCGGCAAGCGCCGTCCGCGGCCCTGGCGAATAGACGGACGACGCAGTCAGACGTGACGCCCGTTCGCGGGGATCGAAATCAGGAGGGGCCCGGCCCGATTGGCGGCTAAGCCGCCTCAGCTCCGTTATGCGCCGTTGGACGCCGGGGACCCGCCTTCCGGAGGTCTTACGAACCGCTTTTCGGTGAGGTAGTCCAGAATCAGGTCGGCGTTGTCCCGGACCGAGCTGTGGACGGTGTCCAGAGTGAGCTCCGGATTCTCCGGGGCCTCGTAGGGGTCGTCGATACCCGTGAAGCCGGTGATCTCGCCGCGACGCGCCCGGGCGTACATGCCTTTGGAGTCGCGCTCCTCGCAGACGTGAAGCGGTGTATCGACAAACACCTCTACGAAGCGGTCCGCGCCGACCATGGCGCGAACGTCGTTGCGGGTAGCGCCGTACGGACTGACGGCCGCGCAGATCGCCACGCCGCCGTGGCGCACGATCTCCGAGGCCACGAATCCGATGCGCAGGATGTTTGTGTCCCTGTCCTCTTTGGAGAAGCCGAGTCCCTTTGAGAGCTGCGTCCTGACCACGTCCCCGTCCAGGACAGTCACCTGCCGGCCCTGCTCCATCAGGAGCTCCGTGAGGACCTCGGCCGTGGTGGACTTCCCGGCGCCGCTGAGGCCCGTGAACCAGATGCAGACGCCCTGGCGGTGCCTCGGAGGATAGCTTTCGGCCAGGATGTCGGCGACCTCCGGCCGAGTGAACCACTCTGGCAACACCAGGCCCTGGCTCAGGTACTCCTCGCGCACCTGAGTCCCCGAGATCGAGGCCGTCTGCGCGCCTTCGGGCAGGGCTGTGACCTCCTCGTACCGGTCATCATTCGGGAGGTACACGAGCTGCTGGAAAGGCACGATCGTGACGCCGGTCTCATCGCTGAACCGGTCGACGATCTCCTGGGCATCGTACGGACCGTAGAAGGGCTTGCCTTCCGAGTCCGAGCCCGGACCGGCGTGGTCCCGGCCCACGATCAGATGGTTGGCGCCATAATTGCGCCGGATGATGGCGTGCCACAATGCCTCCCTGGGCCCGGCAAGCCGCATTGCCAGGGGCAGGAGCGCGAGGAGGATCCTGTCCGGCTCATAGTAGCGCTCCGCCAGCGCCCGATAGGTTCGCACGCGGGTATAGTGGTCGACGTCTCCAGGTTTGGTGAGGCCAACGACGGGATGAAGCAGAAGGACGCCATCCACGCTCTCGGCCGCCCTCTTGGTCAGCTCCTCGTGGACCCTGTGCAGAGGGTTTCGTGTTTGGAACGCCACGACGTTAGGGTATCCGTAGCGCGCCAGCCTTGCGCGCGTCTCGGCGGGCGTTAGTCTGAGGTCGCGGAAGTCGTGGTGGGGGGGGAGCTGCAGTACCTGCAGCGGGCCGGAGATGTTGAGCCTGCCCCAGCGGTGCATCTCCGACACCAACGGATGGCGGAGGTCACGGGTGCCGAACACCTGGTCGGCCGCTTCCTCCATGTCCCACTCGTAGGCCTCCTGGACGGTCATCACCGCCAGCAGCTCGTTTCGCGAGTCGCGAAGCGCAACGTCCTGGTCCAGCTTGACGGCCGACGGGTCGTCGATCGGCAAAGTCACCGGTATCGGGAAGAGCGTACCGTCGCCAAGGCGCATCTCGCCGAGCACCCGCCCGTAGTCCGCTTCTCCCATGAACCGGTACAGGGGAGAGAACGCCCCCGTGGCGAGAAGGTCAAGGTCGCAGGTCGCCCGCTCGGATAGCTGGATGCTGGGGAGCCCACTGGCGCGGGCCTTGAGCTCGCCGGCCTGTTCTTGTGGGACAGTAAGGTCGATAAGGTCCCCCCCGTAAGGGGGAATGAGTATGGATTCGTCGATCACCGTGCTCAATCTGTCACTGCCCTCGAGATCGCGCGCGGGCCTTACACCGCGGCGTCGTGTTGATATTCGACGCTACTCTGGCCGTCGACCGTCCCCGCAGGGCCCAGATGGATGCCGCACTCTTTAGGGAACCCGTTCTCCCACCACCAGCGACCGGCCCTAAGGTCTTCGCCGGGCTCGATGGGGCGTGTGCACGGGGCGCAGCCGATGCTGGTGTACCCTTTGTCGTATAGCTCATTATAGGGAACGTCGTTGGCCCTGATATAGTCCCAGACCTGCTCATGACTCCAGTCCACCAGCGGGTTGAGCTTCACGATGCCGCCATGGGCCGCGTCCAGCTCGACCCTGGTGGCGGCGGCACGGGTCTCGCTCTGTGAACGTCGCAGGCCGGTGATCCAGGCGTCGAGGCCCTCCAACGCGCGGCTGAGGGGCTTGACCTTGCGCATCTCGCAGCACAGCAGGCGCAGCGACACACTCCGGTAGAACGGGTTGACGCCGTGCTTAGCGATGAACGGGCCGAGATCGTCCTGGTCCGGATGGTAGACGTCGACCTCGATGCCGTAGCGGTCACGCACGGTGTCGATCAGATCGTACGTCTCCTGAGGGAGCCTGCGAGTGTCGACGGTGAACACGCGAACTCCGGACTGGAGCCGAGTCGCCATGTCCAGGATGACCATTCCTTCAGCTTGGAAGCTGGTACAGAGCGCCACCCGATCGCCGAACGACTCAATGGCCCTTGCAAGGACATCCTGCGCGCTCGCGCTCTCCAGACCGGCCGCAAACTCCGGGAAATCTATGCTGGAGACCTTCTCTTGGACTACCATTCAAGCTCCTGTAGCTCTTGATCGCTTCCGTTCATCAGACTCGTTGGCCGCGTCGCGGATTTTCGCCCACAAAAAAACCCCTTGAGGTTCGTCATACTCAAGGGGCCGCGGATTGCTCGACTCTTAAACGCTTATTCCTGCACGTCTCCACGCGCAGGGAGCGCAGGACGTAACCCGGCCCCCCGATTACATGTACACGGACACATACAGCTTGTGGAGTTCGTTACAGTTTTCACGATAACCTATGTTAGCCTCTCGGTTATACGGTGTCAAATTGGAGACGGAGGTGCCGCGTGATAGTCGACGTTCACACCCATATCCCGACCCATCCCGAAGGCGTGCCCGAGGGCGAGGAGCGCACCAGCACGGTGATCCGGCCGGACAAGCCGGCGCTGCTGTCAGGCAGCTTCGACGACTACATTCGGGGGATGGGACCGGTGGACAAGGCGATCGTGTTCGGGATCGCAATGCTGCCCGGCAGCGGCCCAATGGAGGTCGTGGACGCTTCGACCCCCACGGGGCAAAACGTCAACGACGTCGCCTCCCGGCTCGCAGCGTCGCGGCCCGACAAGATCATCGGGTTCATGTCGGTCCACCCGGACGACCCAAACATTTTCGACGAGATGGAGCGGTGCGTCCACGACCTGGGTCTCAAGGGGATCAAGCTGGCGGCCAACTACCAGGTGTTCGATCCGCTGGGACAACCGGCCCGCAGGCTCTACGCCTACGCGCAGGACGCCGGTCTCCCGATCGTGTTTCACCAGGGCACCGGGGCCGCGGCCAACGCTCCACTCAGGTACGCGCATCCGCTGGTCATGGACGAGGTCGCCATCGCCTTTCCCGATTTGAAGATAGTCATGGCGCACATCGGCCATCCGTGGCACGCCGACTGCTTCGTCGTCGTGAGGAAGCACCCCAACGTCTACGCCGACGTATCGGGCCAGCTCTACAGGCCATGGTCGATGTACAACGGCTTCCGTCTGGCCTACGAGTGGGGCGTCATGGACCAGCTACTTTTCGGCTCAGACTGGCCCCTGACGACGCCGCAGGAGTGCATCGATTCGCTGCGGAACTTCAACCGGTTCGCCCGGGACCACCGGCTTCCCGAGGTGCCGGACGAATCCCTGGAGGGCATCATCCAGCGCGATTCACTGAAGCTGCTGAGCCTGGAGGCCTGACCCCAGGATATCGGCCACGAATCACCGCTTGGAAGGGAGAACAGCTATGAAGCTGGCTTTGCAATACGAGATGCAGCGACCGTCTCTGGACGATCACCTGGTGCTACAGGAGACCATAGACCAGTGTATCTTAGCCGACGAGGTGGGCTTTGATTACCTGTGGTTAGTAGAGCACCATTTTCTGACGGGCTTCTCAGCCTCTCCATGCCCGGACCTCGTCTATGCTGCCCTGAGCCAGCGCACCGAGAACATCCGGCTGGGCCTGGGGGTCGTGATCCTTCCTTACCACCATCCCGCCCGGGTGGCCGAGCGGGTGGCCATGCTAGACCACCTGTCAAAGGGACGGGTGGATTTTGGGACCGGTCGCTCAGCTCCCTATGAGCTCACGGGCATGGGAATCGATCCCCGAGACAGCCGCGATATGTGGGAGGAGTCTCTCACTATGGTGCCCAAGATTTGGGACTCCGACCTGTTCTCGTAGGAGGGTCGCTTCTGGAACGTTCCGGAGCGAGAAGTCCTGCCCAAGCCCTACCAGAAGCCTCATCCCCCGATCTGGGTGGCAGCCCTCCAGCCAGCCACATACGATATCGCAGCAGAGAAGGGGATCGGTGTACTCGCTTTGGGCTCCGCCGCTCCATCAGCCCTGGAGCCGTACGTGAGGGCCTACAAGGAGAAGGTCCGCAATGCCAATCCTGTCGGCGGATTCATAAACGACCAGTGGTGCAGCACCACACAGGGCATCTGCCTGGAGGACAACAGCGAGGCCCGCGAGCTGGGAGCCCTGTCCATCAGGACTTTCTTCGGCCCCGACAAACCTTACGTTCAACACCAAAAGGACGTGTACCAGATGTTGCTTGAGCGCTGGGCGGTGTACCCGATCACCTGCGCCAGAATTTCTCCCGCTACGTGGAGCTTGAAGAGGGGGGGAGCTCGGAGTCAAATGTGCTCGACCTGTCGGGGGGAGCCGCGACGGCCCACAAGATCTGGAATGATCTCGATGCCGATACGCTGGCTGACCGGGGCGTGATCATCGCCGGCGACCCCGATAGCTGTATCGAGGCGCTTAAGAAGCACGAGGCCACCGGGATCGATCAGATGATGATCATGACGCAGACGGAGACCGTTCCCCACGAAAAGGTCATGAAGTCCATTGAGCTGTTCGGCAAGTACGTGATCCCCGAGTTCAAAAGGTCGGAGCAAGCCGCGCCGTGAGCCCCGGCGCCTCTCCCACTCACTGTTCCGTTCCCTAAAACAGCTTGCTAAATAGCTCGTCATCCCGGCGGAGGCCGAGGTCCAGTCGGTGCGTCTCTGGATTCCGGCCTCCGCCGGAAAGACGAGCGTGGGCCGGCGCTCTGGCGACATGGGCTCGCCTTGAAGGCTTGAGTGGACGGGCCCAAGGCGCGCGTTAGCCAGACTTGGTCGGTTCTACGGGACCTTCAAGTCAGCTGACGCCAGTCGCTGCCCACTTCGTTGAAGCGACGGTGTAGCTCGTCGACCGCTTCGGTCGCGATGGGCAGTCCGTTTTCGACCGCGTCGATGTTCGACCGCACCTGAGACAGGCTGTTAGTGCCCACCGGAGCTGTAGTCACCTCAGGATGAGCGAAGACGAACCCTATGGATAGCGCAATGGGGTCCTCGGGAGCGCCGGGAACCGGGCCGACCCGCGCCATCTCCTTGACCCGTTCACGGTACTGGTTCGCGTACCTGTAAGCCCCGCGGTCTTTCCCCCACATCCCGTTGGCCAGCGGGCGCTTGACGATAATACCCATTTCCCTGGCCTGGGCCGCGGCGAACAGGCCCTCGCGGGCGCGCTGGTCCACCAGGTTGAAGGTCGTCTGGAGCGTGTCGAAGACTCCGTTTTCGACAGCCCACCGGGCCACCTCGTTGTCTCCGCTGAAGCCCAGGAACCTGGTCTTGCCTGCATCCCTGGCCCGGACCAGGGCCTCCACGATCTCGCCGCGCTCCAGGGTTTCCAGGTCCGGTGAGTGAGGATGCACGATGTCCACGTGGTCGGTCTTCATCCTCCGGAGGCTCCGGTCGATGCTCTCCTCGATAGTGGCGGCGCTCCAGGGCTCGCCCGTGGCGTCGCCCACCACGTGACCGCACTTGGTTGCAAGGACGTACTCATCGCGGCGATGGGCCACGGTCTTCCCGATGAGTTCCTCGGTGCTCGCATAGCACGCCGCCGTGTCGAAGTAGGTGATTCCGCCGTCGAGGGCAGCCTCCAGCACCCGGTGGGAGCCAGATACGTCGCCGTAGCCATGAGTTTCCTGGCGCTCGATCTCTCCCAGACCGAGCCCCAGCCGGCTTACCTGGAGGCCGGTCCTCCCAAGCGTCCTCGTCTCCAAGGCTATACGTAGCCCTCGTCCCTCAGCGCTACCAGGGAGCGCTCGAAGGCCCCGGTCGTGGTGTCGATGTCCTCCTCGCGGTGGGACGCGGATACCATGAAGCCGATGCCGCCCATCATGTCCACGCCCTCGTTGAGCATCGCCAGCTTCAGCGGACCCGACAGGCCGCCGTACTGGCCCTGGCCCCCCGTCGCCCGGGCGATCTCCGAGTGGGGCAGGGTGCAGATGTCGCCACCGCAGTCGCACTCCACGCCAAGGGCCACGTGGACGATCGACGCGATACCGTGGACGTGTCCCGTGACCTCCCGCTTGGATAGGGCGTCCCTCAATCCCAGCTTGAGGCGGTCCGCCATGGCGTCGGCGCGCTCGTTGATCGGCTCCGTGGCGATGGTCTCCAGGGCGGCGATGCCCGCCGTCGCCGACAGTGGATTCCCGTTGAAAGTGCCTGGATGAGCTACGTGGTTGGACACGTCGGCCGTCCCCATCAGATCAATGATCTCGGCCTTGCCCGCGACCGAGCCGCCCGGCAGCCCGCCTGCGACAATTTTGGCCATTGTCGTGAGGTCCGGCGTGACGCCGAACCGGCCTTGGGCCCCGCCCCGGGACATCCGGAACATCGTGATCACCTCGTCCATGATCATCACTACGCCGTGGCTCTCGGTGATCTCCCTGACGCTCTGGAGAAAGCCCGGGTTGGCGAGCGGAAACTGACCCCAGTGGCCGCCGGTCGGCTCCATGATCACGGCCGCTATGTCCCTGTCGCGGTCCAGCAGCTGCTCCAGGGCCTCGATCCGCGGCTCGATCACTATGACCGAAGACAGGGTCTCGTCCGGTATCCCGCTCTGGGTGTTGATCCCGGATTCCGGCGACACGTAGTCGTGCCAGCCGTGGAAGTGCTCTCTGAACTTGACCACCTTCCGCTTTCCGGTATGGGCTCTGGCCAGCCGGAAGGCGAGCAGCGTGGACTCCGTCCCGGAGGCCGTAAACCTGACCCGCTCTGCCGACGGGACCAGGTCTTTCACCAGCTCGGCCCACCGCAGCTCGATGGGGGTGGCGGTGCCCATGTGGGTCCCCTCAGCCAGCCTGTCGCTGACGGCCTTGGTGACCTTCGGATGGGCGTTGCCCAGAATCAGCGCCCCATAGCCCAGCATATGGTCCACCAGCTCGTTGCCGTCGATATCGTACTTCAACCCGCCCTCACCGCGCTCGACGTAGACGGGGTGAGGGAAAACGGTGCGGGACTGGTGGCCGCCTCCGGGAATAAGGCTGGTGGCTCGCTCGAACATCTCGCCCGACTTGCGGAACTTCTCGCCATACCTCTCGATTATGCTGGCCATGCCTTCATCCTCCAGTGGGCTGCTAAGTGTGGGCTGCTAAGTGGCAAGGTTACCAGGTCGATTACGGATGCTCAAACGCGCTGCCATGCCCCCGCCTCGCCAGATTCTTCGGTCCCTCAGAATGACATTGACTTGTGACGGTCCCTGTTGAGCTAGTCCAGTGCCTCTTGACCGGCTTGCCATAGAACCCTTCATCCCGGCGAAAGCCGGGGTCCAGTCGGCGCGTCTCTGGATTCCGGCTTCCGCCGGAAAGACGAGGGCAGGTCGGCGGGCCGATGGAGTCTTGGCCTTCGCAAAGCCATATGCGACACAACAGTGGGGGACTACACCTCGTAGGCCCGCCATGTGCCGGTGCACCCGTGGCCTCTCCTAACATGCAGCAGGCCTTCGGCGGGCTGGGCGATGTACCCTGAGATCGACTCCATATCGGAGTCGCCGTGGCGGCATATCGCCGCCGGGTCGCCCTGGTGGTCTGCCAGGACCTCCTTCATCGTCTCCACCGTGACGGTCCCCCACCTGGCCTCGATCAGAAGGCGCATCCGGTCCAGCCGGGGGCAGGAGTCGGCCAGGGTGTTGTCCTCATATCGAGCGAAGTCTGACGTGACGTAGTGATTGGTGTGCACCCGCCAATCGGTTCGGTCGTCCTTATACTCAGCCACCTGCCCGGGCCTCACCTCGACGTCGGCGATGGAGCCCTGGCCGTCGCACATCACCAGGTTGGCCGCCGAGCAGGTCGCGTGCCGTCGCAGGAGGCCGATGCAGTCGGTCACGCCACGCTGCTCCAGCATCACGCGCTTGAGAGGGTAGTGAGGTAGGCCGGGCTGCCAATCGTAAGCATAAAGGGCGTTGGCGAAGTGGGCGAGGCCATACTCGTTCATGCCCGAATATCCGAGCTGGCCGGCGAACGTGAACATCAGCGCCCTTGGCCGCCCGTCGGCGGGCTTCGCATGAAGCAGGATGGCCACGTCGGAGTAGTCGGCGGGCAGGTCCTGGTTCTGACCGGCCAGGGGCTGGCCGTCCGCGGTAGCCGACCCGGTTAGAGCGAAAGCGGAGCACGCTCCCTCGCTCGCCGCGGCCGCCTCAGCCCTGGCCTGACAGAGGAGGGCCTCTTCAAAGCTTATCCCGGCGCCGTCCGCCAGGCCCCTCACCTCTTCGAGGAAGGACGGACTCAAGGCCTCGATTGCGGGTAGAAAAGTCAGGGCGTTCGCCGCCAGCAGCCCCCTGGGCTTGCCGGTAAGGCTGTCGATCCAGCGGAGGTATCGGCGGACAAGCCCGGCCGCCTGGGTCCCATGCTGGTAACCCATCTGGTATGAGGTCCCCTTCACCTCAACGAGCGGGAACCCATGGTCCGAGTCCTGCATGGCCGTGCCCACGTCTACTCCTGGATTCGGCTATCCCGCAACCTGAAAGCGGTCCGACTCCGGCGGCCGGGCCCAGAGCTCCTCGGCGCCGGCCATGGCTTTCGCCCGCTCGGGGCTCGCCCTCCAGGCGTCGTAGATCTCGTTGCTCTCCCAGACCACCAGAGAGGTGATCTGCGTGCCGTCTTTCTGAGAATACAGCGTCTGCCGGCTGACAAAACCGGGCGCCTTGCTCTGGGCCAGTCCGTTGCCGTCCAGCAGTCGCCGTGCCTCTCCGACTCTCTCTTCTTTTGCCCAGTGATGGGTCAAGACGCCTATCATGACTCCCTCTCTGCGGGCCGGTCCCAGCGGACCGTTCTGACAGCGGCGGTAGACTCCCCTGAACAGCGTGAGAGTACCAGCGCGACACCACGCAGTCAAACGGTCAGAACGGACCGCTTTGGGACGCTGCAATGGGCCCCGATTCCGAGCGTTGACATGGCGTGGCCCAGGCAATAACATGGAGCCCAGCCGGCCGTTGAGGAGTACCTGTTGGTGGAGTCGAGTCAGTCCATAACGCTATTCGATGCTGTGCGACTCTACGTAGATAGCATCAAGGCCAAAGACAGCAGGGATGGCGTCCACAAGGAGCTGTTCAGGTTCCTCAATTGGTGTGGCCCCGACCGGGCATTGTTCGATCTCAAGCCACCGGAGATCGGCGATTACGCAGAGCGGATGACCGGCGTCGGGTCCTCGCCCCAGGCCACCGACCATCTTCAGGCCGTCAGGCGCTTCCTCTCATACTCGAGGAAGAAGGGGCTGATCGAACGAAACCTGGCTCAACACGTCAGGATACCCAAGACCAAGGCTCGGTCGGCCTCGGCCGCCGGAGCCGAGGCGCAGAACGTCGTCGAGCTTACCGCCGAAGGGCACTCTCGACTGGAGACCCAGATGGAGAGCCTCAAGGCCGAGCGGGCACCCCTGGCGGAACAGATCCGTCGGGCCGCCGCCGACAGGGACGTCCGCGAAAACGCTCCGTTGGAAGCAGCGCGCGAGCAGCTCGGCCACGTGGAAGCCCGCATCAGGACCATCGAGGAGACGCTCAAGTCATCGGTGATCATAGACCCATCATCCCTCAAAAGGGCGCCGACCGTCAGGCTGGGGACCCGAGTGGCGATCAAAGAGGTAAGCGGCGGCCGTGAGATGAAGTGCACGCTGGTGGACCGCACCGAAGCCAGCCCGCTCGAGGGAAGGATATCCGATGTATCGCCCCTGGGGAAGGCGCTCGTAGGCAGCGCCGCCGGACAGGAGGTCGAGGCCGAGACTCCCCGGGGAAAGATGCGCTACCGAATCTTGAAAGTCACTTCGTAAGCACCGTCCCCGGTGGGACTGAGAGCCTGCACTTAGCAGGCTATCTTTTTGCAACCGAGGATGGCTCGATCTGAAGGAGCTCAGGGATTGTCGACAGAGGCCCGTCGTCTACACCCGCTCTTCTGGGTATTCGCCTTCGCCGGCTTCGGCATCCCCGCTTTCGTTCTCAGGGCAACCGACGTCCACCTGGACCCGCTTCTCCTGGCGCTTATCTACGGAATCGGAATCGTCGGAGGCGCCTTCCTGCTCTCATGGGCCGCGGAGGTCGCACAGTTGGACATCTCCGCCTCCTTCGCCATCGCCGTCCTGGCGTTGATCGCCATCCTCCCCGAGTACGCCATCGAAGCCGTGCTCGCCTGGAAAGCCGGGGCCTCCTTCGACCTGGTCACTCGCGAGGTAACCGAGCGGATGGAGCTGGTGGCGGCCAACGTCACAGGGTCGAACCGGCTCCTGATCGGCCTCGGCTGGTCCGCGGTCGTATTGATCTTCTGGTTGAAGCGCCGCCGAGTACTGGACCTGCGGGGCTACCTGTCCCTCGAAATCGCGATGCTGATCGTCGCGACCCTGGTAACGTTCCTTATCTTCTTCATGTCCCAGGTGCACCTCATAGTCGCGGGTGTGCTCATTGCGCTGTACCTCTTCTACCTCTGGGTGAGCTCGACCAGGGAGGTCGAAGAGCCGGAGCTGATTGGCGCTGCGGCCATCATCGGGGCGATGCCAGCCCGACGGCGCCGGACAGTGGTGACCGCACTTTTCCTATACTCGGCGGCAGTGATACTGGTTGCTGCGGAGCCCTTTGTCGAAGCGCTTGTGGAGACTGGACAGGAACTGGGCATAGACGAGTTCATCCTGATCCAGTGGATAGCCCCGCTGGCCTCCGAATCTCCGGAGATCATCGTTGCGGTGCTCTTCAGCCTCCGCGCCAACCCGGTGGCTGGTCTGTCCACCCTCATATCGGCGGAGGTCAATCAGCTGACGCTGCTGATCGGCAGCATGGTGGTCGTCTTCAGCATCTCCGCCGGGCAGCCGCTCAGCTTCCCGCTGGACTCGCGGCAGTCGGTGGAGTTCCTCCTCACGTCCTCGGTGTCCGTCCTGGCCATCGTGATGGTCTACCCCCGGGTGATAGGCTGGCGGTCGGGCATGGTGCTGCTTGGCCTTTTCATCGTCCACCTGTTCTTCCTGGATGAAGCCGAGCGACGGGTATTCTCTTATATCTACCTCGGCCTGGCGGCCGCGCTGCTGGTGTGGAACCGTGACCGAGTAATCCAGACCCTCCGGGGCGGAGCTGGCTAACGTAAACCTCACCCCTGCCTGACCAGTATGCGAATCGCGGTTGAGGGCGTCCCCTCTCCGTGGTGGACGGAGAGGGGAAAACAACGGGTGGGCTAAGGGGCCATCAAAGACCACAGAGCGCGTGTACAATGGGTCCGCCATGCGTTTTCTGCCCAGACGTCAGAGGATCGCGGTCGTCGAGATATTTGGGACGATTGGAGGCGGGGTCAAGTCACCCGCCTTCGAACGGATCTTCTCGTCCGTCCGCAGGGACAGGAGCGTGCGAGCACTGGTCCTGGACGTCGACTCTCCCGGCGGCTCGGTCCCGGCTTCCGAGTACCTGTATCGTGCCGTCGCCAGGATCGCCGAGGACAAGCCCGTCGTCGCCTGCATCAGGGGGATCGGGGCCTCGGGCGGCTACTTCATAAGCTGCGCGGCGCACAGGATAGTCGCCAGCCCGGGCGCCATCGTCGGCTCCGTGGGAGTCATCTCGGTCCGGCCCGTCCTCGAGACTCTGCTCCAACGACTGGGCGTGGGCGTCAGCGTCAATAAGAGTGGAGAGTTCAAGGACATGGGCGCCTTCTGGCGCGGAGCCACGCCGGAGGAGACTCAGAAGATGCAGACGCTGGTCGACGAATCGTTCGACCGCTTCGTCTCCGTGGTGGCGGGGTCCCGAAGCATGAACGAGGATGCGGTCCGTGAACTGGCCACGGGTGAGGTGTTTTGGGCGCCCAGGGCCCAGGAGGCAGGGCTGGTAGATGAGCTTGGCGATCTCGACCGTGCCATCGACCTTGCTGCCGAGATGTCTGGCTCCCGGCGGTCGCCCGTCTTCATGAGGCCCAGGCGCGGCTTCAGGGAGCGGCTGTTCGGGTCGCTGGCCGCGTCGTTGGTCGAGTCCGCCGTCGACGAGGCGGAGCGCAGGCTGTGGATGAGCTCTCTGCGATACTGACGTCACGCTCCTCATCCAGTGTCCGGTAGGGTCCGTGAGGTCGTGCCCGCGAAATCCGACCGAAACTTGACCTATATATCATGATATGCGACTCATGAGTGTGCTATCATAATCGGGTACAAAAAGACCGACTTGGGCGGCCAATGAGGCCGCTCTTTTGCATCATTCCGACGTAATGTCGCGGAGACATCAGGTGTCTGCTGAGAACGCCCCGGAGACAACGCCCTCCGGTCCGGGGACGGCGCCCGAGGCAAGGCTACGCGCCGAGGTTTCCAGTGGCATGGCCGCAGGGCTCGATTCCGCGGCCTCGCCCGTCGACCCGATCCTGCGACAGGCGCCGCCGTCCGCCGGGGCCGTCGTGGAGGAGACGCCGTCGGGCGCACGGCGCAGGCGGGCCCGCCTGCGTCCCGTTCGGCTCACCTCGAACATCCGCACCTTCGATGCCTTTCGCTACAGGGACTACCGTCTCCTGTGGGCCGCCACGGCCTTCTCCTCCTCCGGATATTGGCTCCAGCAGATCCTCGTGGGGTGGCTCACATACAAGCTGACCCAGTCGGCCTTCGTCACCAGCCTGGCGTTGGGCCTGGACGCGCTCCCGATTCTGGTGGCGGGTCCGCTGGGGGGTCTCCTTGCGGACAGCTGGGACAAGCGCAAGTTCCTTGCGGCAATCCTCGTCTACCAGGCCTTGGTGACCACGGGGTTCGCCGTGCTTGTCCTGCTGGGGCGGGCCGAGACGTGGAACATCTTCGGATTCGTCATGCTTATGGGCGTGGGCTGGATCGGCACCGACCCCGTCAGAATGTCGCTGATCCCCAAGATAGTGCCCAGGGAGAGGCTGGTGAACGCCTTTGCCCTGGGCTCTCTGGCGTTCAGCGTTACCCGCCTGGCGGCGCCGACAGTCGGGGGGCTGATGCTGGCGACAGTCGGGGCAGGTCCGGCTTTCTTCCTCGAGGCCGGCCTTCAGGTGATGGCTCTTGCCATGGTGGTTGGACTGCGGGTCCCCGCAGCGTCACGCAATGCGCTGCGGGTCAGGTCCGCGCTATCTCAGATACTGGAGGCGGTGCGCTACGCGCAACATGAGCCGGTCATCCTGGGGGTCCTGCTGTTCGGGGTGATCCCATCCGTGCTCGTAATGCCGTTCGTGCAAGGGCTGATGCCCGTCTACGCGGCCGAGGTCTTCGAAGTGGGGCCGACCGGGCTGGGGCTCCTGCTGGCTGCCATCGGCGTCGGCTCCGTCATCTCCACTGTCACCCTGGCAAGCATCGGGGAAGTCGAAGCCAAAGGCAGGCTGGTCCTCCTCAGCGCTGTCATCATGGGAATCGGACTGGTCCTCTTCTCTCGGAACTCGTCCTACATTCTGGCGTTCCCTTCCCTGATGTTTCTGTCGTCCGGGATGGTGATGTTTTTCACCTCGAGCATCGCCACTATTCAGACCACCGTTCGGGACGACCTCCGCGGGAGGGTAGCCGGGCTGTACATGGTCACCTGGGGTCTTTTCCCTATAGGGAGCCTGGCGGCGGGCTCCCTGGCGGACCGCTTTGGAGCGCCCACGGCCAGTCTGGTTGCGGCCGGAGCACTGGCGGTCGTGTTCGTGGTGCTGGCCTTGCGATTCCGTATCCTCTGGCGGTCCGGCCAGGTATCCTCAACCGGCCCGGCAAACGATGTCCGCTGAAAAGGGCCGTCGACGTGGGGTCACTCCGCCTGTCTCTTGGACCGCTGCCACAGCTCTTCTTTGCGGTCGAGGGGCAGCTCCGACAGTGAGAAGCCAGCGCCGCGGCTGAGCCTCTCCATTCCGGCGAACCGCTGGAAGAACCGTGCGTTGGCATGGCGCAGTGCCTGCTCGGGATCGATGCCCATCCATCGGGCTGCGTTGACCAGCGAGAAGACCACGTCGCCGAACTCCCCCTCGATCTCGGCCGGGGAGCCCGCCGCCCGTAGCTCCTGGACCTCCTCGACCAGCTTGTCGATCACACCGCCGGCGTCCTCCCAGTCGAAGCCTGTCCTCGCCGCCCTGTCCTGGACGGCCTGGGCGTAGGACAGGGCCGGCATCGTCTTCGGCACGCCGTCCAGGATGGACGCGTCGTCCTCGGTCCGCTCGCCGCGTTTGATCCGGTCCCAGTTCGCTTTGACCTCTGTCGAGTCGGCCACCTGGACGTCGCCGAAGACATGGGGATGCCGTCGAACGAGCTTCTCGATGACCGCACCGAAAACCTGATCCTCGCCGAACGCCTCGTCTTCGACGCCGATCTTGATCTGGAAAACGAGGTTGAACAGGACGTCTCCGAGCTCCTCGGCCGTCTTCCTGGGATCGTCTTGCTCGATCGCCTCTATCAGCTCGTAGCACTCCTCCAGGAAGACGCGCTTGAGGGACTCAGCCGTTTGCTCCCTGTCCCACGGGCACCCGTCGAGTCCACGCAGCCGGTCGACGAGCTGCCTGAGCCCTTCGTAGGTCGCGGGAAATCGGTCCTGCTCGGTCATGGCGTTTCGCTCCTGGGACGTACGGTGTCGAGGTTGGTGGGAGGCAACGGCTATGGCGGGGCGATTATAGGCGGGCCCGCTCTCGGTTGACAAGCCGAAAACGGCGGCCCTAAGATGCGAGGGTGAGAGCGCTTCGTATTCTGGCGGTCGCCCTGTTCGTGGCCGCCGTGCCGGTCTTCCTCATTACCACGAACGTGCGCTGGGTGATCAGCGCACCTCTGCTGTACGGCTACGGATTCGACAAGTACGACATCCCCTCTGTCACGGGTATCGAGAGGGACGAGCTGCTGTCCGCCGCCCGCCAGATCAGGGACTACTTCGGCAACGACGAGGAGTTCCTGACCGTCAGCGTCATACAGTACGGCATTCCCGTCGAGAACCTGTACAAGAGTAAAGAGATCCTTCACATGAAGGACGTCAAAGGCCTGGTGCGCGGGGTCTACAGGGTCCAGGAGGTGGCCGGGGTCTACCTGGTGGCGTTCGCTCTGATCGGCCTGCTGTCAGACCGCCGCAGGTTCCTCTCCCGACTGGCCCGGTATGCCGCCTACGGCGGGGCGGCGACTGTGGGCCTCGTGGTCATAGTAGGGCTCGGATCGCTGGTCGGGTTCGAGCGCCTGTTCCTGGCGTTCCATCTGGTCAGCTTCAGTAACGACCTGTGGCAGCTGGACCCCGGGACCGACTACCTCATCGCCATGTTCCCAGAGGGGTTCTTCCTCGACGCGACCTTATGGATAGCGGGATCGACGGTCCTGGAGGCCGCGCTGGTCCTGGGCGCGTCTGTGCTGTATCTCCGATCGCGACCGCCAGAGAATCGAGACTCGTCACACACGATCATGGAGGTGGAAGAGCTCAGCCCCGCAGACACGGTCTGACCGTGCACCGGTAAGGTGATAACAAAAACCCCCGACCTCGGTCAGGGGTTTTAATGTCAGGACGAGTGGCGCCTGGCAGACTACACGGTCATGGAGCAGGCGCAGCCGCCCGGCCCGCAGCCGCCACAGCCGCCTCCGGCCCCCGCGACCGCGTTGGTCTCGCCGCTGGAGCTGCTTGAGAACGCTGAGAACACGGATAGCTCTCGCGTCGAGCCGGCGTCACACTGGGGACATGGGGCCTCGTCGTCCATTGCGCTCATCGGCC
Organism: uncultured Dehalococcoidia bacterium; assembly: GCA_964528205.1. GTDB lineage: Bacteria > Chloroflexota > Dehalococcoidia > Lucifugimonadales > CAZGRI01 > CAZGRI01. The sequence goes on along the minus strand of CAZGRI010000006.1, from coordinate 19,059 downwards.
TGAGACGCTCAAAAGGGTGGTCGCAGGATACACAGCGATACTCGTAGATGGGCATGGCTTGCTTCCTTCGGGTTGATAGGCCCATTCTAGGACGCCGGGTCACCTCCGGTCAATTCACTCGCACGAGGACGGGTGTCGTATAATCGTCCGAAGCTGTCTGGAGACAAAAGGTGAACGACATGCGAGAAACCAAGGCGATGCCCGACCAGGCCGGCCATTTCGGGCCTTACGGCGGGCGGTTCGTGCCCGAGACGCTCATGAGCGCGGTCGAGGAGTTGGAGCGGGCGTATCTGGAGATCAGGGACGACCGGGAGTTCCAGTCGGAGCTTTCGGAGCTCAGCAGGCACTACGCGGGAAGGCCGACAGCGCTCTACTTCGCCGAGAACCTCACCAGAGAGCTCGGTGGCGCGCGCGTATTCCTCAAGAGGGAAGACCTTGCCCACACGGGCGCGCACAAGATCAACAACGCGCTGGGCCAGGGCCTGCTGGCCAGGCGAATGGGTAAGAAGCGGGTCATCGCCGAGACCGGCGCCGGGCAACACGGCGTGGCCACGGCGACGGTCTGCGCGATGCTGAAGCAGGAGTGCATCGTCTACATGGGTGAGGAGGACATTCGACGGCAGGCGCTGAACGTCTTCCGGATGCGACTGCTGGGCGCCGAGGTGCGTCCCGTAACGTCGGGTAGTCGCACCCTCAAGGACGCCATCAACGAGTGCATTCGGGACTGGGTCACTAACGTCGAGACCACCCACTATCTGATCGGCAGCGTTGTCGGTCCCCACCCCTATCCCATGATGGTCCGTGACTTCCAGTCCGTCATAGGCGACGAGGCGCGGGACCAGCTTCTGACCGACACGGGGCGGCTGCCGGACTACGCGGTCGCGTGCGTCGGAGGTGGAAGCAACGCCATAGGCCTGTTCCACGCGTTCGTCGACGACCCGGGCGTTAAGCTCGTTGGCGTCGAGGCTGGCGGGCTAGGGGTCGATACGGACAAGCACTCATCCACCCTGGTGGCGGGCAGGGTCGGCGTACTCCACGGCAGCATGTCCTACTTGCTGCAGGACGACGACGGCCAGGTGACAGAGGCCCACAGCATCTCGGCTGGGCTCGACTATCCCGGGGTCGGTCCCGAGCACAGCTACCTGAAACACACGGGCAGGGCCGAATACGTCAGCGTCACGGACTCGGAGGCACTGGAGGGCTTTCAGCTACTTTGCGGGGCGGAGGGGATAATCCCAGCGCTGGAGCCGGCCCACGCCATCTACTACGTCTCCAAGCTGGCGCCGACGCTTTCCGACGACCAGATCGTCGTGGTCGGCCTGAGCGGCCGCGGAGACAAGGACATGGACACGGTGGCCGGCGCGCTGGAGGTCACGATCTAGGGATACACCCCTCGGTCGTTGATGGCCTCGACCACGCGCTGCACGGCCAGCATCATCGCTGCGTCCCTCATGGCGACCCTCTCTTTCTGGGCTGTCGCCAGGACCTCCGAGAAGCTGCGGACCATTATGGACTCCATCTTCCTGTTCACCTCGTCGACGTCCCAGAAGTACTGCTGCAGGTCCTGGACCCACTCGAAGTAGGAGACGATCACGCCGCCTGCGTTGGCGAGGATGTCGGGGACGACGAACGCACCCTTGCCGGCGAGAATCGCGTCAGCGTCCGGTGTGGTTGGTCCGTTGGCCGCCTCGACGACCAGGCGCGCCTGGACAGCATCGGCATTATCCCGTGTGATCTGGCCCTCCAGGGCCGCCGGCACCAGGATGTCGCATGGGAGCTCCAGCAGTTCCCGGGGCGAGGGATGGTCGACGCCCCGGTACCCTTCGAACGAGCCGTTGGCGGCCTTGTGGCTCTTGAGCGCCTCGGGGTCCAGCCCGGCCTCGGAGTACACAGAGCTAGTGCTGTCGTTGGCTGCGACCAGCTTGCAGCCCTGCTCGACCAGGAGCCTGGCCGCGTTGTATCCGGCGTTGCCGAACCCCTGTACAACGAGCCGGGCGCTCTCCAGGGGCATATCCAGGTGAGCCGCCGCCTCCCTGGCCGCTATCATGACCCCGCGTCCGGTGGCGTCGACCCTTCCCAGGGTTCCGCCGACACTGAGGGGCTTGCCGGTGACGGTCCCCGTAACCGTGAAGCCCTTTTGCATGCTTAGCGTGTCCATAATCCACGCCATGACCCGGGCGTCGGTGTTTACGTCGGGGGCGGGGATGTCCCGGTCGGGCCCGATGATGATGGAGATTTCGTCGGCGTACCGCCGGGTCAGCCGCTCCAGCTCTTCTTCAGACATGGCCTTGGGCTGGCAGGTAACGCCACCCTTGGCGCCACCGTACGGAAGGCCGGTGACGGCGCACTTCCAGGTCATCCACATGGCGAGGGCGCGGACCTCGTCGAGCGTTACGTCCGGGTGGTACCGTATTCCGCCCTTGGCGGGACCGCGCGCAAGGCTGTGCTGAACGCGATGGCCGGTGAAGACCTGGACCTCTCTGTTGTCCATTCGCACCGGGAAGTTGACCGTGAGCTCGCGCTTGGGCCGGCTCAGTATGCGCCGGAGCCCTTCGTCGATGCCAAGCCTGTCGGCGGCGCTCCGGAATTGGGTCACGGCCACGCCGTATACGGACTCGCTGTCATCGTGCTTAGCAGTCAGAACGTCGGTCTCTGCCATCTCGTCCCTCCCTCGGCTCGTGTCAACTTGTATCGGCCCAAACTTCCCGCCTATCAGGCTCTAGCCAACCACATCTCGTGCTCTGCTACAATAGCAGCCATGTACAGGGCACTCCGCAGTCTGCTTCTACTTGTCTCCGTGGTCGCGGTCATGGTGCTGCCGTCGATGGGTCCGCTGATGGACCATCACTACGCTGAGCGGCAGCCCGGGCACCTGCACCTGGGCCTTGCAGACTACCATGGCCATGGACAGGGCCAAGCACATCGCCACGGCCCTGACACCGCCGGTCTGAGCTCCACTGCCATGTTCGCGTACGAGGGCACCATCGTGCCGGCGATCGTGACGGCCGGTGCGTTTCTGGACTCCCTGCTCGGCTTCGAGCCCGGCTCGCTCTTCAACCTCCCGCTTCCACCTTACGCTGGAAGCAGACAACACTACACCACCCCACAGGGAAAGCCCCCTCAACTCGGCCTCTAGCCGTTTGATGCGTGGCGCTCAGCGCCCGGTGTAGCCCGGTCCGATTTTCCTAGCCAACGGGGCTCGGTCACGGGTGCCACCAACCTCGTTTCGTCCCACCTTACGGTGACGTTCCTGGAATTCCTGGAAAAGGAGATCGGCTCTCCCTATGTCTATCGGCGTACAGCGAAGGCTCCTGGCGGTCACAGCGATGGCGCTGGCCTTTTTGGCGGCGATCATGTCGCTCCCTTCGGACGCCCGAGCCAATGGCCGCGTGGCCGAGTTCGTTCGCCAGGTGGCGGGACCGTATGAGATCGCCCTGGGGACGGTGCCCAACCAGCCGGTCGTGGGCGCTCTGCACATGACCATGACCGTCACCGAGGTCTCATCCGAGAAGCTGGTGCTGGACGGCGAGGTCGTCGTCACAGGCGTCGGCCCCGAGCCCGAGCCGGGGGTCGAGGCGGTAGACGTCGGGCCTATCGAGGCTCAGGTCAACGTTACGAGTCTCGGCTTCTACGACGTCAACACGTCGGTCGATCGAGCCGGCGCCTGGACGTTCGAAGTGGACGTAACCGCGGGACCGGGCGACGCATCCACGGAGTTCGCCATCGAGGTCAAAAAGGCCAGTGGCGCCTTTCGCCTGCTGACCTGGGTTACGGTGCTCGTATTCTTCGCCCTGGTGGGGCTGGGGCTGTTGCCGATGATAAGAGAACGGGGCAGGCGGAGGTCAGGGCGGAGTAACAAATAGATAACTCACTAATCCCACTGGAGTATACGATGACAAGAACACTCAATATCAAGCTCTCGGCGATGGGCCTGCTGGTCATCGCGTCAGTACTGGTTTTCGCCGCATGCGCCGACGATTCGGGACCCAAAGACGTTCAGTTCGACCTCGCCATAGCGGACGGAGCAATCGATCTCGATCCGCCGGTCATGAAGGTAAGCCAGGGAGATAACGTCACCATCAACATCGACTCGGACGAGGAGGGCTCCTTCCACCTCCACGGCTACGACTTCGAGACCGAGGTAGGGCCCTCTGAGACGGCGGCGCTGGCGTTCACGGCGAACGCAACCGGAAACTTCCCGTTTACCTTTCATGGCGCCAGTCACGAAGAGGAAGGCGAGGGGATAGACCTCGTCACCCACGGCGCGTTCTTCGAGTCGGAGACGCTGGAAGAGGGCGACAGCTTCAGCCTGGGCATCACCCACGAGCTGAAAGGGAAGACCGTTGTGTTCCACAACCACATGGACCACGAAAAGACGGGCATGATAATGATCAGCGAGGACGGTGCGGAATCGGGCACGGTGCAGGTAAGGCTTCTGGAAGACAGCTCATTCGAACCCGTAGAGATTTCGGTAAGACCCGGCGCGACGATCGTCTGGACCAACGCCTCCATCGTTTCGGGACGCGTGGTCAGCGGACCCCCGCCTGGCGGTGACCACGAAGATGAGCATGAGGAAGAGGTCGACGGAGAGGAGCACGAAGACGAACACGAGGATGAAGAAGAGGTAACGCTGGGCTCGCTGGAAGTCCATCCAAGATAGGGGCACCGAAAAATGAATACGCGCAAGCTCATCATTGCCAGCCTGATAGGGGCGGCCCTGGGGCTGGGCGCTGTGCCGGCCTATGCCCACGGCTTCGGCCAGCGTTACGATCTGCCGGTCCCCCTCAACCTTTTCCTGGTCGGGGCCGCCGCGACGGTGGCCCTGTCCTTCGTGGTTATCGGCCTGTTCGTGCGAGGGCGCGCTTCCGAGTTCCGATACCCACGCTATGACCTGCTAGCGTCGGGCAGGGCGTCAGCTTTCCTGGCGAATCCCCTGCTCGTGGTTCCGGTCCGCCTGGTCGCGGTCGCGCTGTTCCTGCTCATCGTCGCCACCGCGCTATTCGGGACAGAGCGGCCCGTCGAAAACCTGGCTCCGACAATGGTGTGGATAATCTGGTGGGTGGGCATGGGGTACATCGTCGCCCTTCTGGGCAACCTGTGGGCCCTGATCAATCCCTGGAGGGCCATCTTCGAGGTGGGCGCCAGGCTGATGGGAGACGACAGCGGCGGTGCGGGTCGGGAGACCGCCATGTTCAGGTATCCCGAGAAGCTGGACGTCTGGCCGGCCCTACTCCTGTTTCTAGCATTTGCGTGGCTTGAGAACGTGTACACCGACGGCGCCCAACCCTTCAAGCTCGGTATTCTAGTACTGCTGTACACGACCATAACCCTGGGAGGCATGGTCGCCTTCGGGAAGCACACTTGGCTGAGACACGGAGAGGCCTTTTCTGTCCTGTTCGGCTTCTTCTCGCGGTTCTCGCTCACGGAGGTGAGGGTCTCAGACCCGAGCGTTTGCCGGGGGTGCGACGCCGAGTGTGATCTTGCGGATGCGGGCTGCGTCGACTGCTACCAGTGCTTCGAGGCGGCGTCCCGGGAGAGCAGGGAGCTCAACGTGCGGCCCTTTGCCGTGGGCCTGGCGCACCCGACCAGAGTCTCGGCGGCAACCGCCGTTTTCGTTATTCTGGCCCTGGCGACCGTGACGTTCGACGGGCTCACGGCCACACCTGGATGGGTCGACTTTCAGACCGCCGTGTACAGGACCGCGTCGCTGACCGGCGCAAACGCCGTAACGGTCATCGACACAATCGGCCTCGTGCTGTTGCCTGCGGTGTTCCTCAGCGTGTTCATGGTCTTCTCCTGGGCCATCCGGCAGCTGTCCGGAGAGCCGGTTCCAGTGTCGGACGTCGTCAGGGGCTTCGTCTTCTCGCTGGTGCCCATCGCCCTCGCCTACAACCTGGCCCATTTCCTGTCGCTGCTGCTGATCCAGGGACAGCTCATCGTCCCACTGGTGTCGGACCCATTCGGCCTCGATTGGGACCTGTTCGGGACTGCCGACTACGGAATCAACATAGGTGTGATCAATGCCAAGTTCGCCTGGTACATCTCAGTGGCTGCCATTGTCACCGCGCACATCATCTCCATCTACATCGCGCACGTGATCGCGTTGCGGCGCGTTCCCGACCATCTGATGGCCCTCAGAGGGCAGTACCCGATGATGATGCTGATGGTGCTGTACACGGCGACGAGCCTGTGGATAATAGCTCAGCCCATCGTTGCAGAGGGGTAGCGGTCGTTTCGGGCCGGCCGGGAGAGCGGGAGCTTGCCGGGGTGGCCGCATCTCGCGTTTCCGACACCCAGGTTGCCCGATTTTTGAAAGGCGCCGGCATTGACCCGTCGTTTGGGCCGCTCGTATAATGCGACAGCAGCCACTCCGAGGACGTGTGTATCATCGGTCTGGATACGAGGGGCCCCCAGCGAAGCCTGGCCGCTGCAGAGGATGCAGACGGCGGACCGCGAGAGGCCTGCGGGATCGTCGGGGTCTATGCTCCCGGTGAAGAAGTGGCTCGGGTCGCCTTCTTCGGACTTTACGCCCTCCAGCACCGCGGCCAGGAGAGCGCCGGCATAGCCTCCGGCGACGGCGATCGCATCAAGGTCCGGACCGCCATGGGTCTCGTCGGCCAAGCCTTCCAGGAGGAGGACCTGGGAGGCCTTGAGGGATACCTGGCCGTCGGGCACACCCGCTACTCCACCACCGGCTCCAACCGGCTCAGCAACGCTCAGCCAATTCTTTCCCGCCATGCCGGTGTCGAGATCGCCCTGGCCCACAACGGGAACGTGATCAACGCGGTGGAGCTCAGGCAGGAGCTTGCCGAGTGGGGCTGCACCTTCTCCTCCAGCAGCGACTCCGAAATCATCGCACACCTCCTCACCCACGCTCCCGCCTCGTCCTGGGAGGAGCGCATCGCGTACTGCATGCGGCGGCTCCAGGGCGCCTACTCGTTGGTAGTGATGACCCCCGATGCGCTGATGGGCATCCGGGACCCTCTCGGCGTGCGCCCCCTCTGCATTGGACGGCTGAACGGCGGCTGGGTGATCGCATCCGAGAGCTGCGCCCTCGACCACATTGGCGCGGAGTACATCCGCGAGATCAGTCCCGGAGAGGCCGTCATGGTGGACGATAGGGGGCTTCGAACCCTCTACCAACGGGAGGCAGAAGGCTCGGCGGCCATGTGCATATTCGAGCACATCTACTTCGCCCGGCCCGACAGCATCCTTGACGGGAAGCTCGTCTACCGCAATCGCATGGCCATGGGCGCGGAGCTGGCCAGGGAGTTCCCGGTGGAGGCCGACATGGTCATCGGGGTGCCCGACTCGGCCACCGCCGCCGCCGTGGGGTACTCGCAGGAGTCGGGGATCCCCTTCGCCGAGGGGCTGGTCAAGAACCGCTACGTCGGCCGCACCTTCATCCTGCCGGACCAGAGGCTCAGGGACCTGGGCGTTAGACGGAAGCTTAACCCACTGCCCGAGCTGATCGCCGGAAAGCGCGTCGTCGTGGTGGACGACAGTATAGTGCGAGGTACCACCACGCCTCATGTGGTCAACCTGCTTAGAAAGGGCGGCGCCAAGGAGATACATCTGCGCATATGTGCGCCTCCGATCATGTGGCCCTGCCACTTCGGCGTGGACCTGGCCACCCGCAAGGAGCTCCTCGCGGCCAACAACTCGGTCGAAAAGATACAGGAGCTCACCGGTGCCGACTCGCTGGGGTATCTGAGCCACGAGGGTCTCGTGCGCGCCATTGGATTACCGAGAAGCAACTTCTGCATGGCGTGCTTCACGGGGAACTACCCCGTTCCGGTACAGCTGGAGATGGATAAGCTCGTCCTTGAGGTGACGGAGCCGGCCGCGGAGCCGATAGCTTAGCTCACGTCGCACACAGGCCGGTAGGACTCCCTGCGAGCGCAGTAGCTCATCCTCCTTGTTCCCCAATCTGCGCGCGCGGAGACGGGGTGGTGTGATTCCAGGCCGCGCTCCCACAGGAAGTGGGGTGAGGTCCGATCGTGTGAACCTCGTAACTCAACAGATGACTGAACACACCTACAAAGCAGCCGGAGTCGACATCGACGCCGCCGACCGCTTTACAAACAGGCTGAAAGCCATCGCATCCCCTACCCACGGGCCCGAGGTGCTCGGTGGAGTCGGCGCCTTCGGCGCCATGTACGAGCTGAGCGGGTACCGGGAGCCGGTCCTGGTCTCCAGCACCGACGGCGTGGGCACCAAGCTGAGGCTCGCCCAGCTAATGGGACGGTACGACACCATCGGCGAAGACCTGGTCAACGCCTGCGTCAACGACGTGATCGTCTCAGGCGCCAGGCCCCTGTTCTTCCTCGACTACATAGCCGTGGGCAGGCTGGACCCCGATGCGCTGGAGCCGGTCATGCAAGGCATGGCGCGGGCTTGCGAGGAGTCGGGCTGCGCCCTGATCGGTGGCGAGACCGCTGAGATGCCGGGCCTCTACGACGAGGGCGAGCTCGACATGGCAGGGTTCGCAGTGGGGGTCGTCGAGAGGGAAGATATCCTGGGCGCTTCCAAAGTGGAGGAAGGCAACCTTTTGATAGGGGTGCCATCGAACGGACTTCACACCAATGGCTACTCGCTTGTGCGCCACGCCCTTGGCCTTGAGGAGGACCTGTCGCCGCTGTCCGAGTACTACGCGCCATTGGACGGGACGCTGGGAGACGCACTGCTGAAGCCGCACCGCTCGTACACCGGAACGCTCAGGCCCGTGCGCACTCTTGTGAACGCCGTCGCTCACATTACCGGCGGGGGGCTGCCGGGAAACGTGCCAAGGGTCTTGCCCGACGGCCTGGCGGCCCGATTCGATGCATCAGCCTGGCAGGCGCCGCCTGTATTCACGGTGCTTCAGGAGATCACTAATGTGTCGCCCGACGAGATGTACCGGGTGTTCAACATGGGCCTGGGGATGGTCATCGTGTGCGACGAAGCTCGTGCCGGCGAGGTTATCGCGGCGGTTCCTGAAGCCGGTGTCGTCGGCGAGGTCGTCCCCGTCACAGACGACACGAGGGTCATCATTTGACCGATCAGCGCGTCGCACTTCCGCGGTCGACTCCGGCGGAGTAAGATTAGCGTGTGACCGGTGACGCCATTCCACCAGCTCGGGAGACTCCCATGAAGGCGCTTCTCAGTACGTATGACAGGACTGGCCTTGTAGAGTTCGCCCTCTCGTTGGACGCAGCCGGCATCGAGATCGTGAGCACCGGCGGGACAGGTGGCGTCCTGGCCGACGCCGGGCTACAGGTGCGGCAGGTGTCCGACCTCACCGGGTCGCCGGAGATCCTCGACGGACGCGTCAAAACACTACATCCGGCGGTCCACGGCGGCATCCTGGCCCGCAGAGACGTTCCCAGCCACCTGGCTGAGCTGGACGAGCACGGCATAGACACAATCGACCTGGTGGCCGTCAACCTCTACCCCTTCGTCGAGACCATCGCCAAGCCCGACGTAACGCTGGAGGACGCACTGGAGAACATCGACATCGGGGGACCGACGATGGTCCGCGCCGCCGCCAAAACCTTCCCGCACGTGATCGTCGTCGTCGATCCGTCGGACTACGGCTGGATCGCCGAGCGGCTATCGGAACACGAGCTCGGGACGGCCCTAACGCTTGAGGAGCGCCGGGAGCTGGCGCGCAAGGCTTTCCAGCATGTGGCCGCCTACGATACCGCGGTGTCCCGGTACCTGTCGAACGGCGACTCCGCGTTCAGCAGCGAGCTGACCGCAGGTTACACGAAACTCAGCGACCTCCGGTACGGTGAGAACCCCCACCAGGGTGCGGCTCTGTACGTCGACCCGCTTCTGACGGGCGGCATCGGCAACGCCACGCAGCTTCACGGCCCCGAGCTTGGGTTCAATAATATCCTGGACGCCGACGCCGCCTGGAGGGTGGTTTCGGACTTCGACCAGCAGGCCGTCGCCGTGGTCAAGCATAACAACCCGTGTGGGCTGGCTGTCCACCCCGACCAGAAGACCTCCTACCGGCGAGCGTTCGAGGGCGATTCCGTCTCGGCCTACGGCGGCATCGTTGGGTTCAACCGCTCCGTAACCACGGCCGCGGCCGAGGCCATGCGGGGCGTCTTCTACGAGATCGTCGTGGCGCCGGCCTACGAACCAGAGGCCCTGGAGTTGTTGAAAAAGCGCCGTAAACTTCGCATCCTGCAGGTCGCTCCTACCCAGGGGCTGGGCGGGCCGGACGTCCGGCTGATATCGGGTGGGGCACTGTTCCAGTCGGTCGACGAGTTCGAGGAGCACCCGGCGGCCTGGAAGGTCGTCACGGAACGGAAGCCTACCGAATCCGAGTTGGAGGACATGGCCTTCGCCTGGAAGGCCGCCAAGCACATCAAGTCCAACGCCATCGTGCTGGCCAAAGACTCGACCATGGTCGGCATGGGGGCGGGACAGCCCAACCGTGTCACCAGTGTCCATCTTGCCTTCCGGATCGCCGAGGACAAGGCTTCGGGTAGCGCCCTCGCTTCCGACGCGTTCTTCCCGTTCCCGGACAGCATCGAGCTGGCGGTCGAGGGCGGGGTCGCTGCCATTGTCCAGCCGGGTGGGTCCATCAGGGACGACGAGGTCATCGAGGCCGCCAACCGTCTCGGCGTGGCGATGGTGTTTACGGGCACCCGCCACTTCCGGCACTGATCCCCGGAGCGCCGTGACGATCTCACTAGACTTCGTCGTGCCGGTCCTGAACGAGGAGAAGGCGCTCCCGCCCAGGATCGGCGATCTGGTCGAATTCCTCGAGGCCTCCCTGGCGGAGTACGACTGGCGGATCGTCATCGCCGACAACGGGTCCACCGACGCCACTCCCGAGATCGCTCGCCGGCTGGCCTCGGACCATGACAGGGTCGGCTACGCACGCCTCGAACAGCGCGGACGCGGAGGCGCCCTGCGAAGGGTGTGGCTGGAGAGCCGGGCCGACGTGGTCGGCTATACGGACGTCGACCTGTCGACCGACCTGGGCGCGCTCGTGCAGATGCTCAAAGCCGTATCGGAAGACGGGTACGACCTGGCCATCGGGTCGCGGCTCAGGAAGGGCGCACGGGTCATAGGCAGACCGTTCAAACGCGAGGTCATATCTCGTGTGTACAGCCTCCTGTTCCGCACCATGTTCCAGACCGGTTTTCGTGATGCGCAGTGCGGCTTCAAGGTCTTGAACCGACGTGTGGTCGACGAGGTGGTCTCCATGGTCGTCGACACCGGCTGGTTCTTCGACTCGGAGCTGCTGATCCTGGCCGAGAAAAACGGCTACCGGATCAAAGAGGTGTCCGTGACCTGGACCGACGACCCGGACAGCCGCGTTAGAATCTTGAGCACCGCTTACGGCGATCTGAAGGGGCTCTTGCGGCTCCGTTTCGGTGGGCTCAGGGGAGTCTCCAAGCGCCTGTCCGAGAGGGAGTCGACCGGCTAAGGAGACGCCGGGTAGTGTCCTAATTTACACCACCAGACGCCGGCTTCTCTTGAGTTTTCGGAGTCCCCAAGTTAACATGTCGTGTCCGGTGATTCGTACGAAAGCTGGGAAGTGAAACCCTGTCGTGGCCAACGCGCTGCTGGTCGTAGACATGCTGGTCGGGTTCCTCGAGGCCGGCCACAACCTGTACTGTGGCGACGATGCGCGAAGCATCATTCCCAACGTCAAGCGACTCATCGAGGATGAGCAGGCCGTGGGCGGCAAGGTCTTCTTCATCTGCGACACACACGATCCGGACGACCTCGAGTTTCAGATGTTCCCCGAGCATTGCGTGAGGGGCACTAGAGAAGCCGAGGTGATCCCCGAGCTGGCCGGCTATGAGGGTGAGCTGGTGCGCAAACGGCGATACAGCGCATTCTACGGGACGGAGCTGGAGGCAAGCCTGGCGGAGCTCAAGCCTGAAAAGGTCATCATATGCGGCGTATGCACCGACATATGCGTGATGCACACCGCCGCCGACGCGCGCAACCGCGACTATCCGGTGGAGGTCCGCCGGGACTGCGTTGCCACATTCGATCCCGAAGCGCACAGCTACGCCCTGCAGCACATGGAGAAGATACTCGGGGCGAGCGTGGTCGAGGCCGCTCCCGCGTGATGAGGACGACCACGGCCGGCCGCGTTTTGTCGTGGGAATCGAGCCTCTTGCAGTCCCGTTCAGTGAGCGATAATGGTCACCCAAGATTTTGAGATAAGGCCCCCGATCCTCGTCGGCGACACCGCCGACGTCTATCTCCAGCGGACGTTGACCATCCTTCGAAACGAGGGGGTGAATCCCACCGTGACGGTGGAGTTTTTCCCCCGAAGGTCGGGCATTGTCTGCGGGATGAGAGAGGTCCGTGCGCTGCTATCCAAGGTGCTGCCGGAGTCCGGCACGGAGGTGTGGGCGCTGGATGAGGGCGAGGAGGTCGGCGGGGCCGAGGTGGCCCTTCGCATCAAGGCCCCCTACGCCTCTTTCGGCCTGTACGAGACCACGATATGCGGAATCCTCGCCTCGTGCTCGGGCTGGGCGGCTGCGGCGCGCGAGTGCGTCCAGGCCGCGGACGGCATACCCGTTGTGGCCATCGGTGCGAGGCACGTCCACCCCAACGTTGCGGCCAACATAGATTACTCGTCGGTCGTGGCCGGATGCGCCTCGTGCACGACCATACTGGGCGCCAGGCTATCGGGGATCACGCCCTCGGGCAACATGCCCCACTCCCTGCCACTGCTGCTGGGAGAGACCGTCAGAGCCGTTCAAGCGTTCGACAGGCACATGCCTCAGGAGGTCCCCAGGGTGGCGCTCGTCGACACCTTCAAAGACGAGGCCGAGGAAGCCTTGAACGTAGCCCGCGCCCTCGGTGAGAAGCTCAGAGGCGTCAGGCTCGACACCCCTCCGGAGAGGGGCGGAGTTACGCCGGACCTAGTCAAGGAGGTGCGGGCCCGTCTGGACTTGGTCGGGTTCAGGCACGTGGAGATAATCGTGAGCGGCGGATTCACGCCCGAGCGCATCGCCCAGTTTATCGAAACGGGCGCGCCTGTCAGCGGCTTCTGGGTGGGCAGCTATATCTCGTCGGCTCAGCCCAACGACTTTACCGCAGACATCCACGAAATCGACGGCAAGCCCGTCGCCAAGCGGGGGCGCACGCCGGGGGTAACTGTAAACCCCCGTCTCGACCGCGTTATGTAGCCGGGGAGCAGCGTCACTGCGTCGGCAGGAACGTCAGCTCCAGGACCCGGGTGTCCCCACTCTGCACCTTCGCCCACTCGGCGATGCGCCAGCCGACCACCCAGGCGATGCCCCGGTTCGAGACGACCAGGGGCACGCGGTCGCGACACTGCCGTGGGACCTTCGAGTCGACCATGAAGTCCTGCAGCTTTTTCGCCGCCGTCATCCCCAGCGGCTGGAACCGGTCCCCCTGGACCCGCGACCGCACTGCCAATGGGCCGCCCAGCCTCGAATAGCCCAGCGCGGCGGTGTGGCCGTCTCGCCATCGGAGTGCCGGCGACCCGCCCGGCGGCGAAACGAGTCCTTCGCCGTCGATGAATCGCGCGGCGACCCGCCAGCCCGGCAGGTCTGTTTCGCCCGGTATGTTCAGCGGGTGACGGCCGTCGAGCGGGGGCGGGCTGTAGGTATCGCTTTCCAGGCTGCGGAGGGACGCACTTTCGTAGCCCACCGAGAACCGAACTTGGCCGGGGAGATCGAGCGACTTGCCTGTGGGACCGTCCATCAGCGTCGCCATGTTTTCTAAATGCGTCTCCTCGATATCCTGAGGCCCGCCGCTTACACGCGCCAGCGCCCTTCCGAGAAGCCGGCGCTGGATGGCGGGGGCGAGCCGGCCAAAAGCGTCTCGCCCCACTGCGAGCGCGGCCTCCCCTTCGCTGACTACGTCCTCCCATGCGGCGTCCGTCTCCGACTCCAGGAAATCCAGGTCCCGCGCGGCGGAGCCCGAAAGCCTGATGATCGCGTCTCTGATGGCGGGGTTGAACTGCTTCAGCAACGGGAGCAGGTCGGACCTGACCCTGTTGCGGGTCATCTCTACGGACAGGTTGGACTCGTCGATCCGGGGACTGAGGCCCGCGGCGCGACAGTACTCGGCTGTTTCCTCGCGGGATACGGACAGCAAGGGGCGCAGGATCGTCGTATCCAATCCGGCGATCTCGCGCCTCGAGACGGCTGCCATTCCCCGCAGGCCCGTCAGCCCGCTTCCCCTCATCAGATGCATCAGCACGGTCTCGACCTGATCGTCCGCGGTGTGACCCAGGGCGACGGCATCTGCGTGCTGCTCAGCCGCCACCCTGGCCAAAAACGCGTACCGCACCTCGCGCGCCGCCAGCTCCAACGATATCCCGTGCTCCGTTCGGAAGGCACCGACGTCGGCCCGCTCGATCGTACAGGGGACACCGAGTTGCTCAAGCGTACCGGCCACGAACCGGGCGTCGGCTGCTGACGCATCACCGCGCAGGCCATGGTCCAGGTGTGCGCCGTAGAGGCGCAGCTTCAGTTTGTCGCGGAGTGCCAGCAGGGAGTGCAGGAGCGCGAGCGAATCGGGGCCGCCCGAGACGGCCACGACCAGCGACCGGCCCGTGAGCCCACTCCGCTCGAGCGCGGCCCTGGCCTGCCTGTGGACCGAAAGGACGGCCCGGTTCCTAGCCATCGCCTGTGCGGTCCGGCGCCGGGCCTTTCGGCAGGTGCCAGGTCTCGTTGAGAGAGACCAACAGGGGCCGGTCTACGTTCAGGTCCAGCCGGGTAATCGAGCCCAGCGCACAAGAGATCCGTCGAAAATGGCGTAACGGCATGCCGAGAGCCGTGGCGACGATGGTACCGATGGTCTGATTGTGTGTTACAACCACAACGGTGTCGTCCGGGCGGTCCGTGCCCAGGCCGTCTATGGCACGCCAGGCCCGTAGTTGGACCTCCTCCATCGACTCGCCGCCGGGCATCCTTGCGGTACCAGCATCGGCGACCCAGCGCTCCATGAAGTCAGGATACCGTTGTCGCATCTCGACGCCGGTCAGCCCAACGAGGTCGCCTGCGTCGGCCTCCTGGAGCCCGTCCAGCTGAGTGACACGGACCCCAAGCCGGGTGGAGACGGTGGAGGCTGTCTCCAGTGCACGAGCGATGGGGCTGGAGTACAGGGCGAAGGGCATATCGAGCGCGAGGGCGTCGGCAACGGCCCGTGCCTGCATCCTACCGGACTCGTTCAACGGGTCGGCATTGAGTCCCTGGATGCGACCTGTCCTATTCAGCTCGGTCTCGCCGTGCCTAACCAGTATCAGTCTCAACTGCCGCACCGTCTTCCACCGGACGGGACCTGGTGACTCTGACAGCCTCTATCTTGAGATTGTCCATCTCGATGACCGCGAACCTCAGGTTTCGGTACTCGAAGCGCTCCCCAACGACGGGTATGTGCCCCAGAATCTCGAGCACGAACCCCGCTATCGTCTCATACTCCCCTTCCGGTAGGCGCAGGACCAACTCCTCGTTGGCCTCCTCGATACTCATGCCGCCGTCAACCTGGAACGTATTCAGGTCGATGGCTTCGTATTCCTCCTCCGGCCCCTCGCCCTCCTCGCCGACCGGCCCGACGACCTCCTCGGACAGACGCTTGAGGGTGACCAGCCCCGCCAGACCGCCGTACTCGTCCACCGCGATGGCCATCTGGTTCCCCGACTGGCGCAGCTCATCGAAAAGCTCCGCGATCGGCTTGGTTTCCGGTACGAAGTGGGCGTCCCGTATCATGTCTGTGACGGGGTCGTCGAAGTCTATCCCTTCACTGGACATCGTCCTCAGTACGTCCTTGGCCGACAGGATGCCGATGATGTTTTCCGGGCTCCCGCGGTATACCGGGAACCGGGTATGGGCGTTCTCGGCGTAGATGTCGAGAAACGCTCGGAGGCCGACGCCCCTCTCTATGGCGACGATCTCGGGCCGGGGGGTCATGACCTCGCGCACCTGCATGTCGCCGAAGCGGAAAACGTTTTCCAGCATCTCGGCCTCGGCCGGCTCGAAGGTCCCCTCCGCCTCGCCGATGTCTATGAGAGTCCGGAACTCGCCTTCCGTGATGGACCCCCTGTCCGGTGGGGACCCGAGGAGGTCGTTTAAGCGGCGCGTCCCCCATTGAAGGAAAGCTACCACCGGTAGCAGCGCGTTCTCCACCAGCTTGAGCGGCCCAGCGTATACGAAGGCGACCCTTTCGGGGTGCCGCACCGCGACCGTCTTCGGTATGACCTCGCCGAATATGAGTAGTCCCGCGGTCCCAACCACCGTTGCCAGCAGGACTCCGAGGCCGTCGTCGTCCACCAGCGACACCATCAGAACGGTCATCAACGCAGTGAAAGCCACGTTCACCAGGTTGTTCCCCAACAGGATGGTCGACAGCAGCCTCTCCGGCTGCCCTATCATGCTTGCGATCCGCCTGGCTCCCGGCGCGCCCGTCGCGACCAGGTGCGCGATCCGCGTCCTCTGCAGCGAAAGGAAGGCGGCTTCGGAGCTGGAGAAAAACCCGGAGAACAGGACCGTGGCCACGATCAAGACAACGCTGAGCGGTCCCACTTCGCTCATCTCTCTACCTCCCGCCTTCTTGTGGCTCGAAGCCGCCGCCCGGTCACTATCCGCCGCGACGGGCTCTCCATAAGACTCTAGGCGTTTCCCGGTCGAAGGGAAAGGTGATCCGGTCCTCCGTCGGACCGTTTATGGGATCGGCCAGGAGCCTGTACGTGTAGGCAAAGAGCGCGGCGCTCTCCGACTGTGCCGGGCACGTCTTTGTTATGACCCGGCTCGGCCGGCCGGCGCAAAGCCCGTGTCTCCGTCGTCCCCCGAGGCGGCTGGGGCGCCCGCCCTCTGCTCATTCCACAGAAGGCTAATCGCCTTCCTGGCAACGGACGTGTTGAACCCTCGACGATGGAGATGGCCGCGGAGCCGGCCGTGGAATGACGTGAAGTCGGAGGAGGCGAGTCGCTGCGCCAGCCTGCGTCCGGCGCGGCAGGCACCGTCCAGGTCGTCCATGTTGCGGACCGCATCGTCCGCGATATCCCGGTCTACACCCTTGGCGGCCAGCTCTCGACGAATCGAGGCCGCACTCCTGGGATTGAAGGAGGATCGGCTGTCTCGCCAGAGCGAGGCGAACTCGGCGTCGTTCACCAGCCCTCGGTCCTTCAGGTCGTCAAGGACCCGGTCGACTATCGCTGGAGGGAAGCGACGGCCGAGGCGTGTCCTGACTTCGGCTTCGCTTCGGGGTCGGTGAGAGAGAAAGCGTAGGGCCGCGTTGGAGGCTCGTTGGAAGGGATCGCTATCTTTCATGGCAGCGTCTACCGGTCCGTTCCGACTCCCATGGAGCCCCCGGGTAGCCAGACCGGTAAGGGAGACCGCTAGTCAGCCGTCTCCGAGACCACGAATGGGATCGGCTCATCAGCCGGATCCTCCGAGACCGCGTCCGCATCGGCCGTCTCCGGCGCGGCCTTGCCTTTGATCAGGCTCTCGATCTGGGCGGCGATGTCTCTGTGCTCTCTCAAGAAAGCCTTGGCATTCTCTCGGCCCTGGCCCAGTCGGGTCTCCCCGAAGGAGTAGAAGGCGCCGCTCTTGGTCAGCGCTCCCAGATCGGCACCCAGGTCGATGAGGTCGCCCTCCTTGCTGATGCCCTCGTTGAACATGATATCGAACTCGGCGACTCGGAACGGTGGAGCGACCTTGTTCTTTACCACGCGGACCCGCACGTGGCTTCCCATGATCTCGCCGCCCTGTTTTATGGCCTCTATCCTGCGCATGTCAAGGCGCACCGAGCTGTAGAATTTGAGAGCCCGGCCGCCGGGCGTGACCTCCGGGTTGCCGAAGAATACGCCGATCTTCTCCCTTAGCTGGTTGATGAAGATCACGGCGGTGTTGGAGCGGCTTATGGCCGAAGTCAGCTTGCGCAGGGCCTGTGACATGAGCCGGGCCTGCAGCCCGACGTGAGTATCGCCCATATCTCCTTCCAGCTCGGCCCTGGGCACCAGCGCCGCCACGCTGTCGATGACAACAACGTCGATCGCGCCGCTGCGGACCAGGTACTCGCATATCTCCAGTCCCTGCTCCGCGGTGTCGGGCTGAGACACCAGAAGGTCGTCCTTGTTCACTCCGCACTTAGCGGCATAGCCCGGGTCCAGCGCGTGCTCCGCGTCGATATAGGCAGCTGTGCCGCCGGCCCGCTGGGCTTCCGCCATTACGTGGTATGCCAGGGTGGACTTGCCCGACGCCTCCGCCCCGTATACCTCGATGACCCGGCCTCTCGGTATGCCCCCGACGCCCAGGGCGATGTCCAACGAAATCGATCCCGTCGAAATGGCGTCGACGCGGGCGTCGCGCATCGCCTGCCCAAGGCGCATGATCGCTCCGCGTCCGAAGTGCTTGTCGATCTGTCCGATAGCCAGGTCCAGAGCTTTCGCTTTCTCGTCAGCCATCTCGTCTCCTCCAACTGCAATTCCCGAACACGGCATGCCCAAGGCGTTTAGCGGCGTTTCATCTTATCACCGGCCCGTCACAGCTACAAGATTGGGCGCACATGCCACGTGTGGCGCCAGTCTACCACAGAGGCCGGCCGTTGTAAACACATATGTTCTGTTTGAGGGAAGTGCAAAACTAGCCTGACGTTGACGGCTGACGTGCCTTGGGGCTACTCTGTGACCCTATGCTAGCTTTTATCGACGAAAGCGGGCACCCTCACCCTAATGACTCAAGCACGCGTCCCGTTCTTGCTGCGGTTTGTTTTGCACAGCGAGATTCTCGAAGCATCAATCGACAACTTTTCAGAACTAAGAGGATGTTACTAGGCAGTGAGCGAGCGGGCCTAGAACTGAAGGCACATGATCTTCTAAAGAGAAGTACCTTCCGCAGGAAGCCAGAACTTCGCGAACTCGTAGAGAGTGTCTTCGACCAACTACGCAACCTGCCCGTGACAATATTTGCAGTCACCATGCATCGCCCCACCCAGGTAATTCCCAGGCAAGACACCCACCTGCCGCGTCAATACCGTTATGTCCTTCAGCGGCTTCATGCACTGCTATTAGACGAGCCAGCGATGTCCGTGGTCCTGGTGGACGGGGACGGGAGCCAGTAC
>CAZGRI010000005.1:0-41850 GCA_964528205.1 uncultured Dehalococcoidia bacterium | reverse complement strand
TCCTGTCCGCGTATCCGCCAGCGATAAGCCTCCGGATGAATCCGAGCCTCTGGGCGTCGCTGGGCATGTCCAGGTCGCCCAGGGGATAGTGGGACGACTCGAGGCCGAACAGGTCGTACTCCAGGTAGCACCCCCTGCCGGCGATCTCGAACAGAACGTCGAGATCGTCGACCGTCCGGTCCAGGTGGCCCATCACCACGCGGCCCAGGTCGGCGCCGGCGTCATCCAGCACATCCAGCACCTGGCTCGGGGCGTCCTCGTCCCTGCCCGGATGGACCAGGATGGCAGCGCCGGTCCTGCGCTGGGCAGTCGCCGCGGCCCTCAGGACCTTGTGCTCGTTGGCCGTCAGAGGCCAGCTGCAGCCGATCTCACCGATTATCCCAGCCCTGACGTCGGTACCGTCCACACCGTCCAGGACCTCGCCCGTTATCTGTTCTGCGAGCTCGCTCTCCGACCGCTCGTCCATGCCATCCGGGTGCACGCCGTCGACGTAGAAACCGGCGCCCGTCACGATGTTCAACCCGGTGGCCCTGGAGATACGTTGGAGCGCGCCCGGGTCGCGGCCGAGGCCGATCGTTGACACCTCCACAAGGGTACCGCCCCCCGCCCGCTTATATAGCGACGCCTCCCGGATCGCCGTCTCCTCGTCCATTAGCAGCAGGTTGTCGTGGTTGCTGAAGTAGTTGTAGCGGACCCACCCCAGGTTCTCCATGGAGACCGGCTCGAAGGCCGGTCCGGGACTGGAGGGGTCGTCGGGCGGCTGAAACATCGACGTGAAGTCGATGATGAGGTGCTCATGGGTCATAGTGGGCCCGAGCTCTTCCGGCTGCACGGTGCCCAGGACCGTCTGGGCCAGCCCGGTCAATTCGTCAGGAACCATCTTGGACCTCCCGGTCCGCGTTCTAGGCGATCCGGCGGAAGCTGGGGTATACGATCGCGAACACGATAGTGAAGGCGGCCAGCAAAACGCCGCTGAGCAGCAGCGCGAAGGGGGTTCCGGTCCTCTCCGCCAGGGCGCCGAACGGCAGAGCGCTCAGCGGCATGAGCCCGAAGGTCATCATCATGATGCTCATCATCCTGCCCCTCATCTCCGGAGCGGCGTTGAGCTGGATCAGCGTCATGTTGAGCGACATGAAAAGGGAGCTCACCAGCCCGATAAAGAGAAGGAACGGCACTGCCACAGCGTAGGACTCGGTCTGCGAGAAGAGGGCGAGGCTTATACCCCAGGCGACACAGACGGTCAGCAAGAACGCGCCTCGCCTTTTCAGATTGCGCAACGAGGCCAGGGTCAGCGTTCCGATGAGGGCGCCTATGCCCATCACCATCATCAGCATGCCCAGGCTGTCGGATTGAACATTCAGGGCCTCTCTCGCCCAGGCCGGCATCAGGGCGTAGTACGACATCCCGAACATGACCGGTATGAACGCCATCACCATGAGTCCCAGGAGTACAGGATTGCGGGCTGCGTAGGAGAACCCTTCGCCGATGTCTCCAGTCACGCTCTTCCCCGTGCGCTTCGCCGGAGACTTGCCGGCGTTGATCATCGCCATCGAAGCCGCGGCGAAGACGTAGGTCCCGGAGACCAGGAAGAACACGCCGGAGGTATCGATAAAGATGATCAGAACACCGGCCAGGGCCGGGCCCGCCACACGGGTCAGGTTCATGGCCGAGTTGTTGAGGGAGATCGCGCTCATCAGCCGGTTCTCCGGCACGATTTCGGATAGCAGGGCCTGGCGGCTGGGCATGTTGATCGCCATGGCCGACCCCTGGGCCGCCCCGAGCACGAGGAGCTGCCAAAACGTGACGATGCCCAGGTAGTCCAGGGCGCCAAGGAGGGCGGCGAGAACGACGGCCGTGGACTGGCTCCATATGATGTTGCGCCTTCTAGGAAAACGGTCGGCCATTACGCCGCCGAAAACCGAGACAAACGTCATAGGCCCGGCAAAGGACAGCATCACCAGTGCCAGCGCCAGAGGAGAATCGTCCGCCAGGCGCAGCACGAGCCACCCGTTGGTGATCCAGATCATGTTCATGGCCATGAAGGACGCGAGTGACCCGAACCACATCCATCGAAAGTCGCGGATTCGCAGCGACTCGACGATAGGTGAGCTGGTCAAGAAGGTGAACCGGGAGCGCGTGGCTTGCTGCGGTGTGGCCTGGCGCTCGGGAGTAGGTACGGTCGTCTGTCTCAAATGTTGCTCGTTTAGGCGTTCTCACCCCATTGTAGCGACCCGCCCGAGGGCCGCACCAGAGTAATCCTTAGCACCTGCGTGGTCAACCCGCCCGAGATGTCCCGTGTCAACGTGTTCCCGTCTTCCGAGGTCCCGTGCGCTAAGCAGTCGAGCACTGGCGGGGTGTAGGGGCGTTCAATTGAACGCCCCTACGATCCGCCGAGACTACAGTTCACGCACTGCGCGGCCAGACGCCAGACCGGGTTATCCGGCCATGAGGGTCAGCAGACGCCTAATTGCTGGCGACCAGGTCGGCTTGCACCTGGCCGTTAGGCGTGGCGGGCACCAGCTTCCGCACCGGGTAGTTGATCTCGATCCCCTGTTCGCCGAACCGGCGATGGATACGTTTGATGAGCTCGCTCTTCAAGGCGAAGCTCCCGGTCCGGTCGATGGCCTGGAGGAAGATGAAGAAGTCTATGTTGGAGTCGCCGAACTCCGAAAAGCCGAAGAAAGGCTCGGTGTCCTTGACGGCAAGGGGCGACTCGGCGATTAGCTGGTTCGCGACCTCCAGCACGACCCTTTCGACCTGGGGAAGGTCGGCGTCGTAGCTGACGCCGCTGGTGACGATCACGTTCATCGCGGGCGTCGGGCTGAAGTAGTTGGTAACGATGCTGTCGGCCATCTTGGAGTTAGGGATTATGACCAGGTTATTGAACCGGCTCCGCATCTTCATGCTGCGCCATCCCACGTCCACCACGAAGCCGGCCGGGCCGCCTTCCAGCTCGATATAGTCCCCCTCCTTCAGCTCTCCCTCGGTTACCAGGTAGGTGCCGGCGAAGAAGTTGCTCAGGGTGGGCTGCACGGCCAGCGCCACGGCGAGACCGCCGATTCCGAAGCCGGCCAGCAGGGGGCTGATGGGGATTCCGATGCTGTCCAGAGCGACCAGCGTGCCAACCGAGTAGACGACCAGAGGAAGCAGACGCCTGACCGGAGGCAGCAGCTTGGCGTCGATGTCGCTGACCGTACGGACCGCGATGGTGCGCAGGTACCAGGCGATCAGGATCTGGGTCAGGTGCGAGGCCAGGTAGCTGACTTCGGCGATGACGACGACGACCCAGGCCTTGCGCGCCCAGCGGTCCCATCCGTCCAGTACGTCGTACCTTTCACTGGTCACCGCCGTCAACGAGGTGAACCCAAGGAAGATGCCGGCGATCACCAAGAACAGGACCACGGGGCCCCGGACAGTCTTCAAGACCTGCGTGTCTATGGACTCAGGGTCCGCCCGCTTCCGGTGCTTGAGGATAAGCTGCAGCACGATCTGGGCGATCGCGGCCGCCAGCAGCATCGCGGCGAACACACCGAGAGCGAACAGCGGGCCCCACAGCTCAGACTCTCTTATGAAATCCGGCGGCATTCCCCCCACCTCCACTATGGGATAGGGCGCGTATTGTAGCACCGCCCCCTTACTCCGCTGCTAGCTGAAATCGGTCGTCCCCACCCGGTGTTAGCGGCTCGGAGCCGGAATCAGGCTCGATGTTTCTGCGGAATTGGGCGCCATCGAGATGGACGCCCGCAGCGTGACCTTGACAGGGCGACTCCGCCGGGTACAATCGGGAGGCCGGACCGACGCACCGACGGTTTCAGCCGCTCAAGACCGTGGAGGCAGAATGACCTGGGACTTCGTTCTTGTGAACGGACCCTACGGGAGCACCACCGAGGGTCCCGCCTGGGACGGTGAAGGCCTTCTCTTCTCACACATTCCGGCCAGCACGATATACCGGTACGTTCCCGGTTCGAAAACGTCCACCGTGTTCCGCTCTGACACAAACTGGGCCAACGGGCTTATGTTCGACCCGCAGGGGCGGCTCTACGCCTGCGAGGGTGGGGCGCGAAGGGTCGTACGTTACGAGGCCGGCGGGGAGACAGAGGTGCTGGCGGACTCCTTCGAGGGCCAGCGCTTCAACATACCCAACGACCTGGCCATCGATGAGGAGGGCCGGGTGTGGTTCACCGATCCCTTCTACGAGGGTGCGGGAGGATCGTGGAGCGAGGACCGCGCCAACAAGGACCTGGACCACGACTCGGTCTACCGTCTCGACCCCGGGCCCGGAGACGTCTGGTCGATCAACAGGGTTACGTTCGACACCACCCGGCCCAACGGGCTGCTCTTCTCGCTGGACCACGGGACCCTGTACGTGGCCCAGAGCGGACGAAGGCCCGACGAGAAGCGGCAGCTGCGAGGCTACCCCGTTCAGCCTGACGGGAGCCTGGGCCAGCACACCGTGCTGCACGACTTCGGCGCTCATCGTGGAATAGATGGGATGTGCCTGGACACGGAGGGCAACATCGTCGCCACTGCAGGGTACCAGCAGGGCGGACCGGGACCGATGGTGTACGTGTTCTCGCCGTCGGGGGAGGTGCTCGAGCGGCATCCAGTCCCCGAAGACCGGCCCACGAACTGCACATTCGGCGGCCCGGACCTGACGACCCTCTACGTAACCACAAGCGGCGGCCACCTGTTCCAGGCGCGGACGGAACACCAGGGCCGCCTGTGGTACCCCTCGGCCCAATCGTCATCCTGAAAGACCAAGCCAACAACGCTATCAGCGGGGCCGATTCGCGGAGAATCTCTCAGGATCGCTTCTCCGCGAGAGGGTGTCTCAAAAGCATTCGTCGAGGGAGTCCAGAGTGGATTCCCTTCTGGCAGGAGGTTTGGGGGAGGCGCCCCCAGGAACAAGAACCTCCGAGGGCGGGCGGGTCAAAGGCGCCTGCCTTTTTGAGACGGGCTCTCCTGAGGGGTGAGGGCGTAGCCTCCGCGGCTCGCGAGGCGCCTAACACCCAACAGTCACGGGATCGGCACTGGGGAGGAAGCTGGATAAATGACGGGCGCCGCTGGAACAGACCGCCCGAACGTGTTGATAATCATGTCCGATGAGCACGCCCCGATGTTCAGCGGCACCTACGGCCACCCGCTGGTGCAGACGCCGAACATGGACCGGCTGGCCGGCCAGGGCGTGACGTTCGACGCGGCCTACTGCAATGCCCCGCTGTGCGTTCCGTCTCGACTCTCCTTCATGACGGGCAGGTACGTCTCCAACTGCGGTGGTTGGGACAACGCAACGCCGCTGCCCAGCGATGCCGTCACCTGGCCGTTTCTACTACGGTCGGCCGGCTATGACGCCGCGCTTTCCGGCAAGATGCACCTCATCGGCCCCGACAGGCTCCACGGCTTCGAGGCGCAACTGGCATACGACCCGCACGGAGGCGGGGAAGAGGACAGCGCAACCACACGGCGGCTGGGGCTTTCGCCCGGCGGCAGGCATCCCATCTACCGCTGGACGGATGCCGTGCCGACGGCCCCGGAGCCCTGGTCAGGGGTATCCGACGCTCGCGCCGGGACCGGGCCGATGATACAGGCTGACGATGCCATAGAGTCAGCGGCGCTCGAGTATTTGAGGGATCCGGCCAGAACGTCCGGGCCTTTCGCTCTATGTGTCGGCTTCGTCGCCCCACACTTCCCTTTCGTCGTGCCGGAGCCATACTTCTCCAGATACTACCCGGATGCGACAGACATGCCCGACATGCCCGAAGGTCACCTGGAGAACCTGCCTCCGGCGGCTCAACGTCTGAGGCAGGCTTTCGGATTCTACGGCTACACTGAAGACCAGGTGCGACGGGCACGCGCGGGCTACTATGGGCTGATAACCTACCTGGACGACAAGATCGGCAGGCTGCTGGACGCCCTTCACGAAAACGGTCTGGCCGACAACACGGTGGTCATCCACACCTCGGACCACGGCGAGTCGCTTGGCGAGCATGGCCTGTGGCGGAAGATGAGCTTTTACGAGCAGTCCGCTCGGGTCCCTCTCCAGGTGTCGTGGCCCGGAGTGATCGAGGGCGGACAGCGCGTCGCCGGCGCGACGTCCCTGGTGGACGTGACGGCGACGATACTGGATGCCGCGGGCGTGAGCGCCGAGCAACGAGAGTCCTGGAGCCTGGACGGAGACTCGCTGCTTCCGCTGATGCGAGGCGAGACCGACGGCTGGAAGGACTTTGCCTTCGTCGAGCATATGGCCCACGGCACTGACCGGCCCCGGGCCATGGTGCGGAAGGGCGATTGGAAGCTCTGCTACAGTCATGGAGGTCCCCCCGAGTTAGAGCTATACGATCTGCATGCCGACCCTGGAGAGTTCACGAACCTGGCGGACGATCCCGACCGCGGCGACGTCCGTGAGAGGCTGCTGGCCCACGTCTTCGAGGAATGGGGTGAACCTGACCGGCTGACCGGTGAGATCCTGTCCAGTCAGGAGGCGCGGCTGCTGATCCGAAACGTGATGGGCGACGACTCACTATTCTGAGCATCCGGCCCAACGGGATTGAAGTCAAGCAAATAGAAAGGAGCAAGCATGGCTGACGATACGATTAGAGTGGGGTTTGTCGGGGCGGGAGGAAACACGAGGCTACGGCACCTTCCAGGTCTACAGGCGATTGACGGCGTGGAAGCGGTAAGCGTCGCCAACCGGAGCCGGGAGTCGAGCCAGCGGGTCGCCGGCGACTTCGGCATACCGACCATCTACGATAGCTGGGTGGAGCTGATCGAGGCGCCGGACACCAACGCCATATGCATCGGGACCTGGCCCTACATGCATTCGACGCTCACGATAGCGGCTCTGGAGGCCGGCAAGCACGTGCTGTGCGAGGCGCGCATGGCGATGAGCGCCTCCGAGGCGCATGCCATGCTCGATGCCTCACACGCGAACCCGGGACTCGTGGCGCAGATCGTCCCCGCTCCGCACACACTCAAGGTGGACAACAAGATCAAGGAGCTGATCGCCGACGGCTATCTGGGCGACGTACTCGCGGTGGACATGAGCGTCAGCCAGGGCGATTTCATAGACTATGACGCACCATACCACTGGCGACACAACCGGGACCTGAGCGGCTACAACATCATGCACATGGGCATCTGGTACGAGGCGATGATGCGCTGGATAGGCCCCGCGTCAACCGTGACGGCGGTGTCCAAGGTCAACGTCAAGAGCCGGCTGGACGATTCCGGCGCTCGCAGACACATAACGATTCCAGACCAGGTCGAGATTCTCACTGAGATGGAGTCCGGCCCCATAGCCCGCATACGAGTGAGCACGGTCCTCGGCTTCTTGCCGGCCGACAGCGTCTGGCTACATGGCTCCGAGGGCACGCTGCATCTCGACGGCGGGTCCATGACCCTTCGCGGTGGACGGCGTGGCGACGGCGAGATGTCGGAGATCGAGATCCCCGAGGAGCAGCAAGGGGGGTGGCGCGTGGAGGAGGAGTTCGTGAACGCTATTCGTGGCGTCGAGGAGGTCACCCACACCGCATTCGAGGACGGCGTCCGATACATGGAGTTCACCGAGGCGGTCACCCGCAGCGCCCAGTCGGGCATGAAGGTCGAACTTCCGTTGTAACGGGCCAGAAGGATACTCGCGATCTAAGGGTGGACCCGCGACCGGGCAGGCGCGAGGGCCTGCCCCTACGGAATCCGGAATGCGCACCTGAGGCCAGGGAGGGCGGAGAAGACATTGGACTACGCTGACCTGTTTTCAAAGAACCTCCCGGCGCCGGTGGAGACTCATCCCGGCCTGCAGGCGGACACCAAGTACGTGTTCTCGGTGACGTACGCCGACCCGGAGAGCCTCCCGTATGAGACCATGTGCGACGCGCTCCGCGAGGCGCTGGTCAAAGACGGTCCGAGCCTGGCCCGCTATCCTGTCCCTCAGGGACACGAGGGGATGCGCTCGCTGATCGCCGAGAGCCTGAGCCACAACCGGGGCCTGGACGTCGACCTCGACAGCGTCTTCCTCAGCGCGGGAGCGGGCGGAGCCCTCAGGGCCATCGTGGAGGCGTTCATCGACCCCGGCGACGTCGTCCTGGTCGAGGAGTTCACCTATCTGGGCACCCTCACGATGCTGTTGGAGCGGCGGGCGCATGTCATACACGTCCCCAGCGACGATCAGGGGATGGACACCGACGCGCTGGAGGAGACCGTCAAGGGACTGGCCGCCAAGGGCCAACATCCGAAGCTGATACTGACCATCTCCGTCTTCCAGAACCCCATGGGCGTGACCCTGAGCGCCGAGCGGCGCAAGCACATGCTGGAGGTCTCGCACCGGTACGGTATCCCGATTCTGGAGAACGAATCCTATGCCGACTTTCGCATAGACGGCCCTTTGCTGCCGCAGTCGCTGGCCGGCATGGACGACGAGGACTCGGTGATGTACGTCTCGGCCTACACCAAGCTGCTGGGCTGTGGTCTGAGGCTGGGCTTCGGCGTCGTCCCCGAGCAGGTCATGGGGACGTTGACCAAGCTCAAGTTCGGCGGCTCGACCAGCCAGCTGTCGGCCATGGCCGTTCACGGGTACCTGAAGGACCACAGGGACGAGCACGTCCTGAACGTCGCGGCGTCCCTGGGCGCCAAGCGTGACGCTATGCTGGCCGCGCTCGGAGAGCACTTCCCTCCAGACTGCACATGGAGCAAGCCCAACGGAGGCATGATGGTCTGGGTGCAACTGCCCGAGGGCGCCGACACGTGGGCCGCGCTGGACAAAGCCGTCGAGGCCGACGTGAAGTACAACCCCGGAGCGGTGTTCCGTGCGGCCCGAGACCGCGGAAACTACCTGCGGCTAACATACAGCCACAACAGCGTCCAGGAGATACACGCGGGCGTGGCCATCCTGGCCGACGTGTTCGACCGCCAGGGCCTCTTCGACGGCTAGGCTCTCACCCCCATCTCAATCTTCCCCCGCCACTACTGTCACCCTGAGTCCTTCAGGGGAAGGACGAAGGGCCTGGTTGGGAGAGGTCACGCCGCCGCCTTCGGATACAGCCACGCCCGAGAACGACTGTCACCCTGAGTGAAGCGAAGGGTCTAATGGGGGTGTCAGTGAGGAATGGTTTCGGGGCTTGGCCCTCCGTTTTCGGCTTCAGTCCTCGGGCTTGTCCTTGTGCCACTCCAACGCCCTAGCCTCCAACGCCTCGACATAGGAATCCTTCTCGCCGATATACCCCAGACGATCACCGGGATGTCGTTCCGCGATGTCTCCCTTCACGGCGCCGTACGCGGCCGCTTCATCCGGATGAGCTCGCAGGTATGCCGGTACCGCTAGCTGCCGGCGCTCGTGCAGAGCTGTGAAATAACGGAGGGCTCGGACAGGTCACATTCCCATGACTCGGCTCGACCGCCTTGCTCACGTATGGCATCAACTACGTGGTCGGCGGACTTGGATCGATTCGACCGATAGAGGGCATAGCCTGGTTCGTTGATGCCCTCGTCAGCGCGATCCTCGTCGAATGGCATGCGAAGGCAGGTCAAGAACACCGTTGCTCCCTGCCCAGCGAAGGCTCCGGCCGTGGCGGCGCCAATGCCATGATTGGCCCCGGTCACCATAACGACTTTGCCCTTCAACCCAGGTTCGATCATTGCTTGTCCTCACACCTGCCGGCGTGGCGATCAATTGCAGCTGTTCATACCTGCTTCGATTTCCTCAGGCGAGCGTATTCTTCTGGATAGGGTATGCCGAATCGCTCGCATAGAGCTGAAACGTCCCTGAAGTCAGTCTCATGCGGCTCGTAGGCTGTATGGAATCGGACCACGTACTCTGCCGAAATGCACCTGACCGTGTGCCCGTTGATCCTTCCGGTTCCAGTAAGTGACGCCGCCGGATACATGACTCCTCTCTCTGGAGGTCCATAGAGTCCGTTCCCATCGGCATCAAACACAATCGCATGCACATCCACTTCGTGACCACTGTGGTCGCCTAGGACAAAGTTCCACGGGCTGGTATCGTCTCGTTCGACGTCTTCATACCCAGCCGCCTCCAGCAGCTCTCGCAGCTTCGGAACGTCTTTCTGCTCGATGACGATATCCAGGTCCGCGTGAGTGCGCGTTTGCTCACCAAGGAGAGCGTCAACCCCCCAGCCGCCATCAATCCAGATTTCGACGCCCAGGCCGCCTAGCTCGATATACAGGTCGATGACATCGTCAGCGGTCATCTCTGTCCTCCGTCGGCAGTGGGTGTCTCTTGCAGCGACACTTGAAATCGGGTGGTCTGGTTGAGTATTTGGGAGGCAGCTAGTCTGCCTCAAGACGCCTTCCCATGCTGACGACATCGTCCACTGAATATCCGATTCTCTCGTAGAACTCAATCACTCTGGCGTTGGATCGTCTGACCTGCAGGTTGATCTTGGGACAATCCAGCGCTCTCAAGCGTGTTTCCGCTTCCTCCATGAGGCGACGCCCGAGACCACGTCTCCAGCAGTCCGGAGCAACCGCCAGGTAGTTGATCCAGCCGCGATGCCCTTCGTACCCGGCCATGATTGTCCCAACTAGCCGAGAGTCCAGCCACCCAACCAGAAACATGTCCCGCTGGGTGCCCATCTTGCGTTGGATATCCTTCACGGGGTCGTTCCAGGGCCCGATCAGGCCGCATACCCTCCATAGCTCCACCACGGCATCTTGATCAGATTCCCTGTAGGTACGAATCTCCAACTCGGCCATATCCTGGCATCCATTGCCGGTTTGCGCGGCTTCTACTTCGCATTCTCCCTGTGGGCAACAGCTATCAGCCTATCGCTCGCTGCCGCGTCGAGCAGCAGCTGAGCTATCTCCTGAGTTGATGAGTTCGGCTGGTCATCGGAAACTGTTCACTCCCCGATTCACATCGGTTTGTTGGCCGGCTACTTCCAAGCGGCAGCGATTAGCCGCCTTGCATCCGGTCCGTACTCGTTGCCGTCGAGGTCACCGAAAAGCCTGACTTCCTCGAAGCCGGCCTGGCGCAACCGGTCCTTCAGCTCCTGGCCGGAGTAGACGGCGTGGTGGAATCGGAACGTCGTCGCGCTGTCGCCCTCGATGAGGACCCACTGGTTCCGGATGCGGGTCCAGTCGTCGAATATCTCGTGCCGTTGAACGAGCACTCTGCCGTCGCCGAGCTCATTCGAGATGATCGGCAGGAAGCGCTTCGCCAGCCACTCTTTGCCGATGACGTCTATGACGAGGGAGCCGCCCTCTCTGAGACTTGTGTAGATGTTCCCCAGAACCTTAACGTCGTCGTCCTTGTCTTCGAAGTAGCCGAACGCCGTGAACATGTTGATGACCAGGTCGAATGCCTCTGGACAGGCGAACCGGCGCATGTCCTCCTGCACCCATTCCACCTCCACCCTCTCGGCCCCCGCTCCTTCCCTGGCCTTCGCCAGCAGAAATGGCGAGAGGTCGACGGCTGTAACCTGCAACCCTCTCTTTGCCAGCGCCGTGGCGTGCCGGCCCGGTCCGCAGGCCAGATCGAGCACGGTACTGCCCTCGAACGCGACGAGGTCAAGGAGCTTCCCAACCTGCTCCTCAGCGATCTCGAACCTCTCATCCGGAAACAAGAAGGGATAGAGCTTCTCCCAGAAGTCCTCGTCTTCAAACCACTCGGTCATCAGACTCCACCCGATCCTTTCTTGGCGAGCACCCAGAGGAATGGAACGTCACGGCCCAGTTCCCGTTGAGTCTCGACCGCGGTTTCGAGCAGCTCGAATCCGGTCTCTTCGATCAGCCTCCTGGTGGCCTCCGGGCCCTGCGAGCTGAAGAACATCGGCACCCCTAGCCACTGGCCGGTGACCTCGCCCTCGATACCGGCGTCGGCGGTGATGAGCAGCAGACCACCCTGCTGGAGCCATTCGTGGATTCGGCGCAGAGTGGCCCCATGCTCAAGCCGTGGAATATGCGACAGGGCGTAGAGCACGGTAACAGCGCCGAAGGTGCCCGGGGTAAACTCCACCGAACCGATATCTCCATGGATGAAATTACCAGCGGGCACGTTGCGGCGTGCGAGCGCTATCTGCCTCTGAGAGATATCAACTCCCGTGACATGGTGGCCTTTTGAGATTTCGATGTCCGCTGGATCACCTGACCCACATCCCAGGTCCAGAACGGACGAGCCAGGCTCTAGCCGGTCAAGGAGCTTGCTAAGCCAGCGCATTCGGGGCCAGACTGTGCCCTCCTCAAGACGGCCGTACTCCTCTGCCATACGGTCGTAGCCCTTCTCAACCACTCTTTTGGGACCCTCCGACGAGATGTTCATGCCTTGCTCCTACTTCAGGATGTTGAGGTAGGCCTCCTCCAGCGTTGGGTCACGGACGGTGCTGTTCTCGACGTTTTCGTCTCCAAACGTCTGTAGCACCCGATCGCCTAGGTCCGTTCCCGCCCTGACCTGGATTATGAACCTGGCCATGCCGTCGTCGTCCCTGGTGTCGACCCGCTCCACACCCTCCAGGTCCGACAGCTCGTCCACGAGGCCCGGACGGGCCGCCCTAGCCGTCACCTCGATGACGCTGGTATTGCTGAACCCTCGCTTGATCTCGTTTGGGCTGCCCATGGCCACAAGATTCCCGTGATTGATCATCGCGATTGTCTGGCATAGCTGGTCCGCCTCGAACATGTAGTGAGTGGTCAGCAGGACCGTCTTTCCCTCGCTTACCAGGTCGGGGATGAGCTGCCTGAGCTGCTGCGCGCCGAACGGATCCAGGCCCAAGGTCGGCTCGTCCATGAACAGGACGCTGGGGTCGGTCATGAGCCCGCGAGCAACGTGAAGCCTTTGCTTCATCCCCAGCGAGTACTGCTCGACCATGGTGTCGCCCCTGTCGCCGAGCCCTACCATCTCCAGGTAGTGCTCGGTCCGCTCCCGCGCATCCGACGGGCTGATGTGGTGGAGCGCCGCGAAGTAGCGTAGGTTCTCCTTGCCGGTCAGCCGCCCGTACAGCCCCCGGTCTCCGCCCAGGATGAACCCGATGTGCTTGCGGACCTCGCTCGCCTGCTTCATCACGTCGAAGCCCAGCACCCGGGCGGCGACGCTCATGGACCTGGACCCGCGGTGCATCGTCATCCCGGCGCACGCCTGGACTCCCTGGTTCGGGGTATACGGCTCCAAGTCCGGTTTCGACTCCCTTGAGGAGTGTTTCGGCGACACGGCGTCCCAGATACACGCCATCGAGACCGGTCTGTCCAGCGACCCTGCGATGAACTGGCGGGTCCCGGAGCTGGACGGCCGGGCGATCGTATCGTTCTCCGACGCTCACTCCGCTCCGCGGCTGGGCCGGGAACTGACCGTGTTCCAGGGGGAGCCGAGCTTCGCGGGTCTGGCCGGCGCACTGGAGGACCAGAGGATCGAGTACACTGTCGAGTTTTTCCCGGAAGAGGGAAAGTACCACCACTCGGGACACAGGAGATGCGATGTGCGGCGGTCTCCAGCCGAGGTCCTCGAATCGGGCTCCGCATGTCCGGTATGTGGCCGGCGCCTCACACTGGGTGTCATGCAGCGGGTGGAGGAGCTGGCCCGGCGAAACGTGGAAGCCCGGCCCGACGGAGAGGGGCTGATCAGGGCACCCAACGGGCGTCCGCCTTTCAGGTCCTTGGTGTCTCTCGCCCAGATACTCTCCGAGGCGCTGGGACGCGGCATGCAGACGAAGACAGTGGGTGCTATATACGAAAGGCTGATTGAGGACGCAGGCAACGAGTTGGCGGTGCTTGTGTCCGCGCCCCTGGCCGGTATCGAAAGGGTCGCAGGTGAGAGGACCGCGGAGGGAGTGGAACGGGTCAGACGGGGAGAGATAGCCATCGAGCCCGGGTTCGACGGGCGGTATGGGAAGGTAGCTGTGTGGCCCGAGCGAAGGCTACTCTGAAGACGGCGTGGCTCCGTGGTTTCCGTTTTCGGGTACGATCTGGTCGATGTTGACGGCCCTGTGGCCGCGAGTGTACAGGACTCTCAGGCTGTCCCCGACAGCCAATGTGTCGAAGGTCGCCCTGTCGACCTCTACTCGTACCCCACCAACGCGGATGTAGTAGTTCTGCATCGTCGCATTCTTTGACTCCAGCTGACCGCGGACGTTGCGGTACGGGGGAAACGCGTCTCCCAGAGTCCAAAGCCAGTGCTTGAGCCATCGCCAGGAACGGTCGATCAGCACGTTATCGCCTGTGGCTCGCAGTCCCTCGCCATCGGTCCTCGACTCCACGGCCGTACCGGCCCCGTTCAGAATGTGAGGCGTAAGCCTGGTCCGAAGTGAGTCAAGATGCGTGTTTATGTCGATCCCCATGTGAAGCCGTTAGTCCGGAGCACGCTCACGGTTGTCGATTTGACATGATACTCCGCAGCGCCGCCCGACTCAATGCGGCTGAGGGTCTGTTTCCAGGTATTCCGGCATCTCGGGGAAGCGCAGCCGCGGACTTGCGAAGCGCGACCGAAGGTCTTTGTGGAAAGACCCCATCACAGCACGTCCCGGAGGGCGCGCTCGAGCTCTTCGAGGGTCGCAAAGGACTCGAATCGGGACGAGATGACCCCTCGGTCGTCGATTACAAATGACCACTCGGTACTCGGCAAACGCCACTCCTCAACGGTTGGAGACGTGCGGGCCCTGTTCAGATCACCCTGTATCTCCTCCGGGTTGTCGTAGAAGTCGACGTGGATGAAGTTGGCCTGGGCCCGGTACTTGTCCTTTAGCTCCTCGACCTGGGGGCCGCAGACCGCATTGGTGCAGAATGCCGGACTGGCCATGACGACGACCGTGGGTAGCCCGCTGCCTACGGCGCCCGAGATCGTCGTCTGGTATAGGTCGGGGTCGTGGAGTGACCCGGTCGTCAGCTAGCTTATCCGCTCGACGTCGTGGATCGTCTTGCTCTCGCTCTTGATAGCCGGAGTCCCAACCGCGGGAGCGGTGACGGCTTCGGCGACGCTAAAGAGCAACTCCGCCTTGCGGCTTGGGCCCTCGGTGCTCAGCACGGTTACCTCGATCCCCCATCGGCCGGGCAGATCGAAATCGAGAGACGTGGTGTAGATGCCGCGTGTGCCGTACGGCCAGGGCCTGAAGATCGCCACGGCGGTCTCACGGGCCTGACCCGCCACCTCTCCGTCCGGATAGTACGTCGACGAGACCGATGCCACCGGCTCCTGTACCAGCGACTTGGTCGACGTGACCGCGAATCCCACGCGGTGCTCGCCGACCGACAGGTCTGGAGTAGCGAAAATGAGCCTCAGCCCGTCGGATGAGACGGGACCCTCGATCAGGGGAAACTCCAAGGGCAGGCCCTCGGCCTCGACGGCGTCGTCGGCAATTTCAGGGACCGCGGTCTCCGTCTGGACGGTATCCGCGGAGCATGCCGTGACCACGCCCATCAACGCCGCGGCCAAGAGCAAAAGGAGAGGGGTCTTCATGAAGGTCCTTGCCAGTCAAAGCGTCTTGTTGGGGTGAGCGCCAAAAGCCGTCTATGAGGGGGGGTCTCCGCCCTCGTAGGCGCCGAACGTGAATGCGAACACGGTGAACTCAGACGACTTCGAGCTCATCTTGAGCTCGTGTCCGGCGAACGCGGGTTGATCGATAAGGCGGTACATGCGCGCCTCGTCGACGAGGACGAAGCTGTTCCCGTCGTCGTCGTACATGACGTCGATCCCCGCCTGCTCCCGGTCGATCGGGTTCTCGTCAAGGGTCAAGCGCACCTCGTAGCTTGAACTCGTTACCGGGCCCATCACGACGTTGACGCTGGTGGCATAGAACATCAGCGCAACGTAGTCTCCAAAGTCGTTGGTCTCGCGGGCGTGGATCACACTCTCGGGGTGTTCTTCCAGAGCCCGTTCAAGTAGAGGAACTGGTTCTGGTGGCTACCCGGGTCCTCGTACTCGACTTCAACGTCGGGTGCGTCGTAGTACTCCTTGTGAAGTATGTAGGGCGGATTGGACCCGCCTACGAGAGCCGATAAATTGCGCTCATAGCCAGCGTAAAGCTCTCTCGTCAGGGATGTGCCGGAATCCTGGCCCCGTGCCGACGGGACGGTCACGGGAGACGGAGCTGTGTCGGCGGAGATCGCGCTCAGATCGGCTCCGGCCTCCTCCAGGAGCGCCCGGATCGTCTGCTCGGTCTCGTCGTATGCCCCCTCTCCAAAATGGGTATACCGCACGTTGCCGTCTTTGCCGATAATGTACTTGGCCGGCCAGAACCGGTTCTCGTAAGCCCGCCAGGTGCTGAAGTCGTTGTCCTGTGCCACCGGGTACTCGATGCCGAACTCCCCCACCGCATTGAGAACGTTGTCGTAGTCCTTCTCGAAGTCGAACTCGGGCGCGTGCACTCCGACGATCACGAGCCCGGAGTCAGCATACTTGTCGTGCCAGGACCTCAGGTATGGGAGCGTGCGTATGCAGTTGACACAAGTGTAGGTCCAGAAGTCGATGACGACGACCGTTCCCCGCTGGGAAGCCAGGGTTAGCGGCTCCGAATTGATCCAGCGGCCAAGGCCGGTCAGCTCCAGGGCTTCGGGTATGATGGAGGTCGGCTCCTCGACAACCTTGCGAGCGACGGGGGTAATTGCCGTTTCGCTCTCTCTGGTGGGCTCGGCTGTACCGGTAGGGGCCACCGTGGGAGACGGACCGGATGCGACCTGCGCTGTCTCGGCAGACACAACGGTTCCGGTGTCCCCGTCACCACCGCAAGCGATCGCGGCGCCGGCGAGAATCGGCAGGAGCACTAGTGTCACACGAGCGAGTATCTTCTTCATGTCTGTCCTATGCTGGCTTTCCGAGGAGGAGATGCGAACGGGTCGAAAGACGAAAGACACGAGTGGTCACCGTCGGAGAAGCCCCCTCGAGGGCCGGGAGTATTCTATACTATGTACGAGCCGGCCGAGGGGCCAGATTCCGGCGGGCGCATCGGCACGCGCTGGCTTGTCTTCCCCCCGGTCACGTGGGTAACGTGGCGTCCGCCAGACCGTCGGGTTCGACCGATGCGCCCGTCAAGTCCTCCGCGCACGTCAGCCAAGCATGGGCAATGTCGGAGCCGGAGCAGGCCACGAAGGAGGTAGAGAAATGAAGCTGGGTTTCGTAGGACTCGGAAACATAGGCCGTCACATGGCGAGAAATCTGGTGAAAGGCGGCCATGACCTCACTGTGTTCGACCTCCGCAAGGACGCTTCAGAAGAGCTGCTGTCGATGGGCGCGGCCTGGAGCGACAGCCCGGCCGACGTCGCGCGGGCCGGCGAGGCCGTGTTTATCTCTCTTCCGGGTCCGCGGGACGTCGAGGAGATAGTCCTGGGCGAGGGGGGTATAGTGAGTGGAGCGCCCGAAGGGACGACCGTGTTCGACCTCAGCACCATCGACCCGGAGTCGGTCCGCCGTATAGCCGGCGCGGCCGCTGCCAAAGGTGTGGCCTTCCTGGACGCGCCGGTCAGCGGGGGTGTCGAAGGGGCCCAAGCGGCCACCCTCTGCGTGATGGTGGGCGGCGACAAGACCGCGTACGACCGGTTCAAGCCGATCCTGGACCTGATCGGAGACAAGGCGATGTACTGCGGAGCTCTCGGGTCGGGCGCGGTATGCAAGATCGTTAACAACCTCATTGGGCTCAGTGTCGCGGTGCTGGCACCGGAGGCCCTAACTCTAGGCGTGAGGGCCGGGGTAGACGTGGAGACGCTGTTCCGGGCCGTCTCCATGAGCTCGGGCAATACACAGACGATGCAGGGCTATCCCGAGGGCCTTTTCGCGGGGAACTTCGAGCCTGGATTCAAGCTCGACCTGGCCGCCAAGGACGTGGGCCTGGCCACGACGATGGGACGGGGCCTGAGCGTGCCGATGGAACTGGCCAACCTGGTGCAGCAGCGGTATATCACGGCCCAGAACAGGGGTTGGGGCAAGCTCGCCGCCCATGCCGTAGCACGAATCCAGGAGGAGCGGGCCGGCGCCGAGATCCGGGTGGCCGATGCGGATTGACGGCCCACTGGGGCTGACCTAGAATCATCGCATGACAAACAAGACCCTGGTCTCGCGCGGCGGCTTCGTCAAGAGCACATTGGACAACGGGCTACGCGTGGTCACCTGTGAGATGCCGCACACCCGCTCCGTGAGCATCAGCGTGTTCGTGGGTGTCGGGTCCCGATACGAGTCGGACGAGCAGGCCGGGACCTCTCACCTCATCGAGCACCTCCTTTTCAAAGGCACCGAACGCCGGCCCAGCCCCGGCGACATAACGGGGACCATCGAGGCGACGGGCGGCGTCATCAACGCCGGCACCGAGCAGGAGATGACCACCTACTGGTGCAAAGTAGCCGAGCCGCACTTCCTCGAAAGCCTCGACCTCATGATCGACATGCTGAGATTCTCGGTGTTCAGGGCCGAGGACATCGAACGGGAGCGCATGGTGGTGATCGACGAGCTCGCGATGCTGGACGACTACCCCAACTCCAAGGTCGACGTCATCATTGACGAGATGCTGTGGCCCAACCACCCGCTGGGCCGCGACGTCGGCGGCTCCAAGGAGTCGGTATCGGCCATTACCCGTGGCATGATGTTGGACTTCATGGCGCTCCACTACAACCCTTCCAATATCGTCCTGAGCGTGGCTGGGAACCTGACTCACGATGGGGTCCTCAGTGAGGTGACCCGGCTTTGCGGCGACTGGCCCGCGGCTGGACCCCAGGAGTGGACCCGTTTCGATCGCGTGCAGTCCGAGCCACAGGTCCGCCTGGAGTACCGGAGGACCGAGCAGGCACACCTCTCGATAGCTCTTCCGGGCGTGTCCGTCAACGACCCGGACCAGTACGCCTTGGACCTGCTGAGCGTAGTGTTGGGAGAGGGCATGAGCAGCCGCCTGTTCATGGAGGTCCGTGAACGGTTGGGACTGGCCTACGACGTGCACAGCGGCGTAACCCACTTCAAGGACTGCGGCGCTTTCGTCATCAACGCAGGCGTCGACCCCAAGCGTCTCCACGAGGCGGTCCGAACGATTCTCGACCAGGTGGACGGCGTGAGAGAGGGAGTGCCCGGGGAGGAGCTGGAGAAGGCCAAACGTCTGATCGAGGGCAGGCTGCTGCTGCGGATGGAGGACTCAAGAGCCGTCTCAGGCTGGATGGGGACACAGGAGCTGCTTCTGGGCAACAGCTACGAGACGGACGAGATCATCGAAAGGGTCAGAGGCGTAAGCTCGGATGACGTCCTAAAGGTGGCCAACGACGTGCTGGTGCGGCAGCGGCTCAACCTGGCGGTGGTGGGTCCGTTGCGCGGCGGCCGGCGTCTGGAGCGAATCCTCGCAGTGTAAGCCACACGCTCGCTGTCGAGCTGGGCGGCGGACGGACCGGCCCTGACCTGTCGTTGAAACGCCGGTCGCGAGTTGATAAGCTATATGTGTCCGTAAGCGCCCGTAACAAAGTCGTGCCGACACGGTGATATGCGATGCAAGAGGTATTCAGCGAGGCCGTCCAACTGCTTGGAAAGGGCGACCAGGTCGTGGTCGCCACGGTCGTCCGCACCAAAGGCTCGACGCCTCAGAAACCAGGGGCGAAGTTGCTGGTCCGGAAGGACGGCTCGGGGGTGGGAACCCTGGGCGGCGGATGCGTCGAGGGGGACATCTGGTACGCCGCGC
Source organism: uncultured Dehalococcoidia bacterium (assembly GCA_964528205.1). GTDB lineage: Bacteria > Chloroflexota > Dehalococcoidia > Lucifugimonadales > CAZGRI01 > CAZGRI01. Next base: position 22,270 of record CAZGRI010000005.1, on the reverse strand, counting down.
AACAGCTACTGAAGAGCGGGGGCGACGTGGAGTACCGAGAGTACGCCCTCAACGAGGAGCTGGCTGCCGAGGACGGGTTGGTCTGCGGCGGCACGATGTACTTCTTGATCGACCCGATCTACCGGCCTGAGGAGTACCTCCCCTACGCCCAGGAGATCGACAGCGCGTACAAAGGCGGTACGCCCGTCTCCATCGCGAGCTTGATCAAACCGGCAGAGGGCTCCGACACCTCCATCGGCGCCAAGCTTTTCATACATGAGAACGGGGCGACCGAGGGTACCCTGGGCAGCACGGAGCTCGATCGGGAAGCCGTTAAGAAGGCTTATGGCTTGATGGTCCACGGCAGGAATGAGTACGTCACGTCCGAACACGGTGCCGAGTACTTCGTCGAGGCCTACACGACGCCTCCGCAGCTGGTGGTCTGTGGCGGAGGGCATGTCTCCAAGGCCATAGCGCCTCTGGCGAAGTCGCTGGGGTTCCGGCTGTTCGTCACGGATGACCGGGCTGAGTTCGTCAGCGAGGAGCGCTTCCCCGAGGCCGACGAGCGCGTCGAGGCGACACCTGAGGAGGCGTTGCCTAAGCTGCCCATCAACGCCAACACCTTCATCGTGATAGCCACACGGGGGCACCGCTATGACAACGTCGCCCTGGAAGCGGCCTTACGGACTCCCGCTCAGTACGTTGGGCTCCTGGGGAGCCTCCGCAAGACTATCCTCATCTATGAGGACCTCCTGCGAAACGGCGTGCCTGTCGAGCGGGTCAAAGAGGTGCGCTCTCCCATCGGGCTAGACGTGCACGCCAGGACGCCGGAAGAGATCGCTGTGTCCATCATGGCGGAGGCCCTGATGTTCCGCCTCGGGGGAACGGGGACGCCTCTAAAGATCGAGGAGCGCCGGATCGATCGGCTGGCTCAGAAGGTCCAGGCGGAAGCGGTGCCGGCCGCTGACTAGCGTTCGTTTCTCGTGCTGAGCCGGCACGGCGCATCTCCCGCATCCCCTTGGCAAGCTGCTGACGCGCTGTTGAGCTGATGCCCGGCATCTCAGCTATTCTTACCTCCGCCGGCGAGTCCACGCGCATGGGGCAGCTCAAGCCGCTCCTGAAGTGGAGGGGTACGACGCTGGTGGAGTACCAGCTACGCTCCCTCCTGGACGCCGGCGTCTCGGAGGTGGTCGTGGTCCTGGGCCATCGCGGCCGCGAGGTCCAGCCGTACATACGGGAACCCGGCGCCACCGCCATGATGAACCCCGACTACCGGATGGGCAAGACCACCTCCGTAAAGGCCGGCCTTCGGGGCATAGCCCCTACGGCCGATGCCGTCCTCCTGCTGGCGGTGGACCAGCCGCGCACCGAGACGATCGTACGCACGGTCATCGATGCCCACACGAAGGCCGATGCGCTCATCACGTCGCCTCGATACCGGGGCCATGGGGGGCACCCGCTTGTCTTCTCGGCACTCCTGATAGAGAAGCTCAAGCATATATCGGAGGACAGGCAAGGCATCCGCGAGGTATTCCAGGCGCACAGACACGAGGTCAACGAGGTGGAGATCGACGACCCGATGATACGCCTGGACCTGAACACCCCCGAGGAGTACGAGCAGGCCCTCAAGCGCTACGGCGCGTGAGGCCTTCCGGTCCCCAGAGCGCGTCGCATGTACGAAGTCGCGACGCCCCGGTAGGCTCGTGGCGTGTCAGCGGCCAGAGGGAGTCCTGTGCGAACAGGCCCCTAGTCGACCGTGGGTATCCCGGTCCCAGGCGTCGTCATTCTCATGCTGTAAACAGAGGTGCGGGCCGTGAAGAACATGGTCCGGTTCCCGGCTCCTCCCCATGCGCAGTTGGCCGGAATCTCCGGCAGCCGGATTATTCCGAGGCGGCTTCCGGAGGCGTCAAAAACCCAGCATCCGCCGGGTCCCGTGCAGTAGACCCTGCCCTCTAAGTCCACCTTCATGCCGTCGGGGACGCCGTCCGGCTCGTCCGAGGACATGTCGGCGAAGATGCGGCCATTTGCGACTGAGCCGTCCGGCTCCACGTCGAACGCCTTGATGTGCATATCCTCGCGGGTGTTGGCGACATACAGCAGGTTCTCATCGGGGGAGAAGGCCAGACCGTTGGGATACTCGAACTCGGTGATTATCGCCGTTACGGTGCCGTCGGGTGCGATACGGTGGACGCCGCTGAAGTCGATCTCTCTCTCGGAAGGCTCGAGGCGTCCTCCGGGATTCGTGAAATAGATGCTGCCGTCGGAGCGACACACCACGTCGTTGGGGCGATTCAACCGCTTGCCCTCCCACCGCTCGGCGAGTGGGGTGATGGTGCCGTCCCGCTCCATTCGCGCGATCCGGCGGTTGTCGCTCTCGCACATTACGAGGCGCCCCTGGAGGTCAAAGGTCAGCCCGTTGGTGCCGCCGCTGTTTGCCCTCATGACCTCCGGCTCGGCGCCGGGGACCAACCGAAAGATGAGGCTCCGGCGTATGTCCACGAACAGCAGGTAGCCGTCAGGATGCCACAGCGGCCCCTCGGTGAACACGAAGCCGGTGGCCAGCAGCTCCGCCTCGGTCGATTCGACGATATCAGAGAGATGGTTGGTCATTGCCACGTCCTCCACTCTGCCGGGAAGAGGCCCCTCGCGGGTCGGGCCCGGCACTCTCCGCCGTCTCGACTGGGGCCTTGCACAAGAAAGGGATCGGCTGCCCCTGGTCGTCCTTCGACAGGCTCAGGACGAACGGGTCCCTCAACCTACGTTCGTGGTGAGCTTGTCGAACCACGGACGCGGCATCGCGACTCTGGGTGCAAAGCCCGACAGGGACAGCTACAGATGTGGCCTAGTCGTCGGCCGAGCCGACCGCCACGGCGGTGAGCCCCATCTCGGCGGCGCTACGAAGCGCCTCGGCACGCGCCTCGGCGGTCATGGGCGGGGTCGGGGGTCGCGGATCGCCGCAGTCGATGCCGAGACGCTCGCTCAAAACGGCCTTTATCGTCGCGGGGAATCCGAAGGTCCGGACCAGCATCGTCGCCTTCGAGGCCCGCTTCTGGGCCGCTTCGGCCCTGGGCAGGTCGCCGGCCTTATAGGCGTTCCATATGTCGACCCAGAGCTCCGGCGCCATGTTGGGAGGGCCGTCCACACATCCGGTCGCGCCGATGGTCAGAGCCGGCAGCATCAGCAGGCTGTTGCCGATGAAACAGTCGAGACCCATGTCCGCGAAATTCTGGACGTTGCTGAAAGTCAACGCCGAGTGCTTTAGGCCCTTTAGCTGGGGCACGGCGTCCTGGATCTTGGACATCAGCTCGGGCGTTATCTCCACGCCCGTGGAACCCGGCAAGTTGTAGATGAACAGCGGGATGTCCGCGGCGGCCCCGACCACGCGATAGTGCTCGACGATGGCCTCGTCGGTCTGCCGGTAGAAGAACGGCGGGACGCAACAGATCGCCTCGACCCCGACCTTGGCCGCGTGCTCTGCCAATCTGGCGGCGCGGACAGTGGTAGGTGCGCCGACGTGCATGATGTTCTTGGCCCTGCCGGCGGACTGGTCGGCCGCGATCTCGGAGATGCGCATGTTCTCCTCGTCGTCGAGCAGCACGCTCTCTCCGGTGCCCCCGGCGACCCAGAAGCCGTGGACCCGCGAGCGGATGTTGAACTCCATCACCTCCCTGAAGGCCGACTCGTTCAGCCGTCCGTCCGATGTCATAGGGGTTATGATCGCTGGAAACACGCCTTCGAAATCGGCCACGGCACTCCTCCATTCGCTGATTGCTCGGGGACGGCGTCATTCTACCACGTTGCACAACGGCGGCGTCCACAGCGTAACAATGCTGCCCAGGGGTGTAGGGGCGTTCAATTAAACGCCCCTACGGCGGACACCCGTTGGACAGACTCCGGAGGGTGGCTTATTCTCTAGGCCACGGACTGAACGAGAGGCCAGCCCGTCGGGGCTCGTGTGTGAGGGGGAAAAGCGATGAAAGCGCTGGTGTATCACGGCAATAAAGACCTGCGCCTGGAGACCGTCCCAGACCCGGTCCCGGAGCCGGACGAGGTGAAGCTGAGGATCGACTACTGCGGCATCTGCGCCACCGACATCGAGGAGTACCTCTACGGACCGGTGTTCATCTCGGCTGAGCCCAACCCCATCACCGGAAAGGGAATGCCTATGATCGTGGGCCACGAGATGACGGGGACGGTGGTGGAGACTGGCAGCGAAGTCGCCGACGTGCGGGCCGGCGACCGGGTGGTGATAAACGGCTGCCTGACCTGCGGCCAGTGCCGGTGGTGCACGTCGGGCGCGGAGGCGCAGTGCCCGGCGTTGGCGGGTGTCGCCTTCGCCATCGACGGCGGCCTGGCCGAGCAAATGGTCTGGAAGGCTTCGCAGGTGGTCAAGCTTCCCGACAATGTCAGCAGCGAAGAGGCCGCCCTTGTCGAGCCGAGCTCGGTCGCGATGCACGCGGTCCGGCGAAGCCGCCTTCAAGAGGGCGAACGCGCGGTAGTACTGGGCGTTGGCACGGTGGGCATGATGGCGATGCAGGAGGCCAAGGCCCTCGGCGCCCGGGTCTTCGCCGTGGACCGGCGTCGGATGAGCCTCGACCTGGCCGCGCAGCTTGGAGCCGAGGCCGTCATCAACCCGGACACTCAGGACGCGGGCGAGGCTCTTCGGGACCTGACCGATGGCGACGGCCCGGACGTGATCATCGACGCCGCGGGCGGACCGGGTACCCCGGCCCTGGCAACACAGTGGGTGAGGGCCGGTGGGCGGGTGCTGCTCGTGGCCATCTTCACGGCCAAAACGGAGATCGACTTCAACAGCGTCGTCGGTCGGGAGGTCGAAGTTGTCGGCTCCTTGGCCTATCAGCAGCGCGACGTCGAAGAGGTCGTGTCCATGATCTCATCCGGAGCCATCAAGACCGCTCCGCTGGTCTCAGATCGCATCGGCCTCGAGGATGTCGTCACAAATGGCTATCACCGGATGATGGCCCCCACCAAGGACGTGTTCAAGATACTGGTGGCGCCTTCCGGTGTCCTCGGATAGCCGAGGGGGCGCTTCCACGGACATTCGACCGCGTTGACAGTCTCGACCTGTCGGGGCGTCACATACGTACGGGCCGGCACCTAGGGAACAAAACCATCCCGCCGGCCGTCATAGTTAGTGAATAGCCAAACTTCTTACTCCTTACTCCGGGGGGACCACATTGAAACGCCTAGCTGGAATCGCAATGCTTGCCGGCCTGCTGGCCATCGTGGCAGCGGCCTGCTCGACCGAGACGGAGAGCGCCGCCACGCCCGCACCGACCACGGTCGTCGGTGTGCCCGATATGGTCGAGGCGCCCGCGCCGATAGAGAGCCTGGACCTGATGATCGCCGAATCCTTCCCGCCGCAGTACTTCCTGGCCGTCACTTCGGGCCTGCCCAATGGCTGCGTCAAGTTCGACGGATACGTAATCGAGCGGGCGGGCAACGACATCAGGGTGATCGTCAAGAACCTGAAGCCGTCGGACGAGGGAATCGTATGTGCACAGGTGTATGGCACCGTCGAGACGTCGGTCCCGCTGGGAAGCGACTTCGAGTCGGGAGAGACGTATACCGTCGAGGTTGGGGACAAGAGCCACACCTTCATCGCCCAGTAAGCGACAGGCTCCCACCGTTGCTCCTGCTGGTACAATGGCGCAAACGGCTGGAGGGGACCGATGCGGCTGGGTAACAAGGTGGCCCTGCTTTCGGGAATTGGGACGGGCATGGGCCGGGCGACCGCGCTGCTTTTCGCCCAGGAGGGCGCGCGGTTGGTCGTCACGGCCCGCCGGAGCGATCATCTGGAGGAGACGGCGTCCCGCATCCGCGGGCAGGGCGGCGAGGTAACCGTCGCCCCGGCCGACGTATCGGTGAAGTCCGAGGCGGACGGTCTCGTCCGGAGCGTTGTGGAGACGTACGGCCGGGTGGACATACTCTACTGCGGGGCCGGCGGCAACTTCGAGCCCACGCGGGACTTCTCAGACATCGACGAGCGGTACTGGCAACAGACTCTCTTCAACACCGTCAGCAGCCTCTACAACCTGTCCCACGCCGTCCGTCCCGCCATGAGAGACAACGGCGGCGGGGCGATCGTGAGCATCGCCGCCAGCTTCAGCGTGCGGCAGGAGGGCAACCCAGCTTACGCCGCCGCGAAGGGCGGTGTCATAGGCCTTTGCCAGAGCCTCGCCAGGGAGCTGTACCCCGACAATATCAGGGTCAACGCCATCGCCGCCGGCCTTTTTCGAGGGACCCTGGCCGACGGTCCCGTCAGGCCGGCCGCCGCAACGCTGGAGCGCACGGGTAGCCCGTCCGACATCGCCCACGCCTCGCTGTACCTCGCGTCAGACGAGGCGGGCTGGGTAACGGGCCAGGTGCTCGCGGTGGACGGAGGCGTCGACGCCGGCGCCCGGCCTCTGTGGCAATTCGAGCGGTAGCAATCCGTTGCCGTGCAAGTCCTGGGACTGAGTGAAGTCCGGGGGCGAAACCGAACGCTCCTGAAGACTGGAGCGAGGAAACACCTCACCCCCAACGCATCCTTTTCGGTTACGGGTTCGTAATGTACTCGTAACCGGGCTGGAACGCGTGCAGCTCATACTGGGACCAGGGCCGGCGATGGGTGTCCCCCACACCACGCAGGCCCCGTTTGATAATCTACACGCGTTTTCCTACACTGGGAAGGGCCGCTCGCACGAACCGCGGCCGATACCATCTTACCAATGAGGAAGTCGAAGGATGGACTTGACAGGCATTCGAGAGATCAATGAGCAGGTAGAGCGAGAGGCCCTTTTCGTCCAGGACCTGCTCGCCGAGATCAGAAAGCGGATCGTGGGCCAGGACACGCTGGTCGAACGGGTCCTGGTCGGACTTCTGGCCGACGGCCACGTTCTCCTGGAGGGCGTCCCCGGCCTGGCCAAGACGTTGCTGGTCAAGACTCTAGCCGAGGCCATCCACGCGGACTTTGCGCGTCTGCAGTTCACCCCGGACCTGTTGCCGGCGGACCTGATAGGCACCCAGGTCTACAACCCACGGACAACCGAGTTTACGGTCCACAAAGGCCCCATCTTCGCCAACATCGTTCTGGCCGACGAGATCAACCGCGCACCCGCCAAGGTCCAGAGCGCGCTTCTGGAGGCGATGCAGGAGAGGCAGGTTACCATTGCCGCCACAAGCTATCCGCTGGACGACCCGTTCCTGGTGCTTGCCACGCAAAACCCCATAGAGCACGAAGGCACGTACCCCCTGCCCGAGGCACAGGTAGACCGCTTCATGCTCAAGGTGATCGTCGACTATCCGCGTCGCGAGGAGGAGAGGCAGATCCTGGACCGCATGGCCGGCCCGGATCTGCCTGTGGTGAGTCCCGTTATCGAGAGGTCCCAGATCCCCAAGGCGCGGGATATCGTCCGGCAGATATACGTCGACGACAAAATAAAGGAGTACATCCTGGACCTGGTGACCGCCACGCGGAACCCCAGCGACGATGGTCTGCGCGACCTGCGGCAACTCGTCGCGTTCGGGGCCTCTCCAAGGGCCGGGATATACCTCGTCAACGCGGCCCGCGCCCAGGCCTTTCTGAAGGGCAGAGGCTACGTCACGCCCGAGGACGTCAAACAGCTTGCACCAGACATCCTCAGGCACAGGGTGATCACCACCTACGAGGCCGAGGCCGAAGAGGTCACCAGTGCCGACATCATCCAGAGGGTCCTGAACCACGTCGAAGTCCCATAACAACGCGTTCCGTATCCGCGATCCACAAACATGCTGACCTCCGAGCTGGTCCGAAAGACCCGCCTCATAGAGATCTACACCCGGCACCTGGTGAACGACACGTTCGCGGGGCGTTACCAGGCGATATTCAAGGGCCGTGGGATCGAGTTCGAGGAGGTACGGCCCTACACTCCGGGCGACGAGGTGCGTACCATCGACTGGAACGTCACCGCCCGGATGGGTGAGCCGTACGTCAAGCGCCACGTCGAGGAGCGCGAGCTGAGTGTGATGCTGGTGGTGGACGCCAGCGGCTCGGGGGAGTTCGGCACGTTCGACCGATTCAAACGTGAGCTGGCCGCGGAGCTTGCGGCTGTGCTGGCCTTTGCGGCCACCACCAGCAACGACCGGGTCGGACTTCTGATTTTCACGGACACCGTCGAGCTGTTTATTCCGCCTCGCAAGGGTCGCAGGCACGTCACCCGGCTCATCCGGGAGATGCTGGCCTTCCAGCCGCGGGGTCTCGGTACCGATGTCGCGTCGGCTCTGGACACGATAAGCAAGGTGCTTAAACGTCGCAGCATCATTTTCCTGATCTCCGACTTTCTGGCGGACCCGGCGGGCTACAGCCGTCCGCTGTTCGTTACCGCCAGACGGCACGACGTGGTGGCCATGGAGCTGAACGACCCTCTGGAGCGCGAGATACCGGACGTCGGTCTGCTGGCGCTGGAGGACGCTGAGACGGGGGAGATCGTCTGGGTGGACTCTGGGGACGCCGCCTGGCGAAAAGGCTTTGAGGACAGGGTGGAGCAGCTGGAGGACGGCAAGCGACAGGCGTTCTCTTCGGCGCGGGTCGACCGCGTTAGCGTCTCCACCGATCAGGACTACCTGCCGCCCCTGATCGCCTTCTTCAGGAGGCGGTCCCGGCGAATTGCCAGAGGCGCGGTCAGGCCGGGGCTGGCGTGATGGGTTCATCGGGTACAGCGACGAGAAGGTCCATAGCAGTCGTTCGGTCGGCGTCGACGCCGGCGTTGGCCCTTGCACTGGGCCTCGCGATGTGGGCGATCGTCTCCGCAGTCCTCTATGCGGAGGGCGAAGTCGACGTCGGCATCGTCGCCGACCGTGAGCTCGTCACGGTGGGGGATGTAGCGACCCTGACCCTGACCGTGACGCATCCAGTCGGGCACAGGGTGGTCCCGCCCAGAATGGACCAGACGTGGGGCGAGTTCGAGGTACGGTCCGTCTCCCAGCCCACGACGTCCTCGATTGGCGGTGACCTGGAGACGACGACGCAGACCATCGACGTGTCCCTGTTCGCACCCGGGTCGTTCGAGACCCCGGAGCTGCCGGTGACGGTCCGTGATGAGGCCGGAAACGTGACCAAGCACGTCGCCGGACCAGTGGGCTTCACCGTGGTATCGGTCCTGAGCGAGGACGACCTGGAGCTCAGGGACATCAGACCGCAGGCCGGCCTGCCGTTCCCGCCGGTCTGGCCGTGGATCGTCCTCGCGGTCGTGCTGGCGTTGGCCCTGGCGGTCGCCGGTTGGATTCTGTACAGGAGGCACCTGGCTCGTCGAAGACTGGACGAGGCGATAGCGGCATCCATCGACCCACGTACGCCCTACGAGATCGCTGTGGATGAGCTGGCGCGTATCGACGCGCTGGGGCTGCTGGACCAGGGGCGATTCAAAGAGCACTATACCCTCGTTTCGGAGACTCTAAGGGCCTACGTTCGGGGGATCTTTTATGTTCCCGCGCTGGACCTGACGACTGAGGAGCTGCGCGCATCGATGGTCGGGGCCGACGTGGCGCCGGAGCACGGTCGACGGATGGTGGAGACGCTTGCCGAGTCGGACCTTGTCAAGTTCGCCAGATTCCGGCCCGAGGCATCGGAGGCCGGTAAACTGACGACTGAGGTGCGACTTGTCGTGGACGCCACGCGTCCGATTGTCCCCGACGAAGCCATGCTTGCGGGTGCGGAGGCTGCGAGAGGGGGGGCGGCATGAGTATCGGGTTCGCGTCGCCCTGGTTCCTGATGCTGTTACTGGTGGTGCCGGCACTCCTGGCGCTCCCGCACTGGCACCGCACACGGAGCCGGTCCCGACCGACCGGCCTCCGGTATGCGGACACAGGGCTGACCAGGGCGGGGCGGCGACCCTGGAGGGTGGCCATACGCCCTCTGCTCGTGGCCATGAGGCTGCTGGGGATAGTCCTGGTGATCCTCGCGCTGGCAAGGCCGCAGAGCAGCGAGGCGCAGGAGACGATCGAAGGCGAGGGTGTGGACATCGTGCTGGCCCTGGACATATCGGGCAGCATGGGAGCCCTCGATTTCGGGGCCCAAAACAGGCTTGAGGCCGCTACGCAGGTCATCGACGATTTCGTGCGAGAGCGGCCGTATGACCGCATCGGGCTGGTCGTGTTCGCTCACAACGCCTTCCTCCAGAGTCCGCCGACGCTGGACCACCGGATTCTGGCGCGCCAGCTCAGGGAGGTCGGCCTGGCCACCGAAATCGGAATCGACGACGGTACGGCCATAGGGCTGGGGCTCGCCACCGCCGCTAACATGTTCCGCGACTCGGATGTCGAAAGCAAGGTGATCATCCTGCTCACCGACGGCGTCAACAACGCCGGCGAGATCGACCCACTGACCGCCGCCGAAGCGGCGAGGGCCTTGGGAATCAAGGTGTATACGGTCGGGGCTGGAAGCACCGGACTGGCCCCGGTGCGGGGCAGAGGTTCCCTCGGCGATCGGTTTGTCTATCGTGAGAGCGCGCTGGACGAAGATACACTTCGGGAGATCGCTGCGGTCACAAGCGGCCGGTACTTTCGTGCCAAAGACGTGAACGGCCTGAGGCAGACCTACAGCGAGATCAGCAACCTGGAGAAGTCGCAGGTGGAGGTGCAGACGTTCATACGGCACGAGGAACTGGTGGCCCGCGTCGCCTTCCCGGCGATGCTGGTGTTGCTTCTGGAGGCGGTGTTGCGAAACACATGGTTGAGGGTGATGCCATGAGCTTCGGCCAGCCGCTCTTTCTCTACGCCCTCGTCCTCCTGCCGGTCATGGCATTGTTCATGTCGTGGGTGTCCCGCCAGCGCAGGCTCGCCATACTGAGGATCGGCGACGCCTCCCTGCTGGACCGTCTGATGTCGGGCATTAGCTGGCGAGGCCGTCGATGGCGCGCCGGTCTTCTCCTGGCCGCCACGGCGCTCACCGTCCTGGCTTTGGCCCGCCCTCAGTGGGGGAGCCAGGTGGAGGTGGTCGAACGAAAGGGCGCTCAGATAATGGTGGCGTTGGACGTGTCCGAGAGCATGTTGGCGGAGGACTTGCTCCCCAACAGGCTGACCCGCGCCAAGCTCGAGGTGGTCGAGCTCATGAGCCGTCTTTCGGGAGATGAGGTCGGGCTGGTGCTCTTTTCGGGGGCCAGCTTTATCCAGCACCCACTTACCGGCGACTACTCAACCGCGCGAGTGTTTCTCGAAGGCGCCCGTCCGGGCGTCATTTCGAGGCCGGGTACGGCGCTTGGCGATGCGATGCTGACCGCCCGCCAGGGTTTCGACACCCTCCGGTCGAGCCAGAAAGTCGTGCTGCTGCTCACGGACGGGGAGGGCCACGAAGGCAACCCCCTGTCCGCGGCTCAACGGCTGGCCGACGAAGGGGTCATCGTCTACGTGATCGGGTTCGGCTCGCCGGAGGGAGAGCCTATTCCCGAGTACGACAGCCGTGGCCAACGGGTGGCGTACAAGGTTGACCGCGACGGCGAGATCGTTTTTTCCAAGCTGGACGAGGCTACTCTGCAGCAGATCGCCAGCGTCACCGGGGGAAGCTACTACCGCGCGGGGCCGGGCTCGGCCGCCGTGGAGGACCTGGTGACCCAGATGCAGGACCTCCAGAGAGAGAACCTGGAGTCGGAGTTCGGCTCCCGTCCCATCGAGAGGTTCCAGCTATTCCTCCTGGCCTCTCTGATGGCACTGGTCCTGGCCGAGCTGATGCCGCGAAGAGTATCCTCGACGTCGCCCAGGGACAGAATGGGTGCGGCAATAGACTGATGAAAAGGCTCTTGACAAGGTACGCGTTGACCCTCATGTTCGTGCTGATGCTGGGCGGCATCGCATGCACCAGCGCCGAGGCCACGCTGGTCCGTGACGGGAACGAGACCTTCGCCGAAGAGGACTGGGAGGCGTCGGTCGAGGCGTATGAGCAGGCGCAGCAGGAGGCGCCGGAGCTGGCCGAGCCCTACTACAACGCCGGCAACGCATACTATCGCAAGCAGGAGTACGGCTCCGCCCAGCAAAACATCGAAAACGCGCTTCGCACCGCGGAGGGCGTGTTGCCGGGGCAGGCCAACTTCAACCTCGGGAACACCCAGTTCCAGGCAGAGGAGTTCGAGAGCGCCATCGAGGCGTACAAGGAGACCCTCCGTCTCGACCCCGACGACCAGGACGCAAAGTACAACCTGGAGCTCGCCCTGCTGCAGCTTCAGCAGGAGCAGCCCGGTCAGCAGCCTGAGGGCGAGGGTGACGAGCCCCAGGGCGAGCAGCAGGACCAGGGCGAGGAACAGCAGGAACAGCAAGACCAACAGCAGGGCCAGGGTCCGTCTCCTTCGCCGGAAGAAGACCAGCAGCCGCCGGCGCCGGACCCCTCTGAACAGGACCAGCCAGTCCCCCAACCCCAGCCAGGCGAGCTGACCGAGGAGCAAGCGCGACAGCTGCTCGAGGCCGTGGCATCGAGAGTCCAGACCCTTCAGGAACGTCTGCAGCAGAACGTAGTCATATCCAGCAATCCGCCGGTCAAAGACTGGTAGCGGCCATGGGACTCGCTGCCATAGGCCCGCACAGGATTGCGGCGGTCGTAACGCCACTGGTGATTGCCCTGCTGTGGGTCGCTGTAAGCCACGCCCAATCCCCCGTCCTCACGGCCAGCGTCGACCGCCACGAGCTGACAACGGATGAGACCGTGACCCTTTCCGTAGTCATTCAGAGCGCCACCGGCGCCCCAGCGCCCTCCCTGCCGTCGCTGGAAGACCTGATGATCGTTCGCAGGAGCACCGAGTCCCAGCTATCGATAGTAGATGGCAAGGCTACCGGCAGCGTAACGTACAGGTTCGTTCTGCAGCCACTCCAGCCGGGAGAGCTGATCATAGACTCTATCCGGGTGTCCCTGGACGGGAGGTCCCATCTGACAGAGCCTATACACCTCGAGGTGACGCAGGGGACAGGCGTCGCTGCCGATCAGTCGCCTCAAGGGGGGACGTCCCCCCCGTCCTCGCTGGATTCGGACCAGGATCTGTCCGTCGACGTGGAGATCGACAACACCGAGGCTTACCAGGGACAGCAGGTGGTTTACCTGCTCAGGTTCTATCGCAAGCTGGACCGCTTCGGGAGACAGAGGGCCCGCCAGGCCTCTTATGACGAGCCCGCGTTCAGCGGATTCTGGAGCAATAATGACTCGGAGCAGACCCGGTACGAGACCCGGCTTGGGGACCAGAGGTACCTGGTGACCGAGGTGCGGACGGTCCTGTTCCCGACCGTCACCGGTCCGTTGACCATAGGGCCCGCTACGCTCACCGTGCCGGGGGGATTTTTCGAGCGCGGCACGGTGCTGCGGTCCGAGCCGGTCACGGTCAATGTGCTGCCACTGCCCGGTGGAGCCCCCGACGGCTTCAACGGCGCGGTCGGACGGTTCGAGATCTCAGCGAGCTCGAACGCCACCGAATCGCAGGTGAACGAGCCCATCACGGTGACCTTAACGCTCAGCGGCGAGGGAAACATCGACACTCTGCCCGATCCCATCTGGCCGGACATGCCCGGCTGGCGCGGCTTCGACGGCTCATCGTCTGTAAGCTCCGGCATGACCCGCGGACGGCTCGCCGGCAGCAAGGTAAACGAACGGCTTCTAGTGCCTGAGAAGGCGGGCGACTTCACGATACCCCCCGTAGATTACGTCTTTTTCGACCCGGAGGCGGCCGAATACAGAACGGTGTCCACCGAGCCCATACCGGTGGTGGTGGCGCCCGGCTCCCAGCCGGTCTCCGAACAGGGACCGGTTAACGACTCCTTGGAGACCCCGGACCTGTCGGCTAGCGACATCCGGCACATCAAGCCCGTCCCGGGCCGCCTGGAGAAGGCGGACGCGCCACTTACCTCTCAGGCGGGCTACTGGATCGTGTGGGCGGCGCTTCTCGCTCTGCTGGCTAGTGGCACCGCATGGAGGGTGTACGGCCGTCGGTTGACCAGGGCCGGCCTTACGCGCCGCAATAGGGCGTCCATAACCGCCATGAAGGCGTTGGAAACGGCCGAGGACCAGGATATCGATCCCTACGGCGTCAGCGGCCAGGTCCTGCTGGAGTATATGAGCGCCAAGCTCGGAGAGCCGTTGAACGGACTCACTCACACGGAGCTGGCGGAGTTCCTGGCCGCGAGAGGGATCGAACCCGCCTTGGCCACGCGCGTCGTCGCCTGCCTTACCGCCGGTGAGGGTCGCTTCGCGCCGGACCGACGTCCCATCGAACCCGCCGGCCTGCTGGACGACACCAGGTCTATCATCACGGACCTGGAGAGGGGTCTCGCAACGTGACGTCCCGAGTCCCGCTGGCCGCGGCCCTGGCGTTCGCTGCCATGCTCGCCCTCTTCCCCGCGATCGCCGCGCAGTCCTCGAACGCCGATGCGATGGCGCTGGGTAACGGTCTCTACGAGGCCGGAAGTTACTCGGAGGCCGTGGAGGTCTACGAGGAGCTTGTGGCCAGGGGAGTCCGGAGCGGAGCCCTGTACTACAACCTGGGCAACGCCTACATCAAGCTGGGTGAGCTGGGACGGGCCATTCTCAACTACCGGCGCGCCTCAAGCGCAGACCCCGGCGACGGAGACACAGAGAACAACCTGACCCTGGCCCGCGACATGACCGTTGACGGCCTCGAACCTCCGGAGAAGAGTCTCGTTACCAGCCTGTCCTCCCCGACCCGTCGCTTTCTTACACGGGACCAGACCGCGGTCGCGGCTCTCGTGTTCTTGGCTGCGATGGTGCTCATTCTTCTTGGAGCGCCGTTCGCCAGGGACGCGGCGGCACTCCGGGCGGTCCGCTACGGGGCCTTCGTGGCGAGCGGCCTGATGGTTCTCAGTCTCGCCGCCCTGGCCGGTCACACATTCAGCGGGGTTGGCGAGCGGGATACCGTCGTCGTCGAGTCCGAGGTTGAGCTCAAGAGCGGGCCCGGCGCACAGTACCTCTCGGAAGTCACGCTACACAGTGGGGCCGATGTGACCACGATCGAGAGTCGCGGGGCCTGGACCCGGCTGGAGCTCCCCGTCGGGGAGCTCCAGGGCTGGGTCCCCAATCGCGCCGTGGAACGGGTCACGATAGACAACTGAGCTCGACGCGAGCATACCCCGCACGGCCACCGTGACCTCCCACGTCTTTTCGGCGTCGTAGCCTCCCAACGGCG
Organism: uncultured Dehalococcoidia bacterium; assembly: GCA_964528205.1. Classification (GTDB taxonomy): domain Bacteria; phylum Chloroflexota; class Dehalococcoidia; order Lucifugimonadales; family CAZGRI01; genus CAZGRI01. The sequence goes on along the minus strand of CAZGRI010000005.1, from coordinate 7,139 downwards.
CCACGTCTGCCGTCGGCACGGTCCGCGAATCCTACCCTCGCTGCATGTCGCCGGTGGTAGAATAGTCGCTCAGTGCCAAGCTGGGCGGAGGTCGTTCCTTGAATCACGTATGGTGGGCCCTCATGGCAATGGGCGCTTACGGCGTCACGGTGGTGTTCGTGAAGCTGGCGCTCCGAAGTGTCCCTCCCGAGGTCGCCCTGGTCGTTACCAACACGATACTGGTTGTGGTCGGCATCGGCCTGGTCCTCTTTCGAGGCGAGAGCGTGACCGCCCACCTCGGCCTGAGCCGGTCGACGCTCTACCTGGGTTTGGCCGGCCTGACGCTCAGCCTCAGCATCGCGAGCTACTACATTGGCCTCAGCCGCGGACCGGCCTCCGTGGTGGTCCCGATCTTCGCGCTGAACTTCGCCGTCGCCGGCACCCTGGGGTTCCTCTTTCTCGGAGAGGAGTTCAGGGCCACCCGTATCTTGGGGATTCTCATGGCCGGCGGAGCCGTCGTGCTCCTGACCCGATAACGCTTCCGCCCATCGCCGAAAGCCGGCAAACACGGCAGTGTATGGGCGTTCAATTGAACGCCCATACGCCCCACGGCGTCGAACTGTACGGCTCCGGGACCACACGCCGCCCTCGTACAGCTAGCGCGTGGATCGCACGCCGCTCACTCCAAACACGCGGAATCGCGACCCGACTACCCTGGAGCCTTTCTTCGACGCTCTGCTATCCTGATCGAAACCGGCTGTTAGCTCGCGGAGGTAGCGCATTGACGCGCAAGGCGGTGCGGTCCGGCGGTGACAACGGCGGTACATCGACTTCGGCGAGCCGCAAGCTCGGCCCCAAGTCGCCGCCGTCCTTCGCGCACCCCAGCGAGAAGGAGTTCAGCCAGATCCTCGACTTCTACGGCCTCAGGTGGGAGTACGAGCCCAGGTCCTTCGCTCTCAGGTGGGATGGCGAGAAGATAGTCGAGATGATGACCCCCGACTTCTTCCTGCCCGATCTCGACCTCTACGTCGAGCTGACGACCATGAAACAGAGCCTGGTGACCGCGAAGAACCGGAAGATCCGGATGATGAAGCAGCACCACCCCGAGATCAACGTCAAGCTGCTCTATCGGCGCGACTTTCACCGTCTCCTGGCCAAGTACGGCTTCGGGCCGTTGGGGAACGCCGAGGTCAGGGGGATCGACAGGGTCTTGCTAACTACCCAGCAGCTACAGCAGCGGGTCGCAAGTCTGGGACGGCAGATATCGCAGGACTACGCCGGCAGACAGCCCATTCTCATCGGCGTGCAGCGGGGTATGGTCTGTTTTATGGCCGATCTGATGAGGGCGATCACCCTGCCGATTGGGGTCGACTTCATGTCGATCTCCCACTACGGCGGCGACGAGCAGCCCGGGGTCCGGATCACCAAGGACCTGGACATGGAACTGGCCGGCGAGGACGTCATTCTGGTAGAGGACATCGTCGACACCGGGATGACGCTGAATTACCTCATGAATCACCTCAGGTCCAAAGGGCCGGAATCGGTGGAGGTCTGCTCACTTCTGGACAAGCGGGCCCGCCGTTTGGCGGACGTGCCCATCGGCTACGTCGGTTTCGAGGTCCCGGACGAGTTTTTGGTGGGCTACGGGCTGGACTACGCGGAGAAGTACCGGAACCTACCGTTCATCGGGGTGCTGAAGCCTGAGACCGGGGAGTAGCCCCGGCCGGGTGAGCCGTGCGGCACCGCCGGCTACCCGAGCTGTGGCGATACGAGCTAGAGGCCTACGGTGTCGAGTAGTCGCAGAACCCGTGGGACTTGAGCTGGTGCGAGGCCTTCGCCACCTCCGAGCCTAACTCTCGAAGCTGCTTGTCTATGCCTGGATCGAGGGCTCGCCCGCGATCGTCGAAAGCCTCCCACGCGCGGGGCACGGGTATCACCAGCGGGACGGCCCACCCACGCAGGGCCCTGACGACGAACTCCATCGTATTCACGGCCTGGAGTCCTTGCACCCCACCGGCAGTGCTGACGAGCCCTACCACCTTGTTGGCAAGATACGGCGGATCGCGGTCCGAGAGGAGCTGAAGCCAGTCCAGCGCATTCTTGAACGAGCCGCTTACCGTTCCGTGGTACATCGGGCTGCTGCTACGTGACGGGCCATTATTCTGAGGGAGGAGGCCCCTCAGGCGCGGGCCGCGTCGACGTAAGGCGTCTCCTTTACCGAAAGCACGACAGAACGAGTCACGCGTTCTATGTTGTCAATCCCTCGCCAGCCGAGGGTGGCCGGTCGAGGACAGTGTTTCCTGGCTGGCATTGCTAGGTTGCATCGCTAACCGGGTTCGGTGGCCTGCATATCGGATGGGCCTCGCCGGATTTCGTAAACACTCAACCAACAGCCGCCCTCGAACAGCCCGCTATGAGACCTCTAGAAAAATGTTATCGCCACGCGCCTGACTGAGCTGGCCACGCTGCCAGTGGGAACTTCGCCTCCAAAAGCCCTGGTCGTATGTCCGGGCCCACGGCTTTGCTACCGTGAGGAGGCGGGTTCCCGAAGCATCCGAGTCAGACAGTGACCGGGACCGTAGCGACGGGGGGCAGCTCCGGTATGCGATCGGCCCTGGAGAGGAGCTCCGCATAGGGACCCAGAAGGCGCTCGTACTCCCGATGATAGAACTCGGGCAACGCCGATGAACGCCCCTCGTGAAAATCCCGAAACCGGGAGTCGTCGCTCAGCATCTCCAAGATCTGCCGGCATTTTTCGATCCCACCCCATGCGTGACGGGTCCGCACCGTATGCAGGAGCCGAAGCGACCAGTTTGGCGTCGTGCGCAGCCGGTGCCACAACATCTTCTTGGTCGCCGCATAGGTCAACAGCTCGGTCAGCTTGTTGTAGTAGGTAAGCGGGTCGTAGTGACTTAGCGTAGTCACCAGGTAAGGGAAATAGTAGAAAGTGAAGGGCATCGACCGCAGGATCCGTCCGGCTGCAATGTGCTCGTCGTAGAGAGGGGTCCCCCCGAACGGTACCGGTATGTTGACGACCGGCCAGGCGAAGGGCGTTCGTCTCATGAACTCCTTGGTCAGCTCGACCGGCTCGTCGCCCTCGTCAGTGTCCACGCCAAAGATGAAGTTGGCCTGGATGCCCGGTACGTTCGTGTGAAGCTCGCTCAGATGCTCGGCGACGAGCTCAACCTTTTGAGAGCCCGTCTTCCTTCCTACTCCCACCTTGTTGGAGTAGTTGGACCATGACTCGATTCCCGGGGCCACATAGATGCAATTTGTGTCACGCAGTCTCTGAAGCCTCGGGCCGCGGAGCACCGAAAGCGAGCTTTCCATGATGTATGGACTGCGCGCCGGTCGAGGTACCTTTTCCAGCACGTCGAGCGTCTGGTCGAACCTGACGGCGAAGTTCGGGTCATGGAAGGATATCTTGACCCCAGGCAGTCGTTGTGACACATAACGCAGGTCCGCCTCCAGGCGGTCCAATGGCATGAGTGCGTAAGGACTGTTCCAGTCGGTGCAAAAGCTACACGTGTACGGGCATCCGACGCTGGCGAGTAGAGGGACGCTGGTTGAGACGTACGACCACCTCCCTCGGCTAAAAGCGGAGGCTCTGACCTCGGGCATCCGCTCCTCGACGCTGGGGAGGTTGGTGAGGACCCGGCCGCTGGACACAATGGAGTCGTGTTCAAAGGCGCCCTTCAGAATGTCGCTAATAAGGGCCTTGTCGCACTGGAGCACCACGAGGTCGAAGAACCGAAGGCAGTCGTGGGGAAAGGAGCTTGCGTGCGGGCCGCCTATAACCGTTAGGGTCTTCTCTCTCCGATAGAGCTTCGCCAGCGCATAGCCAAGGGCGCTGGCCTGGGTATAACATGAGATGAAGAGCACGTCCAGGTCGTCAGGCAGCAGCTTTCTCGGGTCGCCGTGACCGTAGTAGCTGGCATAGAACGCCTCGTGTCCCAGCTGCCTGCACCATACGGAGACGGCCTGGGGCATTATGCTGGCGTACTGCTTGGTGAGCAGGTAGTGACCTATGGCCGGCGTCAGACTGGTCGTCGGCGAGGCCGCCAGCAGGTCCAGAATTCCAACTCTCACACTCAGGCTCCCTTACTTAATCGGTGATAGGCATTATAGAGGCACTGTCTACCGGAAGCGGGCCGGGCTGAAGGGTCCGGGTTCGACCAGGGGCGTCTCTTCATTCACGAGCTGAGCGACCAGCTTGCCGGTGGCCGGCCCCAGGGTCACCCCGGTCATGGAGTGGCCGGTGGCGACTATCACGTTGGCCGGCGAGTCGAGCCGGCCTATCATCGGCAGGCCGTCGGGAGACAGGGGCCTCAGGCCGCACCAGACCTCCCGTGGCTCCGAGTCAACGTCGACCGAGACGTACTGCCTTGCCCCTTCCAGGATGGCCTCCACCCGGCGAGGCCTGATGTCGAGGTTGATACCGGATAGCTCCAGCGTGCCCGCGAAGCGCAGCACCGACCCCATAGGAGTTATCCCTACCACGGCCTCGGACAGCGTCAGAGGAATCTGGGGACCGCTCTCGGTTCTTTCAAAGGTCACACTGTACCCTTTGGCGGCCTGGACCGGCAGCCTGAGCCCAAGATCGCGAGCAACACCTGGAGACCATGCCCCCGCCGCCAGCACCACCTGCCGGCAAGGATAGTCTCCACGGCTGGTCTTGACCGCATCTACCCGGTCTGCCGAGGTCTCGAATCCCACAACCTCCACTCCCTCCTCGATGACACCTCCCCTGTCTCGGAAGCGTGAGGCTAACCCCAGGACGAAGTCATCCGGCTTGAGATGGGCGTCAAACCCCCAGAAGATACCGCCGACGCCGCCGGCGCGAACAGCCGGCTCCATCTCCCGTACCTGGGTGGGCGAGAGCCTCTCAGACCGGATGCCGTATTGGGAGAGGATGCGGGCCTCTGCCAACCCCTCCTCGAGAGCGCGGTCGGTCAGGTAGAGCGCGAGGGTCCCTTTGCGAGCGAAGCTGCAGTCCAGCTTCTCCTCTGCAACCAGCTCCTCGAACAGGGCCAGGCTGGCGCGACTGAACTCGGAGATCACAGGGACGGATTCTCGCATCCTCCGCTCGGTAGCGGCGGCACGAAACCGCCAGAGCCATCGGAGCAGCTCCAGGTCGAAACGGGGCTTGATGTAGAAGGGGCTCTCGGGGCTGAACATCCACCGGAGCCCTTGCGCCACGGCGCCGGGTGCCGCCAGTGGGATGCTGTGGCTGGGAACGAGGGCCCCACCGTTGCCGTAGGAGCTGCCGCTGCAGACCTCTGCACGCTCCAGAATAGTCACACCGCGGCCCGCTCTCAGGGCATAGTATGCCGCGCAGACGCCGATGACCCCGCCACCGATCACTACGACATCCCGTTGGGAATTCATGTCCGAGCACCTAACTTCGACGCCGTTAGAATATGACCGTCCGTCACTAGCTCTCCATCGCCGACTTCCAACGTCAGGTCAGCGGCATCACTTCGGTGGCGAAGCGTTCCATACGCTCGAGTATCTCGCCCAGGGTTTCACCATCGAGGTTGAGCATCATATGTCCCACGCCAAGCTCCGCGAACGTATCGATGTCTTCGGCGACTTGTTCCGGCGTTCCGGTGAAGCAGCGGCGATGACCCTCTGACGTGCTCCTGGATTCGATGCTGTAGGAAACACCCCCGTACACGACAGCCACGTCGCCCGGGTCTCTACCGGCTTCCTCAGCACATCGGTGGAGCCGTCCCATGCCCTCAGCTAGCTGGTCCGGCGTGGCCAACGGGAACTCGGGGTTGCCCGCAGTCGGGTACCAGGCATCTCCGAGCCGAGCCGCTCTCCGGACCGCCGCCGGGCTGTTGCCACCTATCCAGATAGGCGGGTGTGGCTTCTGCACAGGCTTCGGCAGAAACAGGATGTCGGAGAAACTGCAAAACTCCCCCTCGAAGGCCGGACTGTCGCTGGTCCACAGCTCTTTGAAGGCCCGCAGGTACTCGTCGGATACGGCGCCCCGCTGCCGAAATGGTGGAACGCCCAGGGCTTCGAACTCCTCCCGCATCCATCCAACTCCGCCGCCTACGATGAGCCGTCCGCCGGATAGCACATCCAGGGTGGCCAGTATCTTGGCCGTGAGCACCGGGGCTCTGAGCGGAAGCACGATCACTGACGTTACTAGCTTGATGGTCGAGGTCCTGGCGGCGAGGAAGCTCAGGAGCGTCAGCGAATCCAGCCAATCGCCCGATTCGGAACCTGGGAATCCCGGGCCCGGGCTGCCGGGATGGCGCGACGCGATGGCAGTGGGTATTACGATATGATCTCCGACCCTGACCATTTGGAAGCCCAGTGCCTCGCCCGACCGGGCCAGCTCCGTCAGGTTTTCCGGGGTGGCCAGTGGCCCATTGGCGGGGACGTAACACCCGTATTCCACGGTGAAACCTCGCTACCGGGTTGGAATTCAGGCCGGCATCTAGGAGAAGGGAGACGTTTGCACAGGCACCTATGCCCGCAGCTACCGGTTGATGATATCACCGTCTGAGAGTGGGTGTTGTGACCGGGGTGATGCCTGACTGTAAGCCCGGTTCTGATCCCTACAGGCCGGGTCTAACCTCCGTGACGAACGCACTCGCGTCATGAATCCATAGGAGCCACCCGCGTAGGAGAGCGAGAGGGAGGTGGACTGGCGCCCCCGGCGAATCGCGGTATGCCAGCTCGGCGATGAATCGGGCTGGCTTGAAGAACGCTCCATCAGTCTGACCGGCTTATGGACACCTCGAAGAAGGACTCGAGGTCTGGGTGTGGGAAAGTCCCGTCTGGTGGACCTAACGGGACGAAATCAAGAACCTTTTCGCTGGCGTTCCCTCTGGGGGCATAGTCGTACACTCGAGAGCCTCAGTCTTCACCAATCGACCCTGCTGACCTTCGTGATCATCATCCTGTGATGCTCCCTGGCCTGCTACCGAGCTTGCAGGACTAGCATAGCTGGTGGCAAAACATCAGGGCAGGTCACCCCTCGTCCTTCGATAGAATGGTGGGGTTGTTCAACCTGGAAATAGCTCGGGACTTTGTTGGAAAGGAATAACGATATGGCAGAAGTCACGGCTTCCATAGACATAAAAGCGCCTCCTGAGGCGATATGGGCGTTGATGTGTGACCCCCACCGATATCCTGAGTTTGCG
>CAZGRI010000004.1:10786-43666 GCA_964528205.1 uncultured Dehalococcoidia bacterium | reverse complement strand
GCGCTGCGGCTGAAGCTCAGTCAGCACTGTTGCCGACTGTGACATGGAGCTGGGCTCGGGCGACAGAACGGGCAGTTCGATGTGGAAGGCCGCCCCTTTACCGGGCCCACTTTCGGCCCATATCCTACCTTTGTGTCTCTGCACGATCCCATAGCATATGCTCAACCCCAGTCCCGTGCCCTTGCCGACCTCTTTGCTGGTGAAGAAGGGATCGAAGATCCTGGGCAATTCTTCGGGCGGGATGCCCGGGCCATCGTCAGTGATACCGATCCTGATCTTGTCCCCCGACCGTCTGGTCTGTATCAGGAGCTCTCCCCTACCCCTGGACTCCAACATCGCCTGCTCGGCATTGGTGAGGATGTTCATGACCACCTGTGCCATCTCATGTTCATCGACCATTGTGCGGGGCAGACTCCGTGAGAACCTTCTGGTCACCCGGATGTTGTTGACTCTGAACTCGTACTCCTTTAGATCCAGAGCTCTCTCCAGCACGGCGGTGACATCGATATGGCGTCTTTCCGGCTCGCGCCTTCGGGAGAAGGCGAGGAGATTGTGGACGACCCTGGCCGCCCGCTGCGCCTGGTGATGGACCCTCTCGATATGCCCTTTCTCGGCCGGACCGAGATCCCCACTCAGTAGCAGCTCTGAAAAGCCGACGACGACGGCGAGGGGATTGTTGATCTCGTGGGCCACTCCCGCCGCCATCTCGCCGATCGACGCCAACCTCGCCGTCTCCTGGAGCGCTTCCTGATGTTGCCGTTGCTCGGTGATGTCGTCGAGAATCAGAAGGGATTCGTTCACGCTCCGTTCTCCTCGACCTTCGCCCCTCAGGGGTGTGGCGGACGCAAGGAACCAACGCTCGACTCCCGCAGGGTCGATGTAATGCATCTCTCGCTGGCCCACCGGTTCTCCTGCCGAGGACGTCTCCTCAATGAATGCTGGGAGGTCCTCCATCGGCACGACCTCGACAAGCGGCCTGCCTTCAATGGATTCCTCGGCCGACCTGCCGTCGGAAATGAACGCCCGCGCGAACGCCGGGTTGACCGACGTGACGGTGTGATCGCTGCCCTGCAGGACCGCCAGGGCCGCCGGAGCGCTGGCGATCACCCTTTCGTTGAACTCGCTCAGTCGAAGCACCTCCTCCGCTCTCTGCTGGGCGTCCTGGTACAGTTGCGCGTTCGAGATGGCCCCGGCGATCAGGTGGCTCACGCGTTGCGCCAGCGACAGGTCGCCCTCGGCGAACGCATCCTCCTGCAATGAGAGTAGGTACAAGACGCCGATCGGTTGGCCGCCCGAGATCAGCGGGACCGAGAGCAGAGAGTATGGGCCGGGCCCGCGGACCGGTATGTGGACCGGTCGGGTATCGTCCACGCTCTCGTGAGAGTCGCTCGATCCGACTATCACACCTCCTTCCTGTTCGAGGACGTACTCGGCGACCGATCCTTTCAGAGGGATGATTGTGCCGGTAGGTACAGGTGCCTCGTAGGCGTCGGCGCCTACCTGGTATGCAACCCTGACGGTGCTCTGCTCCGAGTCGACGGTGGCTATCATGATAGAGTCAAAGGGGAGGAGCTCACGCACGTGCTGACCGCAGAGCTCGTACACCTCGTCTATGTCCAGAGAAGAGGCGACGATCTGGCCGATCTGAGAAAGCCGCTTGAGCTCGGTGACGTCGCGGATGATCCCTTGATAGCCGATGATGCCGCCGTCTGCGTCGTGGCGGGCGTTTGTAGTGATCAAGCTGTCGATGCTGGTCCCATCCCTCCTGCGGAGTCTCAGCTCATAATCTCGGACCGCTCCCGCCTCGGCGATTCGTTGCCGCATCTGTGTACGCTCCTCGGTATCCGCGTACAGGGTGTCGATGTCCAGGTCCGCGATCTCGTCTCTGGAATAGCCCATCAGGTCCAGGAACGACTGGTTCACGTCTATGTACCTGCCGTCGACGTTGGAAATCGTTATGGCGTCCTGGGACTGCTCGAATAGGCTCCGGTAGCGCTCTTCGCTCTCCGCGAGTTCCAGCTGCGCCATTTTGACCTCAGTCATGTCCACCACGGAACCCACGACTTCCAGCGGCTTCCCATCACTGTCGTGGAGCAACTCCGTCCGCTCATACAGCCACCTGTAGCGTCCACGAGCGTCCAGGAAGCGATACTCGGAGGAGCTCATACCCCGGTCGAAAAGAGCGGGGACCGTCTCTTGCGACAACCTCGTTCTATCCAGGGGATGGATGTGGCGGGACCACATGCCGGGATCCGCAACGATGTTCCGGGATTCAAGTCCGAGTACCGCCTTGACGTTATCGCTTATGAAGGTGGTTGTATACTCACCTGCCGCCGTGGCCTTGAAGATCATAGCGGGGCTGGCCGCCAGCAGACGCTGCATCTCCTCCTGGGTCTGTTTGAGCTCAAGATATAGCTGCGAGTTGACGACCGCTCCGGAGATTTGCGCCGCGATATCCTGGGCAAGCCGCACCTCATGATCGGAGTACGCGCCGACCTTAGCCGAGTGGAAGGCGATGGTGGCGACGACCTCGTCCTTGGAGAGGAGGGGAACGACCAGGAACGAGCGCATCTCCACCTGAAGCGATGCGCGCAACCTCGGATACCTGGAAGCCAACTCCTCGGTGTCTTCTACGGAGATGGCCACGGGCGCTCGGCTCTCGACGACGTCCGCGCTGATCGACCCGGCCATAGAGCCCGGCATCCCAAGCCCCTCCGGGACGTTTACCGGTCCACGGCGATAGGCAACTGCAAAGGAGCCGTTTTCCACATCTACCAGATTGATGCTCATGGCATCTGACGGGATCACGTTCTTGATGACCCTCTCGACGAAGACGTCATAAACCTCCTCGATATCCAGCGACGAACTCATGATCCGTCCAAGGTCCGCCATCACCTGGTTCTCCTCGGCCAGGTGCCGCTGTCTGATCTCGCTAGCGGCCAGCTCCGCGGTCCGGTGTTCAACTCTTTGCTCGAGTTCATCGTGCGCCCGTTGAAGCTGATCCTGGGTCTCACCCAGGTCACCGTACAACTGGGCATTGGCGACCGCGGGAGCTATCAACAGGGCCATCTGTTCGGCTACCTCAAGGTGATGTCGGGTGTATGCGTCTTCCGTCCGCGACCTGAGTCCCAGAGAACCGACGGTCCTGCGCTGGTAGACCAGCGGGAGCGTGAGAAAGGAACGCAGTCCCGCTCGTCGGGACGCCGAGAGGTTGGGGAGATCGTCCTCGGAGTTCTCCGGTGCCGACGCCTGGATGATTCCCGCCCTGTGAGAACCTCTGGTAAACGGCTCCACCGGATTGGCCGTCACGTCGCCGGGGCGCACCTCCGGGAGGTCCACTCCCCAGGCGTAGATCGATGTCGTTGTGCTCCCATCGGAGCCCGTTACGCCGATGGACACCCTGTCGGAGGGGATCAGGCGGCGGACTCGATCGACGAACGTCTCGTAGACCTGACCGATGTCCAGAGATGAACCGATAACCTGTGCGACCTCCGCCAGCAGCGATCCCTCGCGGGCCCGGTGGAGCTGGGATTCCAGCCCGTGCTTCTCGAGCAATCGATCGATACTTGACTTTACGAGCGCTGGGTCCTGCAACGGCCTGGTCAGGATGTCGAACGCACCCAGCTGATTGGCCTTAGTCACCGACACGACAGTGGGATCGGTAATGACGATCAGGTCGATCCCGTCACGTTCGTCTTCGAGCCATCGCGCCAGGCGGACCGCATCCGTCGGCTGGTCCTGGATGCCGAGGATGACCACATCGATACGCTGCCCTTCCAGTGCGGTGAGACCATCTCGCGAACTGGCTAGGGCGACGGCCTCATGGCCCATATCTCGCACCGCAACTTCCAGCAAGGAGCGAAGGGCTTCATCGGGTTCAACCACGAGGACGCGGATTTGCTGACGCACCCCGTCTTCACCTGGCTGGCTCATGCTTCTCGTCTCCACCTGACTGCCGCGGGACCGCTGAACGGTACCGTTACGGTTCTCCGACGGGTGGCAGCCCCCAAAGGGGAGGCCATTACCCCCAGTTGCCTGGTTCTTTGGTCTGTATAGCCATTGACGATCAGGACGTAACGCGTTGAGAATAGAACGCAAAGCCTACGCCCCAAGTGTTAGAGCCGGTGCGTAGGCCATGTTAGAATTCCGTTAGAAATCCGGTCGGAGGAGTGTGTTGTCCACGGGGTCGATTGACACCGGCGCGAAGATTCTGGTAATCGACGACGAGGAGGATGTCCGCGAACTGCTGCGCGACGTAGTAAGCGCGGCCGGCTACGCCGTACGAACGGCCGCGGACGACCAGGAGGGACTCCGGGTGTTCTACGCCTGGCAACCGGACCTCGTTCTCCTCGATATCCTGATGCCCAAGATGGACGGCTGGACCATGCTCGAGCGAGCGCGGGAGATGACCGACGTTCCCGTGATAATGCTTACCGCGCTCGGTCAGGAACCGAGCAAGGTCAGGGCGCTGCGGCATGGGGCTGACGACTATGTCGCGAAGCCTATCGGGAACCAGGAGTTACTGGCCAGGATAGAGGCCGTCCTCCGCCGCACGAAGCGGACCGGCGACATCGACCCGGCCTACCGTGACCGGGTCCTGTTTGTGGACTTCGAACATCACAGAGTAGCGGTGAGGGGGCAACCTATCGAGCTTTCACCGACCGAGTTCCGGCTCTTAACGGCGATGATCAAGAACGTTGATATCGTCATGAGCTCCGACCGCCTGTTGACCCTGGTCTGGGGCGATAAGCTTGGTGGTCCCGGTAGCGTGAGAGTTTACGTCAACTACCTGCGGGCAAAACTCGAAGTGGATCCGGGAGACCCGCAGCTCATTGAAACGGTGCGGGGTTTTGGGTACCGTTATCGACGGCCCCAGGAGGCAGCCTGATCCGCTGCCCGAGTCCCCGTTTGAGCGAGTTTGAAGGGCCGTGCCCAGGCACGGAAGAGAGAGAGGCAGCATGTCTGGACAGTTGCAGGTAGCTCTGGTCGGTTGCGGCGGTATCAGCAACTCACACCTTCCCAATATCGTCAACACTCCACGGATGCACCTGATGGCGACTATGGACGTCGTCGAGGACGCGGCTCGCCAGCGGGCGGAGCAGAGCGAGGCGGACTACTACACGACCGACCTGGACCGCGTCCTGAACGACGACAACGTCGACGCTGTGCTGGTCTGCTCCACTCACGACACCCACGCCGAGATCGTCGTCAAGGCGTGCGAGGCCGGCAAGAACGTCTTCTGCGAGAAGCCGCTGGCCATGACGCTCGACGAGGCCCGGCGCGTCCAGAAGGCCGTGCACGATTCGGGAGTGCGGCTGATGAGCGGCTGGTGGTTCAAGCACTCGCCCATCACCAAGCGGCTGAGAGAGGTAATCGAGCGGCCGTACTTCACACTGTTCACGTGCAGGGTGAACTCCCCGCAGCACCGCGACCCGGACGACGACGACGGACCATACGGACGCAACGGCATCCTCGATAACGCCGGGTACAATCTGCACTGGATCTGGCACGTGATGCGCTCGCAACCGGTCGAGGTGTATGCGTTAGGGTTCGAGGGCCGCCCCACCAATACCAGCGCCATCACGATCCGCTTCGAGAACGGCGGCATCGGCGAGTCGATATACAGCACGCTGGGCACCGGGGGCATTCTGCCGAAGCACTACGCCGAGGTACACGCCGGAGAGTTGAGCGCGGCGACGCTCCGCTTCGGCAACCTTGCGTTTGAAGGCACCGACGAAGCCGGCATCGAGGAGAACTTCTACCATAACGGGTTCGACGAGGAGATGGAGATGTTCGCCCGGCTCTGCCTGGACGGCGGACCCAGTCCCATGGACGCCTGGGAGGCGTGCGTGCCCACACTGATCTTCGAGAAAGCCATCGAGTCGATGCGCGCCGGCCGGCCGGTGCCCGTCAGCATCGAGGACGAGTTCTACCTGCCGGACGGCAAGCTGCCCGCCAGCATCGAGAGGTTCGGAGACGTATAGGGCGGGGTCCCGGCAGCACTGCTTCGACTATCCTGACGTCTGAATGAGAGCCGGGCTTCAGGACCTCACTCTGTGCATCGCGTAGGAGTTGAAGTCCACTGTGGCCTTGGTGTAGCCGCTCAACGCCTGGTCGAGGTCCGCGTCTCCAGTGTCCACGAGCAGGGGTCTGCCCCCCAGCGAAGCCAGCTTATCCATGCTTGCGACCACGACTATGTTGTCTTTGCCTACCTGTCTGATTACCTCCGGACTGAGCTGCTGGTTGCCGCGGCCAAGGATGTAGCCCTGGCCCCCGATGACCGTCACGACGATCCTCGCCCGCCGTCCGCGGGTAAGCTCCATCAGGTCCCGCTCGTTGACATCGCCGGCAACGAGTCTCTTGTTGAGCACCACGTCTACGCCCAGCAGTGTGTTCTCAAGTCCCAGCTCTTCCATAATCGGCCTCGTGGTCGTGCCCGGACCGATTATGTATAGACAGTCCTCTTCCATCTTGCGCACGATCTCCGAGGCGATACCACGCACTGCGTCCGATTCGTCCGGCGGGCTCGCCGACTTGCCGACTTGAACGAACCGCTTGTCGTCCGGAACCCGCAGGTATCCGTAGAGCCTGGCTGCCACCGTCCCCCTTCGGAACGCCCCTTCGTCGACGTCCATCACCTCCGCCTCTCGTACGCTCGGTAGCCTGCCTTCCAGAAACATTACGGCCAGCTCGCCCGCTCTTTTGGGAGTCACTGAGTAGACCGCAGAGTGGATCTTGACGCCGGCCGGTATTCCCAGCGCCAGGACACTCTGACCAACCGCGTCATGGATATCCCTGGCCGTCCCGTCGCCTCCCGCGAAGAGCAGTAAGTCCACGCTCATGTCCGCCATCTCCCGCGCGGCCGCCATCGTGTCCTCAGGCACTGTTGAAGCGGCGGCGGTCGAGCCAATGACCGTGGGCGCGAACCCGCATTCACGGGCCTCGTCCTCGCCCATCTCACGGGGATACGTGATGAGCTCGACCTCGTCTTTGATCACGGAGACGACCCTGAGGGCCTCAACCGCCCTCCCGGGTGACTCAGGCAACGCACCCAACTCCCTGGCCTTCCGCAAGATCGCCGGGCCATCGCTTCCCTTCAGGCCGACCCTACCGCCCATTCCCGCGATCGGGTTCACTATCACGCCCAGCTTCATCACGCGCTACTCCCGAGTTTGAGCCGTCTGGCCCCTATCAGCTTACCGATCACGGCCCCGCCTATCAAGCGGCCTATGGCCATTCACAATCCAGCGGTAGGCTCGGCAGCCCGCGACACTGTGCCGCACCGTCGATGCGGACTGGGGGCCAGGGCGGATAGCCGACACGCGATGGCCGGGGCATGTAGAATACTCCCATCCGACAGGAGAGTAGGTGCGAGATGTTAGACCGATTCAAGGTCCCGGAAGACGCCCGAGTGTACGTGGCCGCCGACAGCATGAGACGTGTGACAGAGGCGGTGTTCCGCCACCAGGGTCTGGACGAAGACGACGCAGCGGCGTCTACGGACGTGCTGCTGATGAACGACCTTCGGGGCGTTGAGACTCACGGGGTGTCCAACGGCCTCAGGCGATACGTCGCCGAGTATGCCGCTGGGAGACTGAATCCCCGGCCGAGCTTCAAGACCATCAGGGAGAGCAAGACGACTCTGACTGTCGACGCCGACGGTGCGCTCGGCACCCATGTCGGGCCGTGGGCGATGCAGCAAGCCATTGACCGGGCGCGCGAGTACGGTATCGGCGCCGTTGCGGCGTTCAACTCGGGCCACCTGGCCGGTTGCGGATACTACGCGGTGATGGCCGCCGAGCAGGGGATGGTGGGCCATTGCATGACGGCCGGCGGGGCGGGCCAGACCGTCCCGCCCGGCGGGTCGAAGCCGGTCATGGGCACCAGTCCCATTGCATGGGCGGCGCCTGCAAAGACGATGCCGCCCTTCCTTTTCGACGTGGCGACCACTCAGGTCGCGGGCAACAAGATCGAGCTCGCCCGGCGCACCGGCGCGTCGATTCTGCCCGGTTGGATTACCGACGCGCAGGGCAACCCGATCATGGAGGAGTTACCCGCTCCGGACAGGGGGACCTATTATATGCTGCACATAGGCGGCACGAGGGAAAACGGGTCGCACAAGGGTTTCGGCCTTGCCCTGATGAACGAGATCATATGCAACGAGCTGTCAGGCCTCGGGCCGGGACCGATACTACGACGCGGAGGCGGCCACTTCTTTCAGGCCTACGACATCGGGGCGTTCACCGATCCGGACAAGTTCAAACAGGACATGGACGACCTGCTGACCTACATCGCGGAGGTCCCTCCCGCAAAGGGTTCCGACAGGGTCGTCTACGCCGGTCTTCTGGAAGGCGAGGAGGTCGAAAAACGGTCGAAGAACGGAATCCCATACCACACCGAGGTGATCGAGTGGTTCGAATCGTACTGCGGAGAGGTCGGCATCAGTTGCGACCTCGAGCTGATCGAGCCGTCTTAAGATGAGGAGGCGCCCTATGGATAAGCTGGCTGGGCTTTTGAACGGCTTGTGCGATGAACAGGCGTTTCATACGGGCTGGTATTTGAAAGACCTACGTTCCGGAGAGTCGGCCGAGCGATCCGGCCACCAGGTGGTCCCATCGGCCAGCACTCGAAAGATAGCCATCCTTGCAACCGCGATGAAGTTGGTCAACCAGGGGAAGCTGTCTCTGGACGAGCCGATACCCGTCCAGGCCAGGTATCAGAACAACACCTCGGGGTGCTTCCAGCACCTGCAACCCGGCTTCACGTTGCCGCTCCGGGACCATCTCACCATGATGATCATCGTCAGCGACAACACATGCACGGGGACCGTGGCGGACATTATCGGGCTCGACCAGGTCAACGTATTCTGCGAATCCGTTGGAATGAAAGGGACCACTCACAGGCATGTTACGCCGCCGGTGGGACTGACACGCGACCATCCCCTGGCCGCCACCAACACAACGACGCCCTACGACGTGGGCCTGCTGCTCGACAGGCTTCTCCAGGGTACCCAGAACGCCGGCGCGGCCGCCCATCTGGGCAGCACGCCGGAGCTCTGCCGTCTCGCCCTGAAGATCCTTAGCTGGCAAAAGTTCAACGACAAGCTTCCGTTCCTGCTGCCCGAGGGGACAAAGGTGGCGCATAAAACCGGCACCGGTGCTCGCAATCACAACGACGCTGGGATCGTGTACCTGGACGACGAGCCTCTGTTCATACTGACTGTTTATACCGAGCACGTGCCGGTGGCACTGCCCGATGGCACGTCCGGTGCCTTCACAGCCAAGCACCTGATAGCCCGCCTCTGCCGGACGGCGTACGACGCCCTGAGCGCGGTTCCACGAGAGAGCAGTTCGTCAGCGGTGGCTTCGGCGTAAGTCCTGGACCGTCATGCCTGAGATTGGGAGCCGTCACCCATGGTGGCGCTCGTGGTATGAGGGGGCGGGCGGCGGGTCTCGACCGGCAAGCGGTCAACCTTCGGTGACCAGGTTGGGCGCGCGCCCAGTGTCCCTGAACCGGCGAATTATGCGCAGCGTCTCCTGCGTGACCGCCCGCTGCGCCTGTCTCGTCGATGCGCCTATATGGTGGGTCCCGATGATGCCGTCGATGCTGAACAGGTCGGCGTTAACCGTGCCGGTCCCCCCCGAGGGTTGCCCGTCGAATACGTCGAGCCCTGCGCGAAGGCCCTTGTCCTTGACTGCGCTCACCAGCGCGTCTTCATCCACGATCTCCGCGCGCGACGTGTTAATGAACATGGCCCCCGGCCGCATGGCGCGGAAGAACGCGCCGTCGATGAGCTTGCGGGTCTCGCCGGTCAACGCGACGTGAACGCTCACGATGTCCGAGGCCGACGCGACGTCAACAGGGGTGGGCCTGTGCTCGATGCCGAACCCGAGGGCCCTGGCGGGCATCAGCGAGCGACTCCATGCCACGACCGGCATCCCGAAAGCCTGCGCGCGGGGGACCATCTCCCGGCCGACGGCGCCCAGTCCGATCAGGCCCAGCGTCCGCCCGGAAATCCCGTGGGCTCTGCCGTACTGCGTCTTGTTCCAGACGCCCCGTCTCAGGTCCTCGACGTTGTCCGGTATGCGTCGATCGAGGCTCAGCATGAGGCCGAATGCGAGCTCCGCGACCGCCTCGGCGTTCTTGCCCGGACAGTTCGCGACGTCGATTTTGCTTGCCTTGGCGGCTTCGATGTCGATCGTGTCGAATCCCGCACCGGCCCTCACCACCAATTTCAACCGACCGGCCGCCAGCACCTCCGCCGTGACGGGCGTGCTCCTTACGACCAGGACCTCCACACCGGCGTCGATGGCCTGAGCGAGCGAGCGACCCTTGAGCTCGGGCTCAAAGGTTACCTCAAACCTGTCTCGAGTCAGCTCGGCGACGGCCTCGACGGGCAGCTGGTCGGCGATCAGGACCTTCATCGCTGTCGACTATACCAGAAGCTCGAGTGGTTGGAGGCGCTCCACGTCGGGTGTCTCGGCCCCCATGCGTACGGCAGGACCTCTCCTCGGTCCGCGGGCGCCCCGACACGAATCCAGTGGAGTCTCACCCTGCCTGCACCCATCGAACACTGCGTACGCCTGCTTCCAAGGCACCAGAAGCGTCTCTGAACGTCGCGTCGCTGCGGCGCAACTCCCACCACGACCGAACGACGTCACGTCAGGCCGGCCGCCGGAATCCCGACCTAATCCTCAGGACCCACGCCGTCCATTCACGCGTGACCTATTGCTCCCAGTGTTATATAGTGGTACAGGGACTTGTATCTGTCGATCGCCCGGGACTGGTGAGCCATGCGGATAGCCATGGTAGCGCCCCTGGAGCTAAGAGTCCCGCCCTTGGGCTACGGTGGGACAGAGTTGGTTGTGAGCCTGATCACAGAGGAGTTGATCAGGCGAGGGCACGAAGTTACACTCTTCGCGTCCGGCGATGCGGTTACGTCCGCCAGACTGGTATCGGTGGTCCCTGCGTTCCTGCGGGGCACGGGACGGGAAAAGGGTGTCCTCAACCTGCTCAACCTCGTCTCCTGCCTAGAGCGGTCCGGCCGTTTCGACATCATCCACAACCACAATCAGTCTGAAGGCCTCGCGGTGGCCAACCTCACGGACACCCCGATGCTCACCACCTTTCATAGCACCGTCACCGATGAGCAGTCGCTTCTTTTGGACCGCTACACCGGCTGGCACAATGCCATCAGCGAGTCGGCTGGGTCCCTGCTTCCACGAAGGGACCGTTTCGCAGGCGTAGTGCTCAACGCAATTGACGTCGAGTCCTACCCTTTCAACGGCTCGCGAAGAGAGCCTCACCTCCTGTTCCTGAGCCGCATGAGTCCCGAGAAAGGGGCCCATCTGGCGATCGAGGTGGCCAGGAGGCTAGGCCGCCGGCTGATCCTGGCCGGAAACGTGGATGACCCGGATGAGGAGTACTTCCATAGGCGGATCGCTCCCTTCCTTGACGGGGACATGGTCCGCTACGTAGGGGAGGCAGACCACCATCAGAAGCGGGACGTCCTCTCCCGAGCCGCGTGTCTCCTGGCGCCTATCACCTGGGATGAGCCGTTCGGCCTCTTCATGATCGAGGCCATGGCCTGCGGCACACCGGTGGTTGCGTACCGGCGTGGCGCGGCTTCTGAACTGGTCGAGCACGGCAAGACGGGTTTCGTCGTCGACAGCGTGGATGAGATGGCCGAGGCGGTCCAGCACGTCGACCAGATAGACCCAAGAACCTGTCGCCAACACGTGGCTGAGAGGTTCGACGTACCCAGGATGACCGACGACTATCTCGCGCTCTATGAGCGTATCGTTATGTCTCCGACGTACCGAAAGGTGCAGGGAGCGCTGCCGGCCAACGCCGGACGTCTGCCACAAGCCTCGCATCTCGTCGAAGGCCCACCCGGCGTTACCCACGTCAGCGACTAAAAGGTCCCTGAGGGAGCTGCGTCCGATGTCACAGATAGCCCAGCTAACGGATCGGATCCAGGAGCGGCTTGTTTTGGAGCATCTGCTCGGCCGGGTCGACACGACCAGCGTGAAGGTGAGAGTCCGGGACCGCGTGGCCTACCTGGATGGAGCGGTTCCGAACCTAGGGCACAAGCTACTGTCCACCGATATCACGCGCGACGTGTCCGGTGTGAACGAGGTCGTCAACATGCTGAGGGTCGTGCCAGTGGCGGTGGCGGACGACGCAACTCTTCAGGAGCTTGTCCATCAGGGACTGGCGAAAAACCCGCAAGTCGACGAAGACCGGGTGTCGGTGCTGGTGGTAAGCGGCATCGTGCACCTGAGCGGAAGCGTGTCGACGGTGCGGGAGGCGTGTGTCACAGAGGACGAGGTATGGTTGACGCCCGGGATTAGAGGTGTGGCGAACCACGTTGGGATCGTCTCACAGACACCCGTGGACAGTGTCACGGTGGTGGACGATATCCTCCAGAGCCTCTCCCAGTGTCTCGACATCGACACGTCGCGAGTCGATGTGGCATTCGCTGACGGTGTAGTCCACATCGCCGGCCAGGTTCAGGATGAGCGCCAGCGACTACGGGCCGAGGACCTCGTCTGGTGGACGCCATCGGTCGATCAAGTTGTGAACACACTCCGCGTTCCCGAACCGGGCGCGCGACCGTAATACGTAGCTCCGCCTATCCAGCGCTATCCCCAAGTCCAGCAGGCCCGACCGGACTCAGCGTGATCTCCCCTGGTTATGCTCCAAGAGCCAGGAGTGCCGTTGCCACCAGCAGACAGAAGCGCGAATGGTCGAGCCACGACACAGGGACAGCTGTTTCCCCCCGGCGAAGCAGTCGGCGTCGCCGACATTCGGGACGCTTTGGTCATAAAGGAGCGCGACCTCTTTCTTATGACCGATGCTGAGGGCAACGTCCCAACACCCGCGGAAGCGGGGTATGGCCTCTATAAGAACGACACTCGTTATCTCTCCCTCTACGACCTATCTCTGGACGGTGTCAGGCCGATCGTCCTGCTCTCTACAGCCGAGTTGGGCTTCGGATCCGAGCATCATCTCACCAATCCATCGATGTCTACATCGGACGGCAGGACGCTGCCCAAGGACACCCTCGAGATAAGGCGCCAGCGCGTCATCGGTGGATCCCTCCTGGAGACGGTGCAGGTAAGCAACTTCAATCCATTTGGAGTGACGGTGCGCCTCCGCTTCGATTTCGCTGCCGACTTCGTGGACATCTTCGAGGTCCAGGGGGCAAGACGTCCCCAGCGCGGAACTCAGTTTCCGCCTTCAGTGGATGGGGACCGGGTAGTCTGGGCGTATAAGGGCTTGGACGGGGTAGCGCGCAGGACTGAAATCAGTTTCTCACCTGCGCCGGACCGCCTCTGGGAACGCGGCGCTGTCTGCTCGATCTCCCTCGGTCACCGGGACACCGCGACCATAACGGTGACGGTTACGCCCGACGGCGATAGCTCTCGGGAGGGTGGGTTCCCCGTCGAGTTCAACAAGCTGGCCGACTCATATCGAGACTGGATCGGGGCGTGTACCCAGATCTACACCGACAATGACTTCTTCGACGCAATGCTCGACCGGTCGTTCAGCGATCTCAGGATGCTCAACGTGACGGGTGAGAACGGCGGATTCGTGGCCGCCGGCATACCCTGGTTCAGTGCCCTTTTCGGCCGGGACAGCCTGATAACAGCGTCTCAGATGCTGGCCTTCAACCCCGGCCTGGCCCGGAACGTCCTCCGAAACCTGGCACGATGGCAGGGAACGAAGGTGGACGGATGGCGGGACGAGCAACCCGGCAAGATCCTTCACGAGCTGCGCGTCGGCGAGATGGCTTCTGCCGGCGAGATACCCATGACGCCCTACTACGGAACCGTCGATGCGACTCCCCTGTTCTTGATGCTGGCCGCCGAATACCTGTCCTGGACCGACGACCTCGACCTCATGCGTGAGCTGGAACCCCATCTGATGCGAGCGCTGGCATGGATCGACGCAAGCGCCCGGTCCGGAGAAAGCGGCTATCTCGAGTATGCGAAGCGCTCGGAAAGAGGTCTGGTAAACCAGGGTTGGAAGGACTCCCACGACGGCATCGTCAACGGAGATGGGTCCCTTGTCAGGCCCCCGGTGGCATTGTCGGAGGTCCAGGGGTACGTGTACGCGGCGAAGCGGGGGGCCACCGCTATAGTCGATGCCCTGGGCAGGAACGAGCTATCGTCGCGGCTGCGTCGAGCGGCCGGAGCCTTGAAACGCCGGTTCAACCAAGATTACTGGATGAAAGACCAGCGATTCTTCGCCCTGGCTCTTGGGGCTGACGGAAGAGCGGCCACGAGCATCACCTCGGACCCGGGCCAATGCCTGTGGACAGGGATCGTTCAGCGGAGTAAAGCACCCTTCGTGGCACGCAGGCTGTTCGCCAACGACATGTTTTCCGGCTGGGGCATAAGAACTTTGAGCAGCGGGGAGGCACGCTACAATCCCCTGGGCTACCATCTCGGCACGGTCTGGCCCCACGACAACTCCCTGATAGGGATGGGGCTCAAACGCTACGGTTTTGAGGATGAGCTCAACGAGCTGGCTACCGCAATCTACGACTGCTGCCGCTCGTTCGAATACTACCGCCTGCCCGAGCTATTCAGCGGAGTGCCGCGTACGGCTCACGGCCAGCCGGTCCGGTACCCCGTCGCCTGCAGGCCCCAGGCTTGGGCCGCGGGCACCGTCCCGCTCCTCCTGCAGGCCATTCTGGGGCTCGCCCCAAATGCGCACAGACAGGAGCTGAGGATAGTCAGCCCGAAACTGCCTTACTGGCTCCAGGAGGTGGAGGTTCGGGGCCTCCGCGTCGGATCAGGCTCCGTGGACCTGTACTACAAGGCCAGCGGCGGAAAGACGCGTGTCTCCGTGACTCGCAACGACGGGGTCAGAGTCAGGCGCTACAGACATTGGCCGCAGCAGTAGCGCATCGCATTCCAGGGCTCCTCTACCGGGAAAGCTTATGGAGTCGGTGGCCCGTCCACTATCTCGCCGGAGCTTTTTGACCCCCCAAAAAGCCGGGCTTAATCGGTGGTTGGCGTCAAGCTGAACTCCTGCACCCGTTCCATCTTGCTCAGCGTGTCGGCCAGCCGCTCGAAGTGGTCTGAGTCCCGAGTCCGGACAGTCATCTCATATGCGAAGACCGTTCCATTGTCTTCGACCGCGTAGCTGCGACCGGCTGACGAGAGATAGTGGTCGCTTATGAGGTCCGTTAGCTCCGCTTCCGGCATGCGGTCATCGCGCGGGAATCGCACCGTGAGTCTAGCATAATGAAGGGTGGGCACCACGGCCTCGATCAACCGGAACACGGCCAGGGTGCCCAGTGTAAAGGCCTCAGCCACACCGGCCGCGAAATAGAACCCCGCGCCGATGAGGATACCGATGGCGGCTGTCATCCAAATGGACGCGGCCGTCGTCAGACCGCGGATCGTCAGCCGTTCCCTGAGGATCACTCCGGCTCCTAAGAACCCGATGCCCGTCATGATTCCCTGGGCCATTCGCGTCGGGTCCACTCGGATGACCTCGAATGGGACTTCCGGGAGGAGCCTGAGCTGGAACACGGTCAACAGCATCAGCAGGCTCGAGGCAGTGCATACCAGCGTATGGGTCCGGAACCCCGCGGGCCGGCCATGATAAGTCCGTTCCAGGCCTATCAATGCTCCAGCCGCTAGCGCCAACGCCAGCCGGACAAGCGGGGTGGCGTAGCCGGTATCCAGGGTCGCTACATACTCGGCCTCCATAGCACTGCTCCGGGCTGTTCGCCGGCACCTCTCGTATCAGACTGTCTGCTTCCCCGACTACCTAGGCATCGGTGATGGACGACCATAGCACCGGCTTCCGACGCCGTCAAACCGAGTCGCGGCAACGGAGCATCGGTCCTGCAGGTTCGATCGCTGTATGGTCCTGCTCTCAGGGAAGGGCTGACGCGCCAGCCGAACGCATGGTCAAGTAAAGGACGCTTGGCCGCTGTCGACGTAGGCTGTGGTGCCGACAGTCGAGACGGTGATCTCCTGGCTGTGGGACCCCGAGCCCAGCGCCCGTTCGGCATGATGGACCTTGGTCGACCAGGTCAGACCTTCTGGATCAGGTCCCCTCGCGAGTGACTCGTTCAGCACACGCCCGTCCACCGGCTCCTCGGTGGAGAGCCCCAGGACGTGAAGTATCGTCGGCATAAGGTCCAGGTTGCCGGACGGGACGCCCGATACGACGCCACGCTTGAAGCTGGGACCCCTGGCGAGCAGCACGTTCCTCATCTCGTGAGGGCTCATCGAGCCGTGCTGCCCCAGGCCCGCCGCTCCGCCGGTTGAGAAGGCGTGGCCCGCATACCCTGCTTCGTTGGGCTCAGAGTCCCATCTCATGGAGATCGCAAGCTCCGGGGCGCGTTCGCCCTCGCAGCCGATGACACGCGCCGGCAGCGTCCCGGCCAGACCCTCTATCGCCTCGGAGGACACCATGGCCCCGCACCAGGGCTGCTCCATCAGCCACGACGCCAGACGTTCGGCGGTCGCCCGGTCACGGTCGTGCACGTAGAACAGTGCCGAGCCGCCGTTGGGCGCGACGATAACACCCCCTGGACTCTCCCCCGAAGGAAAGCCCGCCTCCCTGACCAGGGCCTCGACGTCCACGACGGCGCTGATGGTCGAGTAGCCATGGTCCGAGACCACAAGCACGTCGGTATCGCGGGTCCTGCCGTCGCTGTCGAGCCAGGCGAGGAGACGCCCGAACTGCCGGTCGGCCTCGCGCAGCGCTCCGTCGGCGGTCTCGGACCCGACTCCGTACGCGTGCTGCGCGTGGTCGGGCTCGCAGAACCAGACCAGCGATACGGCGGGTTTACGCTCGGCGAGCACGTACTCCGTCATGATGTCCACGGCGTGCGACAGCCGCGGGTTCACAGGGGCGTCGTTCCCGGGCCAGGGGCCGAAACGGCCGACGATCTCACCGTGCAGGTCGCGGGGCAGACAGAAGTCGGGGTGGACCGTGGCCCCGCCCGAGCGCTCGGCGTTGGGGTTGTGCATGTAAGCGTTGCCCGACGTGCCCGAACCGACGGCAATATACTCGCTGCCGTGACGGGCCAGGATATCGGCCAGCGTGGGCACCAGCAGTACCTGGCCCGTGCTCCGAGCGACCTGAGAGAGCACAGGCTCCATGGCCGAGAAGGCGCGGTATGGATCGAACTCGCGCATGACCAGTGTGTTGGCAGCGAGACCGTGGCCGCCAGGATACCGTCCCGTGACCATGCTGGCCGCATTGATGCGGGTCACGGTGGGGAACACCGGGTGGTGCCGGTCGAACGTCACCCCCTCGGCGGCCAGGGCAGACAGGTTGGGCATCAGCTCGGCCGTCACCTGCGCCGGCTGCAACCCGTCGAACGCCACGATCAGGATGGACATCGTGTCATTTTGCATCCGAGAATCGACGTGACCTACCCGCTGGTGGCCTTTTTCTTGAGGGCCGCGGTGATGGCGGCGGGATTCATGGGGAGGTGGTCCATCCTGACACCTGCCGCGTGGTACACGGCGTTGGCCATAGCCGCCAGCGGCGGGACGATGCTGGCCTCCCCCACTCCCCTGACGCCGTATGGGTGCCCCGGATTGGGCACCTCCACGATGACTGCGTCGATCATCGGCATGTCCAGGCTAGTGGGCATCCGGTAGTCCAGGAGACTGGTGTTGAGCATGCGGCCATCATCGCTCATGAAGTACTCCTCATTGAGCGCCCAGCCTATCCCCTGGGCGGTGCCGCCCTGGATCTGTCCCTCGACGTAGCTGGGATGTATCGCCGTGCCAGCGTCCTGGAACGCAGTATAGCGGAGAATCTCGACCTTGCCTGTGTCGAGGTCTACCTCGACGTCGACGATGTTGGCCGCGTACGACCCACCGGACCCGCCCGGGTTCAGGTTCGCGCTCCCAACGACCGGCCCGCCCGTCGCCCCGAGCATTCCAGCGATCTCCTTGAAGGTCATGCGGAGCTCCGGGTCCGACCTGTGCTGAAGGGCTCCGTCCACGTACTCGATCTGGTCAGCATCGGTCTCCCAGACCTGGGCAGCGCGCTTGATGAGCTGCCGCACCACGTCGTGGGCCGCCTCGTACGCAGCCCAGCCGCTCTTGAAGGCGACCCCGCTGCCTCCGGTGTTGGAGGTGTAGCCTATGGTGTCGGTGTCGGCCACCTGCGGGTTCACGTCCTCGACCGGGATGCCCAGGACCTCGGCAAGCTGCTGGGCAATGGCCGTTCTCGATCCCCCGACGTCCACCGAGCCCTCCACCAGGCTCACCGTTCCGTTGGGCAGAACGTTGGCCACGGCGCATGCAGGCCCCGTGTTGTTGCGGCAGAACCCCATGGCCACTCCCCGGCCTCTATTCTTGCCCTCGATCGGCGCCGAGTAGTGGGGATGGGACTTGACCGCCTCCATAGTCTCCTCCGCGCCGATGCGAAGGTTGACAACACCGTCGGCCCTGCGCGTCCCCTCCCTGGCTGCGTTTAGTAAGCGGAAGTCCACGGGGTCCATGCCCAGACGCTCGGCTATCTCATCGACCAGGGTCTCGGCCCCGTAAACGGCTATCGGCGCTCCCGGCGCTCTGTAGGCACTGGTCTTGGGCTTGTTGTCCACGACGTCGTACGCGTCTATCTGGACGCTCTCGATGTTGTAGGGGGCGAAGATCGCCGCGACGGCTCCCGGCAGAGGCGCACCCGGGAAGGCGCCGGCCTCGAACGCGAAGTACGCATGGGCGGCGGTGATACGCCCCTCTCGGGTCACACCCATCTTCATCTTCATGTGGCTGCCGGCCGTTGGGCCGCTGGCCTCCAGGACCTCGGTCCGGTCCATTGTCAGCTTCACGGGATGCCCTGACTTCTTCGACAGGACGGCCGCGATTGGCTCCAGGTAGACAGACAGCTTGCCGCCGAACCCGCCGCCGATCTCCATGGGCACGACCTTTACGCTGGAGACGGGTACGCCCAAGAGCCTGGCAACGTTGTCCCGGACCCCGAACTGGCCCTGGCTGCTGCACCAGACGGTCAGCCTGCCGTCGGCCGTCCACCAGGCAGTGCCGCTTTGGGGCTCGATGTACCCCTGGTGCACCGTCTTTGTCCGAAACTCGCGCTCCAGCACCAGGTCGGCGGCAGCGAAACCCGCGTCCAGGTCCCCGAAGCCGCTCTGTTCGTGATTCGTGACGTTCGTCCGGGACGAGCCGTCCTCAGCCACCCAGTGCTCGTGGAGGACCGGGGCGTCCGGACTCATGGCATCTTCGACGGTGTGGACGGACGGCAGCGGCTCGTACTCTACGTCGATCAGCAACAGCGCCTGCTCGGCGGCGTGGGGACTCGCGGCGGCAACCGCCGCCACGGCGTGCCCTTTGTAGAAAACCTTGTCGATCGCCAGGACGTTCTGGCCGGGTGTCTGGCCGAGAACGGCCTGCTGAGCGATTGGCTGCGCGGGAGCCAGATCCTTGGCCGTCGCGACGGCCTTCACGTCGGGGTGTGCCTCGGCCCTGCTCGTATCGATGGCCTTGATCCGGGCGTGGGGATGGGGACTTCGCAGCACCCTTCCGTAGAGGAGGCCGGGAAGCTGGACGTCGGCCCCGAACAGCGCCTTGCCCGTCACCTTGTCGACCCCGTCGTGCCTGACCGGCCGGGTGCCAACGACCTTGTATTCTCGCGCTTGCGTCCCTACCTCGGTAGCCATCCGCACCCCTCTCGCGCGACAGCCGTATCCGCTGCCGCTCGATTCATCGAATATTGACGACATCGATGTTATCACAGCCAATCGGGGCTGAGAATTGCCCGGCTTATCCGGGTCGCCTATAATCGCGGCGCCAGGGTGGCCTGTGTGGTCCACGGCGGACCGCCATCCAATCACGACCAGACAGATACAGGAAAGGGATGAGTTGGACGCACCTGGGCTAAAGTTCGGGGCGACGATGCCGCTAGGTGAGGCCGAGACGGCCTGGCAGGCCCGGTGGCTGGAGGACCTCGGGTTCGACTACGTCGCCGTCGGTGAGCACTTCATGCGAGGGAACCCCCCGTCGCCCAGCTACGCGGCCCTTCCTCTGCTGGGAGTGGCGGCGGGCGCGACCGAGCGCATCCGCCTGCTGTCGTCGGTCCTGCTGGCGCCCTTCTATCATCCAACCGTGCTGGCGAAGCTTGCATCGACCCTGGACGTGGCCTCGGACGGCCGCCTAACGCTGGGCATCGGCGTCGGAGGCGAGTTCCCCGAGGAGTTCGAGGCCGCCGGGCTTAACGTGAAGCAGCGGGGCCGGCGGACCAACGAGTGCCTGGAGGTGCTGCGAAGGCTGTGGACCGAGGAGCACGTGACGTACCGGGGTCGCCACTTCCAGATCGACGACGTGACATTGAGTCCCTGCCCGGCCCAGGACCCCCACCCGCCAATCTGGGTGGCGGGACGCCGCGACGCCGCTATCACCCGCGCCGCGCTGTTCGGGGACGGCTGGCTACCCTACTTCTACAGCCCGGAGCGGTACCGGGACAGCGTCGAGAAGATCACGGTCACCGCGTCAGAACACGGCCGCGACCTGCAGGACTTCCAGTGGGCCTCATTCCCGTACATATCGATCTACGACACCGTTGACGAGGCCGCGGCCATCGCCGCCGACATACTGGGAGGCCAGTACCTGTCAAGCCGCGATTTCATCGAGGTTGTGCGACGCTACTGCCTGTTGGGCCCGGTGGAGCGGTGCGTCGACCGCATGGTGGAGTACTACGAGGCCGGGGCCCGCCAGTTCGTCTTCACGGTCACCTGCCCGCTGGAGGACCGGACTCGGCATGTCGAGACCATCAGCAAGGAGCTCATCCCGGCGTTCCGCGAGAGGGTCGGATAGCGCTCTGAGGAGCGACTCCAGCTCAAGAGGCGTACGTCCCGGACACTGAAGTGCCCGGTTTGCAACCCCCCGCGACGCAGCTGCGGACTTCAGTCCGCGGGATCAATACCACACGGGGGTGCCCGTTGAGACCGGCCCCATGACGGCACGACCTCGCGTTCAAAAGGCTTACGTCCCGGAGACTGAAGTGCCCGGTTTGAAGTCCCGATCCGTGTAACCGCTCCGGCACCTCCAGCCTTGAAAGGCCGAAGGGCCCAGCGTATGCTACGAACATCCATCCCTACCCGGCTATCTGAAAGGAGTCCCTGGTGGCAGTCGAGAGTAGGACCGGCAGATTTGTCGAGACATCCGAGGGGCGAATCCACTACGTCCAGCGTGGCACCGGCACTCCGCTGATGCTGCTCCATCCTCTGGGGACGTCCACGTGGACCTGGGAGGCCGTGATGGGCCCACTGAGCCAGCACTACGCTTGCTACGCATTTGACATGCTGGGGCATGGGATGTCGGACAGGCCAGACCGCCGGCTCTCCATTCCCGACTACGCGGACGCTCTGGCCCAGGCACTGCGAGATCTCGGCATCGAACGGGCGGACTTCGTCGGCAACTCGGTGGGCGCGGTGCTGTCCATCGAGATGGCGGCGAGCCACCCGGAGCTCGTCGACCGGCTTGTGCTGGTGGGCTGCCCGGTCGTGGACCCGCGAGAGGGAGCAGAACGCCTGGAGGATGGCGCCGCCGCATTCGACGATGAGTGGATGCCGAGGCCGAAGCCCCTGGACGTCCCCTCCGAGTGGACGGTCTTCGCCGAACCGAAGCGCGAGTGGCAGGAGGCCTTCAACCGGTCACGCGCCCAGGCCGGTGTGTGGGTGCGAAAGCTCACAGAGGCCCTCTCGTACTACGATGTGATGTCCCGGCTGCCCCTAGTCCGCGCACGGAGGACCCTGGTCCTCAACGGAGAGCTTGACTCGCTACGCGACAACGAGGAGCTCCTGCTCAACAACATCGGAAACGCACGCCTGGCGCTGTTGCCCGGGGTCGCGCACATACCCCAGGTCGAGGACCCCGACGCCTTCGTCGAGGCGCTGGTGGGCTTTCTGCGGACGTGACCGAGAGGTCCGCCGCCGACAGCGCTCCCGGGAAGCCGAATGCTGTCCCTCGCGCCGTCGCTGCGACCAATGGCCGCCCAGGCGCGGGAGGGCTTGAAGCCGGACGTGCGGCGAGGTTCGCTGAGGTAGCCATCGACGCCCCGGCCGGCCACGGCCGAACCTTCAGCTACTCGGTCCCGGCCGGACTCGACGTTCGGCCCGGCCATCTCGTACGCGTCCCTTTCGGCCCCCGTAAGCTCTCAGGAGTCGTGTTCTCCCTGACCTCGATCCCCGAAGTTCCGGAGACGCGCGAAATCGTAACCGCCCTGAGCCCGGAGCCGTATCTCTCGGCACACCAGCTAAAGCTTGCTCGATGGATTAGCGGCCACTACATGTCCAGTCTGTTCGAAGCCGCGGCGCTGATGCTGCCTCCGGGCACGCGCGTCCGGACCCGCGCGTTCCTGTCTCTAGGGCCATCGGCCGCGTCGAACGACGGCACCACGAAGACGGAGGCCGAAGAGAGGGTCCTGGCCTACGTGGTCGCGAGAGGTGAGGCTGAGGAGGCCAGGCTGTTCCGCGCGCTGGGAGACCGGGTCCGGCCTGTCGTCCGCAGGCTCGTGGACCGGCAGGTGCTGGTACGTTTCGAGCGCAGCGGCCGTAGCCCGCCGGGACCGCGGTATCGAGAGTACGCGACGCTCCCGAGGGACGGGCGCGCGCCGGCCGAACACTGGCTGGCCACCGATGCCAAGAGGGCGCCCCGGCAGGCGGCCCTAGTAACCAGGCTCCTCGGAACAGGGTCACCGATCGCGCTGAGCGATGCGCGCAAGGAGTTCGGAGCCGGGGCTGTCAAAGCACTGCTGGACAAGGGTCTCGTCCAAAAGAGTCGCGTGCCGGTCTACCGCGACCCGCTTGAGGGCATGGACCTCCCACCGGCCTCACCCGTCACCCTCACCAGTCGCCAGGCGGGAGTTTCCCGTCAGATCCGGGCCGTACTGCGTCACGATTCGGCGTCCCCTCGCTCGTTCCTCGTAGAGGGCGTTACCGGCAGCGGGAAGACCGAGATATATCTGGACGCCGTGGCGGCGTGCCTGGAGCTGGGTAAGAGGGCCATCGTCATGGTGCCGGAGATCGCCTTGACGCACCAGACGGTCGAGCGGTTTGCGGCGCGGTTTCCGGGCCGGGTGGCCCTGCTCCACAGCCGGCTGACGCCCGGCCAGCGGTCCGACCAGTGGCGGAGGATCAAGGCGGGGGACTTCGGTATCGTCATCGGGTCGCGCAGCGCGGTGTTCTCGCCGCAGCCCGACCTGGGCCTCATTGTGATCGACGAGGAGCACGAGTGGACGTACAAGCAGCAGGACGCGAGCCCCAGGTACCACGCAAGGGACGTCGCGGAGAGGCTCAGCGCGCTCAACGGGGCGGTGGTCGTCATGGGCAGCGCGTCCCCGGACCTGGTATCTCACTACAGGGGACTGCGTCGGGATATACGACTTCTGAAACTCCCCGACAGGGTGGCGGCCGGCGGGGCATCAGTCCCGACATCCGACGAAACAGGGCGGCTGGCCCACGTATCGGTCGTCGACATGCGGGAGGAGCTGAGAGAGGGCAACCGGTACATTTTCAGCCGCCGTTTGACGTCGGCGTTGACACGGTGCCTCTCTGAGGGAGAGCAGGCGATACTGTTCCTGAACCGTCGCGGCCTGTCCTCATTCGTCCAGTGCCGCACCTGCGGGAACGGCCTCCGGTGTCGGAGGTGCGACATACCTCTGACTTACCACAGATCCGATGGCCGGCTGGCCTGCCACTACTGCGGATACAGACGGCGTCCACCGTCCAGGTGCCCAAGATGCCGCAGCTACCGGCTCAGCTACTATGGGGCCGGCACCGAGGCCGTAGCGGAGGAGGTGTCGAGCCTGTTTCCCGACGTCAAGGTCCTGCGGTGGGACCGGGATTCGACCAGGAGCCCGGGCGCCTACGAGGAGATGCTTACGGGCTTCAGGTCTGGCGCCGCCCAGGTGCTGGTGGGCACTCAGATGATCGCCAAGGGGCTCCACTTCCCCTCTGTAACGCTGGTCGGGGTCGTCGCGGCGGACATAGGTCTGAACATCCCGGACTACAGGTCGGGGGAGCGCGCGTTTCAGCTCCTGTGCCAGGTGGCCGGACGGGCGGGGCGAGGCCGGGCACCCGGCCGCGTTGTCATCCAGACGTACCAGCCCGACAACTACGCGGTACGGGCGGCCGCCGCCCAGGACTACCAGCGGTTCTACCGGGAGGAGCTGGCCTTCCGCCAGGAGCAGTCCAACCCGCCCTTCGGCAGGCTCGTTCACCTGGTCCACTCCCACACGAACAGGGCTGTCTGCGAGCGGGAGACGGTGGCGCTGGGTGAAGCCCTGGCGGAGCAGAGGGAAAGCTGGGGCCACTGGGACGTCGATCTTCTCGGGCCGGCGCCCGCCTATCCGCCGAGACTGAGGGGTCGGTACCGCTGGCACATCATTTTGCGCGGTCCGGAGCCCCGCACGCTGCTGGACCGGGTGACTGTCCCCACCGGCTGGGTGGTCGACATAGACCCGATCGCGCTGACCTGAGGAGGTCTGTTGATCGACCGGAAGAAGACGGCTATGATGCTAGGCGGACCGTCTCGGCGGCACTGTGATCGCTCAGCGCAGGCGATGCCTCTTTGGCCGTCGTACTATGGTGGTCCCTCGATGTGTCTTACGACTGCCCGAATCGGGTGGGGAGTTACATTGTTCGGGCGCAGCCCGAGGGAGGGTCGGGCGGGTATAAGCCTGGGGAGGGGCGCGGACCGCTCAAGACACCCCCGCCAGATACCTCGTCGCTGGACTCCTCGGTATGACAGGCATTGCAACGCACTCCTCACTAAAGACGGTGGTAGGCGGCGTACACCTAAATCAACGAGCAGTGGCAGGCCACGGCAGTGAAATCGGAGGTTAGACTACTATGAGGACCAACTGGGTAAGGGAGAGGCTGCGGTCGGGGAAGCCGGCGATAGGCTGTTTCCTCGGATTGGGCAGCCCCAACGTTGCCGAGCTGATGGCCCAGGCCGGCTACGATTGGCTGCTCATAGAGACGGAGCACAACGGTCTGGACTCGGCTGAGATCGAGCACATGCTCATGGCCATCAAAGGGACCGACACCATCCCCATGGTCAGGGTACCGTCCGCCAGCCCCGTGTTCATCCAGCGCGCGCTAGACATCGGCGCCCTGGGGCTGCTTGTGCCTATGGTGAAGACAGCGGACGAGGCGCGCGCCATCGTCTCCGCCACGCGTTACCCGCCAGAGGGTACCCGCGGCTTCGGGCCACTGAGGGCTTCCAGCTACACGATGGACAACGAGGACTACTTCAACAGGGCCAACGACAACATCCTGGTAGCGCTGATAATCGAGACCAGGGAGGCGGTCGACAACCTGGAGGCCATAGCCGCGGTGCCCGGCGTCGACGCCTTCCATCTCGGCCCTGCCGACCTGTCCATCGCGCTGGGCTCCGACCCGCTGCACCTGCCGTTGCCGGAGGTGGATGCGGTCCTGGAGGGCATGTTGGATGTCGGTCGCAAGACAGGCGTGGCGATGGGGACCAGCGCCAACGACCCAGAGACGCTACGCGCTCTCCAGGACAGGGGGATCAACTTTCTCAGCTACGGACCGGACTACACGCTGATGGTCAAGGCCGTCCAAGCCGGGCTCGACGCATTCCAGAGATGAGCTCCTGACTGGAGATGGACCCATGTTACTCAATGACAAGGTTGCGCTGGTCACCGGAGCCGGCTCGGGCATAGGCCGCGCTACCGCGCAGCTGTTCGCCCGCGAGGGGGCCAGGGTGATCGTGGCCGACATCAACGAGACAGGCGGAGGCGAAACCGTGGAGAGCATCGTTAGCGTCGCCGGGGACGCGGCGTTCGTGAAAGCCGACGTTGGGGTCATGGACGAGGTACGGACGATGGTCGAGTTCGCCTACGACCGGTACGGCCGCATTGACATCGTGTACAGCAACGCCGGCTACACTCCCCAGGGACGCGCCGAGGAGATCGACGAGTCCCATTGGGATAGCATCCTGGACGTATGCCTGAAGGCGACGTGGATGATCGCTCACCACGCGGCTCCCCGGATGCTTGCGGACGGCGGCGGTGCGATCGTCGTCACGGGCTCCGTCCACTCCATCCGAGGCTACGCGTCCCACGTCGCCTACCAGGCGGCCAAGGGCGGCGTCCTGGCTCTGACGCGAGCGATGGCCGCCGACTATGCGCCAACGATCAGGGTCAACGCTATCCTGCCCGGAGCGGTCGAAACAGGCATCTCGGGACCGATAGACCCCGAAAGGCGAGAGCGGATCGCCGGGATGTGTGCGCTGAATCGCTACGGACAGCCTGAGGACATCGCGCACGTCGCTCTGTTCCTGGCGTCAGACATGTCGTCCTACATGACAGGGGCGCACATCGTCGTCGACGGCGGCCTCTCTGCGATAATGAGGCTGCCGGAGGACATATAGCCGATCGCCGACGATTGACCGCTTGACACGGCTCAGAATCGCTAGTACATCAGTCACACGCAATCTAGCGAGGCGAAGGCGCCAGCCTTCGTCCTCGTCTTTCATGGAGGTGCATTGTGGAGCCTGAGCTGATCGCCGACTACAAAAACCACGTGGGAGAAGGCCCGATGTGGCATCCCATCGAGAAGCGGCTGTACTGGGCAGACATTCCCCAGGGTCGCCTCTTCCGGTACGACCCCGAAACGGGAGAGCACGAGCAGTTCTATCAGGGCCCCTCGTCGATAGGCGGCTATACGATGCAGGAGGACGGCGCGTTCCTACTGTTCATGGACAAGGGAGCGGTGGCGGTGCTGAGAGATGGCCGGCTCGACTACCTGATCGATGAGATACCGGAGGAACGTGACGAGCGTTTCAACGACGTCATAGCGGACCCATCAGGTCGGGTGTTCTGCGGCACGATGCCGGACAACGACGGCTCGGCCAGGCTCTACCGCCTGGACACCGACGGCACCCTGACCAAGCTGCTGGACGGGATCGGGCTCTCCAACGGCCTGGGCTTCACGCCCGACCGGAGGCGGATGTACTACACGGACTCTTACGCTCGCAGGATCTACCTGTTCAACTACGACCGGGAGACGGGCGACATCACCAACCAGCGGGTCTTCGTCGAGACGCAGGGCGAGGGCATCCCGGACGGGATGACGGTGGACGCCGACGGCTACGTATGGTCTGCGAGAGCCGGCGGGTCCGCTCTGGTCCGCTACACGCCCGACGGCGTAGAAGACCTGTCGGTGGCTTTTCCCGCCAAGATGGTCTCGAGCTGCGCCTTCGGCGGCCGCGACATGGACGAGCTCTACGTCACGACCATCGGAGGCGACGACAGGGCGGAGCACGGCCCCGGCGCAGGCGGTCTGTTCCGCCTCAGGCCCGGGGTCAAGGGTGTCCCCGACTTCTTTTCACGCATCATGGTGTAGCACGCAGGTCAAGCCGTGGGGACGGTTCGCGAACCGTCCCTACACCCTCACGCGTGGCGCTGATCGGCCATAGAGCGACACGATGTGTGCGGTGAGGTACGACCGGCGCGGTCCGTACCTCTGGCGGCAGGTGTCAGACCGCGTCCATGCCCATGTCGACGATGGTGTCTTGGCGCTGGACAGCCCGTTCCAGGTCAATCTTCAGCTCCTGCCACGTCTCGCCGTCGTCACTCTCACCTGTACCATTCGCTGCCAGGCGCTCTTTGAACCGGTCGATGACCTGGTCCTCGATACGTCCCCGAGGCATGTCGAAGAATTCCGGGTCGAAGCTGGGCCGACGACCGGGGGGAAAGTAGCCCTTGTCGGGAAGCGAGTAGCCCTCCAGGTTGTCTGTACCCATCCCCAGGACTTTGCCCGTTGCGACGTAGTGCTCCATCACAGGCTTCATTCCGTATCGCTGGATGGGACACACCTTCATGCACACGCCGCAGCCCGAATACCTGGCCATCACTGGCCGGCATCGCTTAAAGACCAGCTTTGCCTTCTCGACCCCCCGGTACCAGATCTGCTGGCCGCTGAGGGCGCGGCCGGGACACCTGGTGACGCACACCTGGCATCCGCGGCAGAAGTTGTGGACCCCATAGTCGACCGGGCTGTCATGCGTGACCCTGGCGTCGGTCAAGACGATCTGGAGCCTGGCGCGAGAGCCGAAGTGGGGTGAGAGGAGCTGGCCGTTGTGCCCGAGCTGGCCGAGACCCGCGGCTACGAACATCGGTATCACCGGGCCCAGGAACCAGGTCGGGCCTGACACCTGACACCGGTAGCCCAGTGAGCGGATGTAGTCGACCAGCTGTTTGACCAACTCTCCCTGTCGCTCGTAGGTCGCGCCGTGGGCCTCCTCCGCCTCCAGGCTCGGCAGGGTCTGAGTGGCCTCGTAGTCCTGCTCCAGGGCCAGGCAGACGGCATTGGGCAGGCCGGACTTCAAATCGGTCCTTCTGCTCTGGTAGACGTAGCGCCGGTCGAACTTCGTGAAGCCGACTTCGCCGTAGCCGAGCTCCCGGGCCTTCGTGCGCAGGGCCTCGGTGACATCCTCACCCGTTGGCGTTCCGGTGGGGTCCAGGTCGCCCACCGACTTGACCCACTCGACCAGCGGTGCGGTTCTCTCGACGTGACGCTCGTAGAGCTCGGCAACCTCGGGCCACGACTCTTTGCGGACCTCGCTTGCCCACTCGACCGAGGCGCTCTCGTCCACCGCGACGCTCTCCAGGGGCTCCTCCCGGCTATAATAGGTGACCTCGTCGGGCCTGGTGGGTCCGCCTGGCACAGTCTCCAGGTCTCTGGCCACTGGAAAGTCTATAGGCGCGTCCTCAGGTCGGGGCCCGGGTCTGGTCTCGTAGTGACCTATAATTCTCCGCATGCGGCCGTCCCCTTGTCGGACACGCTGGCTGGGCATTTCGGACGCCAGCCAGGCACGGCGAGTTTAGGTGCCCCGAGCGCTCCCTGTCAACGCGGATGGCGGGCCACGAGCCTGGGCTTTTGCTGTTGACGAAGCGCTCGCCGTGTCCTACACTAACCGTTGGCAGTCTCGGACGGAGACTGCTAAAGCGGAGCGATTTAGCAGTGAATGGAGGTCCATCGGGATGACGACGAAGTCAGCGGTCACGTTCAAGCCAGTGGGGAACCGAGTGGTGGTCGAACCCCAGGAGTCGGACGAGCAGATGAGCGCCGGGGGCATATACATCCCCGATACCGCCAAGGAGAAGCCACAGGAGGGAACGGTCGTCGCGGTCGGCCCCGGCAAGCTGACAGACGACGGCAACCGCGTGCCCATGGAGGTCTCTGTGGGCGACACGGTCGTCTACTCCAAGTACGGCGGCACGGAGTACAAGGAGGGGGAGACCGAGTATCTGGTGCTACGCGAGGACGACATACTTTTCAAGAAGTAGGACAGCCCCGACCGATCAAGACACAACAGTCGTAACGAAGTAAGAGAAGGAGAACCAGAATGGCGAAGCAGCTTACGTTTAGCGAGGAGGCCCGGGCCGCCATGAAGCGCGGCATCGACACGATGTCGGACACCGTGGGAGTAACTCTTGGTCCCAGGGGTCGGAACGTCGTGTTGGACAAGAAGTTCGGCCCGCCCCAGGTGTGCAGCGATGGCGTTACCATCGCCAAGGAGATCGAACTGGAGGACCCGTTCGAGAACATGGGCGCCCAGCTCCTTAAGGAAGCGGCCAGCAAGACGAACGACGTCGCCGGCGACGGGACAACCACCGCGACGGTCCTGGCCCAGGCCATTATCCACGAGGGATTCAAGAACATCGCCGCGGGCGCCAATCCCATGGCCCTCAAACGCGGCATCGAGAAGGGCGTAGGCGCCCTCCGCCAATCGGTCGAGGAGATGTCGAGGCCGGTGGAAGGTAGAGACAAGGTCGCGCAGGTCGCCTCGCTTTCGGCCCACGACGACGAGATGGGGAACCTGATAGCCGACATTATGGAGAAGGTCGGCAAAGACGGCGTCATCACCGTCGAGGAGTCCAAGGGCATCAGCTTCGAGCAAGAGTTCGTCGAGGGGATGCAGATAGACCGCGGCTACATCTCGCCCTACTTCATCACGAACCAGGAGCGCATGGAAACGGACATCGAAGACCCCTACATCCTGATCACCGACAAGAAGATCTCGGCCGTCGCCGACCTGCTGCCCGCGCTGGAAAAGATACTTCAGGTGGGCAAGAACGTCGTAATCGTCGCCGAGGACCTGGAGGGCGAGGCGCTGGCCACGCTGGTGGTCAACAAGCTTCGGGGGACCCTGAATATCCTGGCGGTGAAAGCGCCCGGGTTCGGAGACCGCCGCAAGGCAATGCTCGAGGACATGTCGACACTGACCGGTGGCATCGTTATCAGCGAGGAGGTCGGCCGGAAGCTCGACTCGGTGTCGGTTGATGACCTGGGCAGGGCCCGACGCGTCGTTGCGACCAAAGAGGACACGACCTTCGTGGGAGGTGCCGGCTCCGAAGAGGCCATTCAGGGACGGATCAACCAGATCAAGGCGCAGATCGAGGAGACCACTTCCGACTACGACCGGGAGAAGCTGCAGGAACGGCTGGCCAAGCTGTCGGGCGGAGTAGCCATCCTCAAAGTCGGCGCTTCGACCGAGGTGGAGCTGAAGGAGAAGAAGCAGCGGGTGGAGGACGCCCTGTCGGCCACCCGGGCCGCCGTGGAAGAGGGCATCGTGCCCGGCGGCGGAATCGCGCTGATCCGTGCTCGCTCCGCTCTCGACTCCCTCGACTTGAGTGGCGACGAGAGCACGGGCATCACCATCCTGAAGACAGCCCTCGAGAGGCCGCTGAAGCTCATCTGTGACAACACGGGCGTTTCGGGCGAGGTGATCCTTTCCGAGAGCGTAAAGGCGGATGGCGACTGGGGCTATGACGCCGAGGTCGGTGAGTTCACGCACCTGCTCGAGCGAGGCATCATGGACCCGGCCAAAGTGACCCGCGCCGCGATCGAGAACGCGTCCAGTGTCGCGGCAATGGTGCTGACGACCGAGTCCCTGATAACCGACATCAAGGAGGAGCAGCCGGCTATGCCCCCAGCCCCTCCGATGGACTACTAGACACCAGAGAGACCGCGCAGCGAGGACCCGGGGAGAGTTTGGGGGGGCATATCCATGTTCGGAGCCCCCAACTCCCTGGGGCCTCGCTTTGTCTTTACTCTGGGGTTGCCCGGAAAGCCACGCCGTTGTAAGCTGGGCCTTGCCAAAATGCGACCAGGCATGGGCCGACAGAGTCCCAGTTCAAGTCCGAGGACCAAGGAGAGGCGAGATGAGTTACGTCAGCTTCGGATGGAGCGGCGAGGAGAACAAGGAGATCAAGGTGGTCCTGAAGGACGGGGTCTGGATGACCACCCACTTCCTTAGCGGCGAGCCGGACCAGCAGATTATCAGGATGTTCGGCTCCAACGAGCTCCCCACGCCGTGGTCCGACGACACCGACAAGGAGACCGTCATAAACGAGCTCCAGATCAGGAACGGCCACGCGAAGGTCAGCTAAGCGAGGGGTAGCCTCGGGGAGAGTCGCGCCTCCCCCCGCATGACGCAGTGCGCAGCTAGGCCGGCACAGCCGTTACCGGACTTCGGGCTCCGGAGGTCTGGTCCACCTCACCGCCGCAAGCCGGCGCCTCTACGCCAACGGTGGCCTTTCGCGACCCTCGGGCAAGCCCGCCCCCGTCCCTTCCGGTAGTCTCGTCTGGCACGGCACGTCCGCCCGACCGCAGGCTTATCCGAAGGGCCACCACCATCGCTTCGTTTTCGGTGCCGCTTCAGCGCTGCCCTCGTCGCGAGGAGGCTCACCCAGGCGTATCGGCTCCCTGCTGAACGCTCGGATCTGGGTAGCCGCCGTGTCGAAGCGGGCGACTTCTATCGGCTTGCGGAAGTAGCGGTTCGGCGGGATGTTGTAGCTCTGAAGGATGCTTCTTTCCGCCTCAGTGCCCGTTAAGATCACGACCGCGATGCTCTTGAGGTCGGGTTCCTGATTGATCTCCTCCAGGACCTCTGCGCCGTCCTTCTTCGGCAGCTTCATGTCCAGGAGGATCATATCCGGCCGCGGGGCGTCGGCGTACTCTCCCTCTCGTTTCAGGAAGGCCATGCCTGCTCCCCGTCCTCGGTCAGCGAGATGTTGGATACGAACTTCGACTCCTTGAGTATCTCTCTCGTTAGCTGTGCGTCCCCCGGATTATCTTCTACCAGCAGCAATTCGATCGGTCGTTCCGGTGTCCCCATGGTCATGATAGCAACCTCCTGCAGGGACTGATCCCACATCTCCCAGGAACGGCAAAGCGAGTAAGGCCCCTTCCGGGTCGGGAGAGATATCAGAAGGGGGGAAGCTAGTAGACGGTCAGTGCCTGGACCAGCTTGTTCATTGCGCTGGCGCTGATAGGCTTGTTGAAGTAGCCGTCGGCGTGGTGCTGCTCGGAGTACATGCGGTCCTTGTCGGCCTGCGACGAGGTGAGGACTACGACCGGGATCCTATTAAGCGCCGGGTCGTGCTTGATCTCGCTGAGGACCTGGCGTCCGTCCTTTCTTGGGAGGTTCAAGTCGAGAAGTATCAGGTCCGGCGTAAGCGAGTCTTCGTTCCCCGTCAGAGTGTCCATAGCGGCTTCCCCGTCTTCCGCAACAGTAAACCTGACATCGTGAGGGGAGTCCCTGAAGGTCTCCTGGAGAAGCCTGACGTCTCCGGGATTGTCCTCGACGACCAGTATTTCGAATACCCGTCCGCTCTTGGTGCTCATCGGTCTTTGAGTCACTGTCTGATTGCTCATGTGGAGATATCCAACCAACTACTAGTGGACTGCCCTTTGGACTTGGATTGATTGAGCAATGCAGGCGCTTCGCACTCGATGGCCGCGCAATCGCTCTGTTGGACGTTATATCGCGCCTGGTATCTTTGTCAACTTTGTGCCGGGCATCACAACGGAGTGGAACGGGGGCTGCTCAGTCCACT
>CAZGRI010000004.1:0-10772 GCA_964528205.1 uncultured Dehalococcoidia bacterium | reverse complement strand
ATCGCGCCGTGACTACGGCCCTGGCGCCGGACACCGCGACGCCAGATGGGCGTGCGATGGCAAAGACCATAAAGAAGACAGATCCAGCCGCTCAAGAGATACTGGACGTGATGTCGCGCATCGCGAACGGGGACCTCACGGCACGCGTGCCGCTCTCCCATACCGTCGATGGCCTGGACGAGCTGGGGTCAGGTCTGAACCGGATCGCCGACAGTTTCGCCCAGGAGATCGAAGCTCGCCGGGAGGCTGAGTGGGAGCTCAGGACAAGCGAGCGCCGGTACCACTCACTGTTTCACGAGTCGCCGGTCGCCATGACCGTCAGCTCCATAGAGGGAGACAGCTACGACCTCGTCAACCAGGCGTTCCTCGACATGTTCGGCTACAAACAGGAGGAGGCCGAGCATCTGAAGGTCAGCGACGTATACACCGACATGGCGCAGA
This sequence comes from uncultured Dehalococcoidia bacterium, assembly GCA_964528205.1. Taxonomy (GTDB): domain Bacteria; phylum Chloroflexota; class Dehalococcoidia; order Lucifugimonadales; family CAZGRI01; genus CAZGRI01. The sequence continues at coordinate 10,331 of CAZGRI010000004.1, read as the reverse complement.
GGGCGGCGTTGAGAGCCGAGGCTGCAAAGAAGGGCGCAGTCCAAGACTACGAGATACCCCTGCGCAGGAAAGACGGAAGCATCATCGACTGCCTGGTCACGACGATCGCCAGGCACGGCCCAGATGGGAGCGTCATAGGGTACCAGAGCGTCATTCGGGACGTAACCGCGCTGAAGCGCGCTCAGGAGGCGCTACAAGAGAGCGAGTCAATCGCCAATCGGCTAGCGGCAGAGAACGAGGGAATGTCGGAGATCGGGCGCATCATGAGCTCCTCCTTCGACATCGACACAGTGTACGAGCAGTTCGCCGGTAAACTGAAGGGGATGCTGCCCTTTGACGTGGTCACCATCAACATCGTGGACCCGGAGTCAGGCATGTTCTCCAACGTGTACCGCAGTGGGATCGCCAGTCGCGGCCCAAACAGACTGCGCCGCTCATCGAGAAACACGCTCAGCGGCGAGGTGATTCGGACTCGGGCGCCGGTAGTCATCTCTGACGCCACGGCAGGCGACTGGCTGAGCCGGTTCCCCAACATCCAACGCCACGTCGACAGCGGACTCCGGTCGATCATGGTGATCCCGCTGATGTTCGAGGGCAAGGTGCTGGGCGCCATATTCCTGTCTTCTTTGAAGCCCAACACCTACTCCGACGCCGAAGCGATGCTGGTGGAACGGGTCGCGAGCCAGGTCGCCGGGAGCATCGCCAATGCCCAGCTGTACGCGGCTGTCACCGAAGCTGAACGGCAGCTTGAACAGCGGGCAGAGGAGCTGGCTCGGTCGAACTCGGAGCTCGAGATGTTTGCATATGTGGCGTCACACGATCTCCAAGAGCCGCTTCGGATGGTGTCCAGCTACGTTCAGCTCCTGGCGCGCCGCTATCAGGACAGGTTGGATGACGACGCCAACGACTTCATCCACTACGCAGTCGACGGCGCCCAGAGGATGCAGGCGCTGATCAACGACCTGTTGGCCTACTCTCGCGTCGGCACTGAAGCTAAGCCTTTTGAGTCCACGGACTGCTCTGTGGTGGTCGAGGAAGCTCTGGGGAACCTAGAGATAGCCGCGGAGGAGTGCGGTGCGGCCGTCACCAAGGACGAGATGCCGACAGTGATGGCAGATCGCGGACAGCTTATGCAGGTGTTCCAAAACCTGATTGGGAACGCCCTCAAGTTTAGAGGCGACAGGTGTCCTGATGTGCACATAGGGGCCCGCCGCGCGAAGGACGAGTGGGAGCTCTGGGTCGCTGACAACGGCATCGGCATCGCGCCGAACCACTACGAGCGGATATTCGCGATTTTCCAGCGGCTCCACAGCAGGTCCGAGTACGGCGGCACGGGGATCGGGCTCGCCATCTGCAAAAAGATCGTCGAGCGGCACGGCGGTCGAATGTGGGTCGAGTCTCGGCCGGGTGAAGGCTCCTCGTTCCACCTCACCATACCCGAGTCGCTCTCAGAGACAGAGCCTGAGACGGCGCCATCCGCCGGCTGATCTCCGGGCTCGCCCTACCTCTAGGCTTCGGAAACATAACGCTCGAAACTTCAAGAACGACGGAGGACGACATGACGCAGGAGAGCTGGGGCGAGGTCTACCGGGAGCTGGGCGCGACGCCCGTCATAAACGCCGTCGGCAGTGTGACATTGTTGGGAGGCTCCACACCCGTTCCGGAGGTCAAAGAGGCGATGGAGCGGGCCGATAGCGCCTACATTCCTCTTATGGAGCTTGAGGAGAAGGCCGGCGCCGTCATCGCACAGATGGCGGACGTGCCCGCCGCATACATCACCTCAGGGGCCGGTTCGGCTCTCACTCTGGCCGCCGCAGCCTGTATGGCGGGGGACGACGATGACAAGATCCAGCAGCTCCCGGACACCACGGGGATGAAGAACGAGGTCCTGATACAGAAGCGGCAGCGGTACTGGTATGACCGGTGCATCGAGGCATCGGGCGCCAGGCTTGTGGAGTTCGGATCGGCCGAGAAGACGACGACACAGGACCTGGAGGAGGCCATAGGCGCAAACACGGCGGCGGTCCACTACTACGCCGTGGAGCAGAGCCCGGACCCCAGTGCGCTATCCCTGGAGGCGACCATCGAAGTCGCCCACGCGCACGGCGTGCCCGTGCTCGTGGACGCCGCCGGACAGATCTACCCGCTGGAGAACTTCGGCAAGTACATCAGAATGGGCGCCGACTTCCAGTGCATCGCCGCAAAGTACATGGGCGCTCCGCACTCCTCCGGCCTCGCGCTCGGCACCGAGGAGACCGTCCACAAGATCTCCCTCCAGTCGTTCGTGGGCTACGAGGGTAGGCGCGTCCGCGGCATCGGCAGGCCACACAAGATCGACCGCCAGGAGATGGTTGGGGTCGTGGCCGCCGTGAAGCGTTGGATGACCCTGAACCACGAGGAGCGACTCGCGGACGCCGAGCGAAAGAGCCAGACGATCATACGGTCCCTGAGGGGTATCGACGGCGTCAACGCCGAGATGATCGACAATGTGATCGGACATATGGCTTTCGGAGTCCACGTCGAAGTCGATCCATCAAGAGCCGGACTTACGGTCTACCAGGTCATGGACAGGCTCAAGGAGGGGGACCCTCCCATCTGGACCAGGGTACGGGACGACGAGGACTGGATGGACATACACGTGTTCGGGCTGGCGGACGGCGAGGCCGAGATTGTCGGAGAGCGGATGGCCGCGCTGTTCAAGTAGCGCCCGAGCTATCTCGATTTCAGGTCCGCCCGTGAATTCGGCCCGGACGCGCGGTCTTCAGCCCGACGCGGCCACAACCATCGCACCAGGAGCCACAAGACGCAGCACGACGTAACGACGGCACGACCGCGCCGCCGTCTCTCCATAGCTGTACCGCCGGCGCTCAAGTACCCCGCGTTCCGGTCGTACTGGCTGGGCTCGTTGGCCTCCGTCACCGGCTATCAGATGCTGCAGGCCAGTCAGTTCTGGCTTGTCCACACGCTGGAGGACTCACCCCTCTACCTTGGCTATGTCGGCCTCGCCAACGCGGTACCGGCCATCGCATTCAATCTGTTTGGGGGGGTCCTGGCGGACAAGCTCGACAAGAAGCGCCTGATCTTCGTGACCCAGCTGGTCCTTGCGGCGGTGATATTCCTCCTGGCGACGCTGACAATCCTCGACGTGGTGCAGGTCTGGCATGTCCTGGCCATTGGGATTGTTATCGGAGGGGTGGGGGCCTTCGACCAGCCGGCCCGGCAGGCCCTCTACCCCTATTTGATAGAGCGAAAAGTCATCACCAGCGCCGTGGCGCTGAACTCCGCCATATGGCAGGGGACGCGGATCGTCGGCCCGGCGATAGCCGGTTTCCTGATCGCAGTCGCCGGCATCGGGGTCGCGATCTACGTAGCCGGCGCCGGATTCATGGTGATGGCAGGAGTTATATACACGCTCAAGACGCCGAAGATGCCCGCCGGGGCGACCGGAGGGACGGGCCACGAAATCCTCAAGGGCGTCCGGTTCATCAAGAACAACTCCGTCTTCTCATTCCTGATCGGCATGACCTTCTTCAACAGCTTCTTCGGGATGGCCTACGTGGTCTTGATGCCTGTCTTCGCGGAAGACATCCTGGGACAGGGACCCGAGGCCTACGGCGCCCTGTTGAGCGCCGGCGGCATCGGCGCGCTGATCACGACGATATGGCTGAGCTCAATCACAAACGTCCGCCGCAAGGGCATGCTTCTTATCGGCGGAGCAGTCATGTTCGGCCTGTCCATCGCGGCCTTCGGGCTGACCTCGGACATCATCGGCTCTTACATTTTGGCCCTCGGCATCATGTTCATCGCTGGCGTCTTCAACTCCGTCTATATGATCTCGGTGATGAGCGCGCTCCAGGTGATGGTGCCCGACCGCATGCGTGGTCGAGTGATGGGTTTCTTCGGAATCACCTGGAGCATGATGCCGCTGGGAGGCATGCAGGCGGGCGCAATCGCTAGCTTCATCGGCGCGCCGGCGGCCATAGCGGTGGGTGGTCTGGCTGTCAGTGTGTTCGCACTGGGTCCGGCAATGGTCAACCGCCAGGTCCGCAACCTGGGGGCCCTGCTGCAGCGGTTCGAGCACGCCTCCGGCAGTGGTCGTCGAGTCCAGGAAGCACCGACCACAGGCGGCTAGGCAATAGGCTGTTTCGAGCAGGCAGCCGAATGCAAAGGAGACTGACACTTGAGCGATCAAACTGGCGGTGAGGGGCTGTCCCTTTACGATGCGGCAAGAGCGATGGGAGTGACAGTCGCCGAGGAGACTGCGCCCGAGGACCGGGTGGTCCAGGCCAATGGGCTCAGCTTCCATTACCTCGACTGGGGCAGTCTCGACAGCCCTCCTGTGCTGCTCCTCCACGGATTCGCACAGACCTGCCACTCCTGGGACTTCGTGTCGCTGTCCCTGTCCGACAGGTTCCGCGTCATAGCCTTGGACCAGCGCGGCCACGGTGACACCCAATGGGCCGCCGACGGCGACTACTCGGCCGATGCCTACCAGAGCGACATCCACGCGGTTGTCGAGGCGCTGGGGCTAACGGACCTGGTGCTCATCGGACTGTCAATGGGCGGACGTAACGCCTTTACGTACGCTGCCACCCATCCGGAGAAGACCAGGGCGCTCGTCATCGTCGACTCCGCGCCCGAGACCCGGAGCGCCGGCACCTCCAACATAACGAGATTCGTTCAGCAGGATGACGAGCTCGACTCGATCGACGACTTTGTCGAGAGGGTCCGAAAGTACAATACGCGCCGCCCGGTCGAACAGATCAGGGGCAGCATCCGCCATAACGTCAAACAGCTCCCCAGCGGCAAGTGGACGTGGAAGTACGACAGGAGGCTGCGGACCGGAAGACGCTCGGCTCTGCCCGGCGCCGACCTCGTCGCCCAGCTTTGGGGGCACATAGAGAGCCTCCAGTGCCCCACGCTGGTGGTACGAGGCGGACAGAGCGACGTCGTGGACCAAGATACGGCGGCCGAGATGGTCCGCCGAATGCCCGACGGCCGGCTGGCGACGGTGGACGGCGCCGGCCACCTTGTGATGGGCGACAATCCGGCGGGCTTCGAGCGCGCGGTTACCGCATTCCTGACCGAGCTGGTTTGAGCTTCGGCGGATGGGGGCGACCCTTCGGCCTGATGTCCGAGGACTTTCGCAACCCGATGCATCCACTGTCGTGCGGGAGTCCGAATTGCGGGCGCCCTGCGAACATGCTAGAATTCTCGGCAAGTACAAAATCTAAGAGGTAAGAGGGACCCCAGGAGACGGGATTGGACAAGCCTGAGAAGCAGGCGGTTATCAGCCGGTATCGAAGACACGAAAACGACACAGGCTCGACCGAAACACAGGTTGCTGTACTCACGGCCCGCATAGGCGAGCTGACTCAACACCTCAGAGTCAACAACCACGACGAGTCCACGCGTCGCGGCCTCCTTAAGATGGTTGGCCGGCGGCGAAGGCTGCTTAGGTACCTCAATAACGAGGACGTCGGCCGATATCGGGCTCTCATCGCGCAACTAGGTCTCCGACGATAGCATCCTGACGGGGTGCTAGCGTTCTGTTTTCCGGGTTCCGCAGGAGGATTCTCATTCCCATGTCGTCTAGTAACTCTTTATCTATTGGTTCGAAGACTCTCTCGATCGAGACCGGTAAGCTGGCTCAGCAAGCCAACGGCTCCGTGGTCGTGCGCTACGGTGACAACGTGCTGCTCGTCACCGCCACCACCAGCAAGCCGAGAGAGGGCATCGACTTCTTCCCGCTTACGATGGAGGTCGAGGAGAGGCTCTATGCCAGGGGCAAGATCCCCGGCAGCTTCTTCCGCAGGGAGGGCCGCCCCAGCAGCCACGCGGTACTGATTGCCAGGCTCACCGATAGGCCGATTCGACCGCTGTTCCCCGAAGGGTTCCGCAACGAAGTACAGGTCATCATGACGCCGCTCTCCACGGACCAGGAGTACCCGCTGGACCCGCTGGCGATCATAGGGGCCTCCGCCGCCCTGTCAGTTTCCGACATCCCCTTTCTTGGTCCCATAGCCGCCACGACGGTTGGATACGTCGACGGCGAGCTCGTCATCTTTCCAACGTACGATCAGCTCGAGTCGAGCGAGATGCAGGTGGTCGTCGCAGGCTCCAGGGACGGAATCGTCATGATGGAAGCCGGCGCCAACCAGTTGTCAGAGGAGCTGATGCTCCAGGCGATCGAGCGGGCGCAGGAGGTCAACCTCAGGACGATAGACCTCCAGGACGAGGTCATCAGGTCGGCCGGTAAGCCCAAGAGAGAGTTCGAAGCCAAACAGCGGCCAGAGGGGCTCGACCGCCGGATGTCTGAGACAGTCGGCGGCCGGCTAAAGGACGCTCTTGGCGCCCCCGGCAACAAGGAAGAGCGGACGCAGCGGCTGGACGAGCTGCGCTCCGAGGTCATCGAAAGCCTGGCCGGAGAGTTCGAATCCCGTGAGCTGCGGGACGCCTTCGAGACGGTGCTGGAAGAGGGATTCAAAGAGCAGGTCCTGTCCGGCGGCAGCCGCCCCGACGGCCGGGGCGCACGCGAGATCAGGCCGCTCTCGTCCGAGGTCGGCTTGCTTCCGCGCACACATGGTAGCGGCCTGTTCACCCGAGGCGAGACGCAGATCCTGGGAATCGCGACGCTGGGATCGGTTGGGGATGCCCAGAAACTGGACACGCTCAGCCCGAAGGACTCGACGCGATTCATGCTGCACTACAACTTCCCCCCTTACTCTGTAGGCGAGGTCCGCAGGGTAGGCTCACCGGGCCGACGAGAGATAGGGCATGGGGCGCTCGCCGAGAAGGCGCTGACCCCCGTGCTGCCGGAGGAAGCGGACTTCCCGTACACCCTCAGAGTCGTATGCGAGGCGCTGAGCTCCAACGGCAGCACGTCGATGGCGAGCGTCTGCGCCGCCACGCTGGCGCTTATGGACGCAGGCGTGCCCATCAAGACGCCGGTCGCCGGCATCTCCGTGGGCCTCGTTGCCGGAGACGACGGCCGGTACGTCACCCTGACCGACATCCAGGGGCTGGAGGACCATGTCGGTGACATGGACTTCAAAGTCGCCGGGTCGGCCACCGGCATAACCGCCATCCAGCTCGACATCAAGGTCAAGAGCATTGGCTTCGACGTGGTGCGGGACGCGTTGGAGCAGGCCCGCGAAGCCCGTCTCCAGCTTCTCGACCACATGAGCCAGACGATCGGAGAGACGCGCTCCGAGATGAGCCAGTACGCTCCCCGTATGACCCAGTTGAGCATCCCTGTGGCGAAGATCGGAGCCGTCATCGGCCCGGGTGGCAAGATCATCCGCGGCATCGTCGAGGAGACGGGAGCCACGGTGGACGTCCAGGACGACGGCACGGTTACGGTCGGCTCCACGAGCGCTGAGGCCTCTGACAGGGCCGTCGCCATGATCGAGGACCTGACCCGAGAGGTGAAGGTCGGTGACATCTACACAGGCAAGGTCGTCCGGCTGATGGACTTCGGCGCCTTCGTGCAGATCCTACCGGGGCGGGACGGGCTCGTGCACATAAGCGAGCTCGCGAACCATCACGTGCCCAGTGTCGAGGACGTGGTGGACCTCGGCGAGGAGGTCACGGTTGTGGTCAAGGAGATCGACTCCATGGGCCGCATCAATCTCTCACGCCGGGCGTTGCTGGAGGACTCGGCCCAGGAGGGCTCCGAAGGGGGAGGTCAGGCGGGCGTGGACCGACCTCCGGGGGCGGGTAACGGCGGGCCCCGGTCAGGCGACAGTCGCCCGGATGGATCGCGTGACCGGCAGGGCGGCGACCGGGGCGGGTACAGGCCGCAGGGGTTCCGACCCGGAGGGCGGAGAGGGGGAGGACCACGGCCGGGCGGCGGACGGCCGCCCCCTCGCAGGGGACCGCACTAGTCGGTACGCCCCTCACGAATTTTCCCTCACCGAGGTAATGGCGGACAAAAGGCTATCAACTCCGGGAGGCTGATCATGGAACCCATCAAGGTCGTTGTCCACGGTGCGGCGGGACGAATGGGTCGCCAGGTGGTCAGCGCGGTGTGCGGTGAAGCCGACCTGACCCCGGTGGGGGCCGCGGACACGGTCCTGGAACCGGGCTCCTATCCCCTGCCCGACGGCTCCGGCTCCGTCCCGCAGTCCAACGCGCTCCAGGACGTGGTCGACGGCGCGGATGTCGTCGTCGACTTCTCCGTAGCAGATGCCACCATGAAGGCCATGCGCGTTGCTTCGGCTCACAAGGTCAACGTGGTGGTGGGAACGACAGGCATCACCGACGCTAACCTCGAAGAGGCCGACAGCCTGGCCCGAGAGCACGACGTCGGCATCATTGTCGCCCCCAACTTCGCCATGGGCGGGGTGCTGATGATCCACCTGGCCAGGGTCGCGGCACGCTTCTTCGACTACGCGGACCTCACCGAGATGCACCACGAGGCCAAGATCGACGCACCGTCGGGAACGGCGCTTGCCATCGCGCGGGCCGCCGTCGATGGCAAGGGCGGCGGGTTCACCTCTCCAGCGGCCGAGAAGGAGACTCTGGCCGGCACCCGAGGCGGTGTCTACCAGGGGGTAAACGTCCACAGCGCCCGCATGCCGGGCCGGATGGCGCACCACGAGCTGGTGTTCGGCGCCCTGGGCCAGACTCTGACGATCCGGCACGACTCCATCAACCGCGAGGGCTTCATGCCCGGGGTCGTCATGGCCATCCGCCAGGCCGTCAAGTCCAAGGGCCTGACGGTGGGCCTCGAAAACATCATGGGGCTGTAGCCCCGGTCCTCACCAGGCTCCATTCCGGTCCCGGCTGCCCGACGGGCACCGGCGAGAACGGCGCAGTCCGAGCCGGCCGACGCAGCCGTCCAATGGATTTATCGTCCTGGAATCGCTATCATTGCACTACCACTCCGAGCATGCGGAGGTATCGGTTTTGGAAGGCCCTCGAATCGCTGTAATTGGCGCCACCGGGGCGGTGGGCCAGGTCCTCCTCCAAATACTGGAGCAGCGCGGGTTCCCGGCCAGCTCCATCCGACTCTGTGCGTCCGAGAGGTCGGTGGGGAAGCGGCTGGCGGTCAACGGCCGGGAGCTGACCATCGAGCTGGCGACCCCCGAGCTGCTGGGCGAGGTCGACATCGTTTTCATAGCGGCGGGCGGCGACGTGAGCCTCGAGCTGGCACCGCTGGCAGTGCAGCGCGGCGCACTGGTGATCGACAAGAGTGCCGCTTTCCGAATGGACCCGGAGGTGCCGCTGGTCGTCCCCGAGGTCAACGGCGACGACATACTGGACCACCGAGGGATCGTCTCGGTCCCCAACTGCTCGACGACCCCAATGGTGATGGCGCTTAAGCCCCTGCACGACGTCAATCCCGTCGTACGGGTCGTCGCCGACACATACCAGTCGGTTTCGGGCACTGGCAAGGCGGCCATGGAGGAGCTGCGGACCCAAACCCCACAGGTCCTGGACGGCCAGGCGGCCTCTCCATCGGCGTATCCGCACCAGATCGCATTCAACACCCTACCGCACATCGAGCCGTTCAGCGAGAGCGGCTATACGCGGGAGGAGCTCAAGATGCTCTATGAGACCCGGAAGATCCTCCACGCGCCGGAGCTCCGGGTGTCGGCGACCTGTGTTCGCGTGCCGGTCATGGTCAGCCACGGCGAGGCTCTTCACGTGGAGTTCACCCATCCCATTGGCCCCGGCGAGGTCCGGGAGATCCTGTCAGGCTTTCCTGGCGTGTCGGTCGTGGATGAGCCGGAGGAGGCAGTATACCCAATGCCGGTGGACGCTGAGGGCCGGGACGAGGTGTTCGTAGGACGCATCCGGCGGGACATGTCCCACCCCAACGGCATCGCCATGTGGCTCGTGTCCGACAACCTCAGGAAAGGTGCGGCGTTGAACGGAATCCAGATCGCAGAGGAGGTTCTCAGCCGCGGGCTACTGCTGGCCCCACGGCGGAGCGCGTAGTCGAGGCCGCGACAACCACACGACCATACAACCCACGAACGTAGGGGCGTTCAATTGAACGCCCCTACAGACCGCATAAGGCGCATAATCGAGAAGGGAGGGTATCACCATGGTCGAGTTTGGAAGGCTGTTAACGGCGATGATCACGCCCTTCGCCGACGAGGGCGAGATAGACTACGGACAGGCGCGTAAGCTGGCTCGCGGTCTCATCGACTCCGGGACCGACGGACTGGTTATCGGCGGCACCACCGGCGAGTCACCGGCCATGTCGGACGAAGAGAAGGTCCGGCTGTTCGCCGAGGTCAAGGAGGAGGTCGGGGACCGTGCCGCCGTTATCGCGGGCTCGACCGACAACAACCACCGCAAGTCGGTCGCTCTATCCAAAG
>CAZGRI010000003.1:0-46298 GCA_964528205.1 uncultured Dehalococcoidia bacterium | reverse complement strand
CTGGACACTCGGATTAAAAGTCCGATGCTCTGACCAGACTGAGCTACCGGCCCGTCGATTTAGGATACGCTCGGCAAGGCCACCCCGAACTCCTCGGCCAGCCCGGTCAGCGACGCCCAGATGTCGTCCATGACGGGGACGCCGTCCCTGCTCCTGGACTCTCTGGCCTTCGCCTCCAGGTCGCCGGGCACCAGCACCTCCTGAAACCCTTTGGCCGGCGGCACGGGCCCGCATCTTACGCTCCAGGTCGTCGACCCGGCCTCCGAAACGGGCCATCGGCTGGAACAGGTCGGCCTTGATGGCGATCATCGTCACGCCCTGGTGCCGCATGGTGACGCCTCCCTTTTCCGTGTCGGCGTAGGAGTCGGCGTCGGAGAGTATCCTGCCCATCACCTCGTTGGCCAGCATGATCGCGTAGCCCTTGTGCTGCCCGAAGGCCGTGAGGGCACGCCTATCGGGCCAGCCGGACGCGTCCGTAGTCAAGTTGCCCTCGTCGTCGATCATGCTGCCCGGCGGCACCTGCTCGCCGCGGTTTTTGGCCAGGTTAGCTTTTGTGCCCGCGATGGTCGTGGTAGCGAAGTCGAAGAACATCGGCGTCTCGTCACCAGCGGGAAAGCCCATGGATACAGGGTTGGTGTGCAGGGCAGCCTCCCGGCCGCCAAACGGGACCGCGGTGGGGACCTCCGCGCCGTATCCGCCCGCCAGCACCAATCCGATCATTCCCTCCGCAATGGCCATTTCGGCGTATTCGCCGAGCCGGCCGATGTGGCCCGACTCCATCATGCTGGCGATTCCGATATCGTGGTCTCGGGCCTTGTCGATGGCCAGCCTCATTGTGTACTCGGCGACCACGTGGCCGAAGGTCCAGTTGCCCCTCACCAGCGCCGAGTTGGCCGTTTCCTTGACGATCTCGGGCGATGCCGTCGGTACAAGCTCGCCGCTCTTTATCTGGGAGACGTAGAGCGCCAGGGGGACGACCCCGTGGGTGTCGACGCCGGCCATGTTGGACGAGACCAGCGCCTCTCCCATCCGTTCAGCGTTCGTCTCGCTGGCGCCGGCTGCCACGAGGATATCCTTGACCAGGGCGTGAAGGTCTCTGGCGGCGACGTTCGGCATTTCAGCTCCTTTTTTGGATAGACAGTGGACGGATTGCGTGTGACTCAACTGTCGGTGGGGTAAGTCTATGAGAGGAGCGTCTCTGGGTCAACGGTGTCGGGGAGGCGAAGAGCAGTGACAGACCCAGTTTGAAGCCGCTTTCCTGAGGGCTTCATATTTCCTTAACAGTCGTTCGCTAACATCCGTCTATGGAAACAGTCGAATTTGGACGGCCGGCCCATTCCAAGGGACCTGGGCGGGCGAGGCACGGAGGGTGCGAAAATGCTCTGGCTCAAATGCTGCCCTCGTTGCATAGACGGCGACGTGGCCGACAACCAGGACATATACGGCGCGTACCTGACCTGTCTTCACTGCGGGTACTGCCTGACGGAGACGGAAAAGGCGGCGCTGTCGTCCTCCTGCCTGCAGGGAATGGTCATGCGGCCACGGAGGTCGGTCTCGCGGTCCGCGGTGTAGCCGGGCGAGTTCTTCAAACTTCCTTAACACTCTTTCGCTATCGTGTTAAACGAACGGACTAGCCGGACCAACAAAGAGGAGGGTGTGACAATGAAGAGACGTTGGGTAATAGTTTCGGTCCTGACGGCGGTGGTGGCCCTGGGGATCAGCGGTGGCGCGGTACTGGCACAGACTGCCGACCCCAATGGGGACTCCCCCGTGAAAGGCATGATCTCACGGGTCGCTTCGATCCTGGGACTGGAGGAGTCGCAGGTCCAGGACGCCTTCGACCAGGCCGTCGCCGAGATGAGGGCAGAGAAGATCCAGGCCAGGCTGGACGCCCTAGAGGAGAGCGGCCGGATCACACCGGAGCAGCGTGACGATCTCGAAGACTGGATGAACGCGATGCCCGAGGGCCTTACCCACGGTTTCGGCGTGCCCGGCTTCGGAGGACACGGTTTCCGCGGTGGGCCCCGGACCCACGGCAAGGGTTTCCACGGTCGTGGATTCCCGTGGCGGGGATTCCAGGCGCCTCCGGCCGCTCCTCAGGCCCCCGACACTACCTCACTCTAGGGCCGTCTTCCGGGCCCATTATCGGGCCCAGCCTCCTGAGAGTGCCCCGGCCCATTGGCCGGGGCACTCTTTTGTCCCGGCGCCGACGCACGCAGCCCGAAACTTGTGCAGATGTAGCTTAATACGGCCTTCATAATTCCTTAACAGTTCCGGGTTAGGCTTTTAGGAAGTTCCGATCAGGAGGGGAGGAAGATGTTGAGAATCAGACGCGTAGCTGTGGCCCTTGGGGCAATCGCCTCGGTAGCGCTCGTAGCGTGCGGAGGAGCGACGGTCGCTTCTCTGTCGGACGAGCCTTCAAACACGAACGTTTTGGAGTCGGCGCCCGCCATCGTAGAGGTCGTCTCCTCCCCGATCGCCGTACCGGAGGTAGCCGATCTCACTCGCGTAGAGGCGAGCCCCATCGAGGCGATCACAGAGATCCAGGTTGCCCCGGTAGCCGAGGACTCCGCAGCGGTCGTCGTGCCCACGGACTCTGAGGTCGAGTCGGTTGAGGCCGCGCTGGACTCGCTTACCTCGAACGATATCGTGGCGGCTTACGAGGAGGTGCTGGGCGACATCTACGAGTCGGCATTGCCCTCGGTCGTTTACATCAGAGTGGAGAGGAATGTCCCGGCGTCGCAGGGACGCTTCGGCGGTCCGTCTCGCGGTGAGGGGTTTGCCCCTGCCGGCGAGGGGTCCGGCTTCGTATGGAGCGGCGAAGGACATATCGTCACCAACCATCACGTGATCGCCGAGGCGGACCGGGTCACGGTCGTCTTCGCCGACGGCTCCGAGTTCGAGGCCGAAGTGCTGGGCAGCGACGCCGACTCCGATCTGGCGGTCCTGAAGATCGATACTTCGGAACTGGCCCTCCAGGCCCTGGAGCTTGGGGATAGCGCCGAGCTCAGGGTGGGCCAGCTTAGCCTGGCGATAGGCAACCCGTTCGGCCAGGAGTTCACCATGTCGCGCGGCATCGTCAGCGCCCTAGGGCGCGCCGTGCCGGGAGCCAACGGCTACTCCAACTCCCAGATCATCCAGACCGACACCCCTATCAACCCTGGCAACTCCGGCGGGCCGCTGTTGGACCGGCTCGGCGACGTCATCGGCATCAACGCCCAGATCATAAGCAGCAGCGGCGTGAGCGCCGGAGTAGGGTTCGCCATTCCCATCAACACTGCCAAGAGGATAGTGCCCGAGCTGGTGGCCGACGGCGAGTACCAGCACGCCTATCTCGGCATCAGCGGGGCGTCGTTGAACGGAAAACTGGCGCAGGCCAACGGGCTTACTCCAGATACCCGGGGGACGCTGATTGTCGGGATAGCCAATGGTGGTCCCGCAGATGACGCCGGCCTGGTAGCCGCCATGGGGACCACCAGGCTTGAAGGCGTTGAGTATCCCGTGGGCGGAGATGTAATAATAAGGTTGGACGGGACTCCAATCGAGGGGATGAACGATCTGATTTCGTACCTGTCGGAGAACAACAGGCCCGGGGACAAACTGACAGTCGAGCTCCTGCGAGACGGTGAGCCCACGACCGTCGAGCTGACTCTCCAACCCAGGCCCGACCGAGGCGCCGCTTAGGGACCGCCTGATAGCCCACCTTGGGGTTCGAGAGGAATGTCTAGCAAAGTTCTGATAGTCGAGGACGATTCGGATACGGTCAAGCTGGTGGGCCTGTACCTTCAGCGTGACGGCCACAAGGTCCTGACCGCCACGGACGGGCTCGAAGGGCTGAAGCTGGCCCGCGAGGCGAGGCCCGACCTGGTCGTCCTCGACTTGATGCTTCCGAGCATGAATGGACTGGACGTGTGCAGAGCGCTGAGAGAGGAGTCGGACGTCGCCATCGTTATGCTTACCGCGCGGGTTGAGGAGCAAGACCGGCTGGTGGGCCTGGACCTGGGGGCCGATGACTACGTGACCAAGCCCTTCAGCCCCAAGGAGCTCGCCGCCCGCGTACGCGCTGTGCTCAGACGGACCGCCCGGGAGGCCATGGAGCGCGGACCGAAGGAGCTGGACTACGGAGACATTAAGGTCGATCTTCGCCTGCGGGACGTCCACGTAGGGGCCGCCAAGGTCCGGCTGACCCCAACTGAGTTCCGCCTCCTGGCCATGATGATCAGGGAGCCGGGCAGGACCTTCACGCGCGAGCAGATCATCGACCGCGTGTTCGGGTTCGACTTCGATGGCTTCGACCGGACGGTCGACGCCCATGTGGCGAACCTGCGGCGGAAGCTGGAGGCAGAGGGCGAGGACGACCGCTACGTTCACACTATCTACGGCGTGGGGTACAGGTTCGGCGATGCCTAGGTGGTTCTTCAGCCTCCAATTCCGGCTCATGGTTGGCTTCGCGCTGGTCCTCGCCCTGGCACTGGGTGCCGTCAGCTGGTATATCGGGTACCAGGCCCGACAAGAGGTCGCGCGGATCCAGCGGGACTTCGAGGAGGTGCGAAAGGAACGCGTCCACCGAATGGTGGCACAGTTCTACGACGCCCGGGGCGAGTGGACGGGACTGCAGCAGGTCGTCGAGAGGGCCGGCTCACTCTACAGCCGGCGCATCGTCGTCACCGACAGCACCGGGCGGGTGGTCGGTGACACAGGCATCGGGGTAAGGCCGCCTCCCATCAGGCGCGGCCGCGAAGGGGTGCCCTACCCGGTCATGAGCAGAGGGCGTCAGGTCGCGTTCGTCATCGTGACGGCCAGCGATGTGCCGGATGAGCTACCGGAGCCCCCGCTGACCAGATTCGCCGAACAGACAAACCGATCGCTACTATGGGCCGGGCTTGCCACGGGCGCGGGAGGGATCCTTCTGATCTCCTTGATGTCGCGCCGTGTGCTCTCCTCGGTCAGAACACTGAACTCTGCCGCGGACCGTCTGGGTCGCGGAGACCTCTCCCAGAGGGTACCGGCCAGGGGCCGGGACGAGATCAGCGAGTTGGGACGCACGTTCAATGTAATGGCCGACGGCCTGGAGAACTCAGAGCGTCAACGGCGCAACATGGTCGCGGACGTGGCCCACGAGCTCAGGACACCCCTGTCGAACATACAGGGTTATGTGGAGGCCGTGCGCGATGGAGTCCTGCCCGCGGATGCGGCGACTATCGAGACGATACACAAGCAGGGCCTGAACCTCGCCCACCTGGTCGAGGACCTGAGGGCGCTGGCCGAGGCCGAGTCACCCGACCTTCGGCTGGACCGACAGCCGTACTCCGTCAACGACCTCGTCGCGGCGTCGGTGGAGGCGTTCCGACCACGGGCCGACGCCGGAGGCGTATCGGTTGGCCTGGATGGCGACGATCGTCTACCCGTAGCTGAGATCGACAGGACTCGGATAACACAGGTGGTCGGCAATCTTCTGGACAACGCCATACGGCACACCCCTTCGGGCGGGAGCGTCACCGTGTCGACGCGGACCGCTGGTCCCGATGTGAGCGTCACGGTGGCCGACACGGGAGAGGGCATACCAGCCGAGGTGCTGCCATACGTCTTCGAGAGATTCTACCGGGCCGATCCTTCTCGAGCACGCACAACCGGCGGAGCCGGCCTGGGCTTGACCATCGCCAAGCAGCTCGTTGAGGCGCATGGAGGGACCATCAGCGTCGAGAGCACGCAGGGCAAGGGCAGCCTCTTCGTATTCACCCTGCCGATGCACGCCCGCACCGACTAGGCCACTCACCCGAAATCAGACACTGTCCTTCATAGACACTTCATACTTTCTCAACATTCTCCTGCTACAACGTGAATACCGCGAGTCCGTCAAGACTCCAAACTCTAGATGACACACCTGTCGACAGCAGCCGGACTAACGGCACCGGTCTTGCGCCAAGGGCCACTGAAGGGGGCAGAGAAAGATGCTAGACGCGATAAGGAGCCTGAGGGCCTGGCAGATCGGCGTCCTGGTTGCGGTCGTCTTCGGGGCCGTCGGCGCCTCCTACGGAGCCTACGCCCTGACGACCGGCACCGATAGCGCCGACCTCGAGGAAGACCAGCAGCTCATCGTCGTTCGGTCCGGCGACCTCGTGAACGAGGTTTCCACAAACGGTAGCCTCGTCTACCCCAACCGAGAGACGCTGACCTTCGGCGTCCAGGGCGCCATCGGAGAGGTGCTGGTGGACGAGGGGCAGTCCGTGGTCCAGGGCCAGAACCTTGTGACACTCGATGCAGCAACCGTGGCGTCGCTGGCGAAGGCCGTCGCCCAGGCTCAGGTCAATCTGGACAAGACCAACGAGGCCCTGGTGAAGGCCAGAGACCCCCATACCGCCCTCGAGCTGGCACAGACCGAGGCCGACGTGTCCAGTGCATGGCTGTCTCTGAGGAACGCCGAGGACGCGGTGGAGAAGCTGCAGCCAACGTCGCAGCAGATCGCACAGGCCGAAGCGTTGTTCGCCGGCTCCGCGTTGGCGCTCCAGACCGCTCGGGACGCCGTCGACGGGCTCCTGAACCCTACCGCACAGGAGGTAGCCAGGGCCGAGTCCGCGGTCACGGACGCCCGGCTGGCGGTCGACAATGCAACGGCCGCGCTGGACTCTCTCAGGAGCGGGCCCAGCGACGAGGATGTCGACACCGCACAGTTGCAGATCGACTCCGCCGCCACCACGCTGGCAAACGCTCAACGGGACCTGGCGCTCGCCACCGACACATGGAACGACAACGTGCAGACGAAGCAGGATGCCGCCGATGCTGCCCGAGACGGGTACAGGGAGGCCTTCGAGAGATGGCTTGGGGTCGACCTGAGTGAGACGGATGAAGCTCTGGACCCGGATGCCCTTCTGGCGTCATGGGGCGTGGACCTGGCGTCGCTGTTCGACCCGAACTCTCGGTACTATGACCTGGCGCCGTGGGTGGCCGTCCAGGGCATCGCCGTCGACGATCCGGCCACTCAGTGGGACGAGTCAGTGATATATACCTGGCTGAACTTCTATCCGGGCGCCATCGCCGCCGACTGCGCGAACGGTGCGGTCCCGCATCAAGGGGCCTGCGTCTCCCAGGAGCTGTCGACTGCCTGGGACGCCCACAGCAAGGCGATCTCCGACCTGGCCTCCACGAGGACTCAGCAGGCCAAGGCCGTCGACAGCGCCACTATCGCGGTGGCACGTGCCGAGGACGCTCTGAGCGCCGAACGGCAGGACCTGACCGACCTCTACGAGGCGGCCGGCGCTCTGGAGACAGAGGCCAAGGAGAAGCAGCTTGCGCTGTTGCTTGTCAACCTGGACGTGGCAGAGCAAGAGATCGCTGAGCTACTAGGCGGACCGGACACGCTCGAAGCTGACAGCAAGCAGCGGCAGGTGGACCTCGCGGAGGCCGATCTCGCGAAGGCCGAGGAGGACCTTGGCGAGCTAGTCGCCGGCGCCGATCCCATGGAGCTGGAAGCGAAACAACAGCAGGTAACGGTCGCGCAGGCCATCCTGACGCAGGCCGAAGAAGATCTCGATGAGATCAGGAACAGCCCGGACCCGCTGGAGATAGCGCTTCGGGAGACCGAGGTAGCATCTTCGCTGGTTGCTCTGAGCGATGCCGAGACGGACATGGCTAACGCGATCCTTACGGCCCCGATGGACGGCGTCGTGTCGCTGATCAACGTCGAGGCGGGCAGTCTCATCAATCCCAACACGCCGGTCCTCGAGGTGGTCGATCCAACTGTTGTCGAGGTCGATGGGATAGTGGATGAGATAGACGTGCTGTACGTGCGGGTGGGAGCATCGGCAACGGTGACGATGGACGCCCTGGCGGGGCAGGTGCTGGAAGGCGTCGTTTCCGATGTTGGCTCAGCCGCCAGGAGCCAGCAGGGCGTGGTCAGCTACCCGATTCGGATTCAAGTGCAGGTGCCGGCGGGGATCACGCTTCCCGAGGGACTGAGCGCCGTCGCGGGTGTCGTCATCCGCGAGGACCGGGACGTCTTGCTGGTGCCGCTACAGGCCCTCTACGGCACCTTCGATCAGCCGCTGGTGCGCGTCATCAGCGCGGGTGTGATCGAAGAACGACCGGTGGTGCTGGGCAACAGCGATGACTTCTGGGCAGTGGTCCAAGGTGGGCTTGCCGAGGGCGAGCAGCTTGTGATGCAGGCGGAGCAGGCCAGTACCACCGGTTTCGGCTTCGGGGGAGGCTTCCGTCCCGGTGGCGGATTCGGCGGCGGTGGCTTCGGCGGAGGCCGTCCCACCAGCGTCGGTGGTCGATAGCGGAGCGGTGCGTCAGATGAACGATCATCCGACGATAATCGACCTGAAGAGCGTTGCCAAGGTCTACAACCTGGGCAACGTTGAGGTTGCCGCGCTGCGAGGGGTCGATCTGTCGATCCGGAAGGGAGAGCTGACGGCGATAATGGGCCCGTCCGGCTCCGGCAAGTCGACGCTGATGAACATCATAGGCTGCCTGGATGTACCGTCGGCCGGGAGCTACGTCCTGGAGGGCGAGGACGTAGGTTCCCTGGGCGACGGTCGCCTGGCCGACGTCCGCAACCGTAAGATCGGCTTCGTGTTCCAGACCTACAACCTGCTTCCCCGGCTGTCGGCACTGTCAAACGTCGAGCTTCCCCTGCTCTACGGCAACGGGAGCGACCGTCGAGGCCGCGCACTCGACGCGCTGGAGCAGGTCGGCCTGGCGCGGAGGACCGGCCACCGGCCGACGGAGCTGTCTGGCGGCGAGCAGCAGCGCGTCGGTATCGCCCGAGCGTTGGTGAAGGACCCTTCAATCCTGCTGGCCGACGAACCGACGGGCAATCTCGACAGCCGGTCAAGCCAGGAGATCATGGCCATCCTCCAGCGTTTGAACCGGGAACAGGGCATCACGGTTATCATCGTGACCCATGAGAGTGACATCTCCGCTCATACGGGCCGTGTCGTTTCGATGCTGGACGGCGCCGTAGTCAGAGATGAGCGGATTGCGGACCCCCTCCAGGCCGTCTCCGCCGGCGGGGAACAGGAGACAGCATGAGCCCTCTGACCATCTTCTCCACCGCGTTGTCCTCCCTGGCCGGCAACAAGCTAAGGACGGGGCTGGCCCTCCTGGGCATCGTGATCGGCGTTGCCGCGGTGATATCGACGATGTCGGTGGGACGCGGGGCCCAGGAGGCCATAACGTCGAGGATCCAGTCCCTGGGCTCCAACCTGCTGTTCGTGCGGCCGACCGGCGGCGCACAGAGTCTTACGCTGGAAGACGCCTATGCCCTGGTGGAGCCGGGCGTCGCGCCCGCCGTGACGGCGGTGGCGCCCGAGCTGAACACCGCAGGCCAGGTCGTGGCCGGCAGAAACAGCACAGCCACCCAGATAGTCGGCGTGACCCCCGAGTACCAGACGGTGCGGAACCACGAGGTCGCGACCGGACAGTTCATCTCCGCGGCGCACGTGCAAGGGATCTCGGAGGTCGCGGTGCTGGGTTCACAGGCGGCTGAGGACCTGTTCGGCTTCCGTGACCCCGTGGGCCAGACCGTCCGGATCAACGGCCGCCAGTTCACGGTCGTCGGTGTGCTGGAGAGCAAGGGCGGGAGCGCCCTGGGGAACCTGGACAACCAGCTTCTTGTTCCCATAACCACGGTCTACTACCGGCTCGCCTCAACCCGCACGACGCAGGGCGGCGTAACGGTTCAGACCGTTAACGTCCAGGTCGCCGACGAAGACGCCAAGGAGGATGCCCTCCAGCAGATCGCCGCCGCTCTGCGGCTCCGCCATCGAATCACTGGCGAGGACGACTTCTCGATAACCAGCCAGCAGGAGATCATCGACACCCTGGAGGAGACCCAGGAGACGTTCGTGATCTTCCTGGGCGCCATCGCCGGGATATCGCTGCTGGTCGGGGGCATCGGGATCATGAACATCATGCTGGTGTCGGTCACAGAGCGCACACGAGAGATCGGCATCCGCAAGGCCATGGGCGCGAAGCGGCGGGATATTCTGTACCAGTTCATCTCGGAGGCGACTCTGCTGAGCCTGGGTGGTGGCGGGGCGGGAGCGGTCCTGGGCATAACGCTTTCGCGGCTCCTGGACGGCCGTAACCTCGGAGGTCAGACGTTCCAGACGGCGGCCGGGAGCGACATCACCGTCCTCGCGCTGATAGTCTCGGCGGCCATCGGTCTCTTCTTCGGCATATACCCGGCGGTTCGGGCGGCCAACCTCCACCCGATAGAGGCGCTGCGCTACGAGTAGGCAGAAGGCACACGTGACAGGAGGAACAAGGCAATGAGCAACAAAGGCTTCATTCTGATGCTCGCGGGCGCACTGGTCCTGGGTGGAGTGCTGGGCGGCTCCTTTTTCGGGGGTGTTGCGCTGGGCAAGAGCCAGGGCGACGATGACACCCAGAGCATCGCCCAGGTGGTGCAACCGACGGGCGTCCAGTCCCAGGTCCAGAGCCAGCCGACGCAGGGGAGCGGACTACAGACGCTGGCCGACCTCCGGCAGAGGGTCCAGTCCGGCGAGGCCAGCCAGGAGGAACTGACGGAGCTGCGTCAGCAGCTGCAGGACCAGTTCGGGCAGGGCGGAGCGGGACAAGCCCCCGGAGGCCTGGGATTCGGCGGCGGATCGGGTGTCACCGGAATCATCGAGAAGATCGAGGACGGCACCGTGACCATCACGACCCAGCAAGGGCCGCTCCAGGCAACTGTTGGCCCCGACACCAGGATACAGATCACCGCCCTGGCGGAGGTCGGAGACCTGACCGAGGGGATGCGCCTGACCGTTACCGGCGAGCGAGCGGAGGACGGCACGCTGGCGGCGTCGACGGTCTTCGTGGTGCCTGAGGGTGCTCAGGGCTTCGGCGGCGGGTTACGAGGCGGCTTCGGCGGCGGCGGATTTGGCGGCGGTGGAGAGGGGAGACCTGGTCAACAGTGAGGGCTGCCCACGGCGGTCCCCTGGAGTTGAGGGAGTTGAGTCGTGAGCCCGTGAAGACAGGGGCTGAGAGCGGTCGCGGATCGACGGAGAGCCCCGTCGTGGCAGGCCTCGTGGCGGGTTCGGTGGCCGCGGTGATCGAGTCCCTGGTCTCACTACCCCTTCGGTCGCCTGACGACATCCTGTTCAACAGCGCGACGGTAACCGCCGGCGCGCTGTTCGCCGGTCTGGTGGCCGGTGTGCTGTGGCGCGTCCTTGCCGGAAACCGAAACCGCCACATCGCCTTCGCCGTGCTCTGGACAGGGGGATTCGGGCTCACGGCCGTGGCGGCCTTTCTGGGCGAGACCCAGCTCGACCGTGTCGTCTCGTATACCTTGCCGTTGGCCGCTATCGCCTTTCCGCTGATCGCGGTCCTGACGGTCGCAGGCGGCCGCGTCTCCGTCTTGAGATGGTGGGTGGCGGTAGCCGCGGTCGCGGTCGCCCTTGGGGTCGGGATCGGCCTCTCAGGCATTGGAGACGAGGAGAGCGGCGAGCTCAAGCTCCCCCCACGGGCCACGGCCGCCGTGGAGCGCGGCGCCGGTCTAGAATCGTAGCTAGCTCAGAGGAGAGGTTCATGGGGCCTTCAACGAGGCGTTTTCGAGTACGCAGCGGTGCAACGTTCGGCCTTATGGTCGGCATCGCGTTCGTGGCTCTGACAGCCTGCGGTTCGTCCGACACGCCCGTTGATTCGGCTCAGACTCCGGTGACAGCCGATACGGCCACGCCGACTGCGACAGCGACGACCGTGCCGGCAGCGACCGGCATGCTGCCCGCTGAGGAGACGTCGACCCCCACGGCAACTACCGCGGTCGCTCCCAGCCCAACGACGGCCGAGGCACCCACCGCGACCCCGGAGCAGGCGAGCACGGCGACGTCGATCCCAACGTCCTCCGCCGTGCCCCCGACCGCGACGAGCACGACCGCCCCATCAAACGTCGCCAGAGCTCAGGGGCAGGTGGAGGGGGTGACCTTCACGGTTGGCGAGGGGTCCGAGGCCACCTTCACCGTCCGGGAGAAGCTGGCTCGACTCCCGTTGCCCAATGACGCCGTTGTCAGGACGACGGCACTATCGGGCGAACTGCACCTGGACGGCCGCCCCTCGGTGTTCGAGATAGACCTTCACCAGCTGAGCAGCGACCAATCACGCCGCGACAGCTACATCCGTCGGACCATGTTCCCCGGGGACCCTGTGGCCGTCTTCACCGTCGATGACATCGGCTCCTTGCCGTCAGGCTTCACAGATGGTGATGCGGTGTCCGCAACCATCGGAGGGAAACTGGCTATCCGCGGCGCCGAGTTCGCCGTCTCGTTCGACGTGGAGGCGCGGGACGACGGGGACGTCATCTTCATTGTCGGCCGCACCAGCTTCGTATGGGCCGACCTGGATATCAGACCGCCGAACATCGGCGGGATCGTTCAGGTAGAGGACGAGGTCAAAGTCGAGGTGCTCCTGGCGACGAGGTCCCTCTAGTAGGCCGGACGGCAAGGCAGCTCCTCAAGAGCGCGGATTGCCCCTCGCGCCACATGCTTGGACCTACTCCTGCGCCGAGTCCACTTGAGACTTCATGAGAACCTCATGAAGTTGCGCCTTTTCTCATGTCATCTTCACACTTTGTGAAATATAGTACAAACATAGAACATTAGGTGTCCCGAGCAGGTCCTGCGCAGAGAGCGGGAGCCGGAGGACGCCACAGAAAGGAGGCCAGAGATGGCAACGATTGCGGAGAGGACAGGGGGTCGGGTATCGAGCCTGGGAGTCGAGCGTCCGGAACCCATGCCGGAAGGGAAGGTCAACGTCGTTTTGATGGCGGAAGATAGGGCTCGCTACGTCTGGGGGCTGCTCAGAATGGGGGTAGGGTGGATCTTCCTGTGGGCCTTCTTCGACAAGGTCTTTGGTTTGGGCTATGCAACGGCGTCGGACGGCGCGTGGATCAACGGCGGCTCCCCAACGTTCGGCTTCCTGAACTTCGGTGCGAAGGGACCGTTCGCCGAGGGCTTCAAGGCGATGGCGGGCAACGCCGCAGTTGACTGGCTCTTCATGGTGGGACTGCTGGCGATAGGCCTGGCGCTCGTTCTGGGCATCGGGGTTGTCATCGCCTCGATCTCGGGGATCGCGATGTCGGCAATGATGTACGCAGCGGGCTTCATGCCGCCGGAGCACAACCCGTTCATGGACGAGCACATCCTGTACATGCTGATCTTCGCGGGCTTGCCGCTGGCCAAGGCGGGCTACACCCTGGGTCTTGGTAAGCTGTGGGCGGAAACACCCCTTGTTCGGAGGTACCCGATTCTGGAGTAGCTAGGACTCCTCCTTGCCCTCGGCTACGTAGCGGTCCTTGAGCTCCTCGATGACAGCCGGGTCGGTGAGGGTGGTAGTGTCGCCGAGGGCGTTCCCCTCGGCGACGTCCCTCAGCAGCCGGCGCATGATCTTGGCGGAGCGCGTCTTAGGAAGATCGGCTGAGAAGAATACATCGTCGGGGCGGGCGATGGGACTGATCCGCTCCGCCACCCAACTCCGAAGCTCCTGTTTTAGGCCATCGCTGGCCTGGTGATCCGCTCTAAGCACGACGAAGGCCGAGATGGCCTGTCCCTTTACCTGGTCGCTTCGCCCGATCGTGGCAGCCTCCGCCACAGCCGGGTGGGCGACCAGGGAGCTTTCGATCTCGATGTTGGACAGCCGGTGCCCGGCCACGTTGACCACGTCGTCCACTCGGCCCGTGATCCAGAAGTAACCATCCTCGTCCTGACGTGCCCCATCGCCGGTGAAGTACATTCCCGGGAAGCGATTCCAGTAGGTCTCTACATACCGATCGTCGTCGCCCCAGAAGGTACGCAGCATGGCCGGCCACGGCCGGGTGAGCACCAGATAGCCGCCTGTGTCGGCCGGCACTTCGTTGCCCTGTTCGTCCACCAGCTTGGCCCCGATGCCAGGAAACGGCCTGGTTGCCGACCCCGGTTTGGTGGTCACTACTCCCGGCAGAGGGGTTATGAGAATCATCCCCGTCTCGGTCTGCCACCAGGTGTCGACGATGGGACACCTCCCCTTGCCGATGTTCTCGTTGTACCAGATCCACGCCTCGGGATTGATGGGCTCGCCGACGGTCCCGAGCAGGCGCAGGCTGCTCAGGTCGTGCCTCGCAGGATACTCGTCGCCCCAGCCCATGCAGGAGCGGAGCAGCGTTGGGGAGGTGTAGCAGGTGTTGATACGGTATTTCTCGACGATTGACCAGAACCTGTCCCGGTCCGGCCAGTCGGGGCTACCCTCGTACATCACGGTCGTCGCTCCGTTGGACAGGGGTCCGTAGACGATATAGCTGTGGCCGGTGACCCAGCCGATGTCGGCGGTGCACCAGTAGTAGTCGTCATCCTGAATGTCGAAGACCCACTTGGACGTCATGTGAACGCCCAGCAGGTACCCAGCCGTCGTGTGAAGGATCCCTTTCGGTTTGCCGGTTGTGCCTGACGTGTAGAGTATGAACAGCGGGTGCTCGCTGTCGAGCTGCTCGGCCGGACATACCAGACCGGCATTCGCCATCTCCTCGTGCCACCAAACGTCGCGGCCCTGCACCATGCCGGCCCCGGCGTCCTCACCGACCCGCTTGACCACGACCACCTTCGCCACGGTTGGGCAGCCGTCCAGTGCCTCGTCGGCGAACCCCTTCAATGGTACCGGCCTCCCACGACGCCAGGCGGCATCCTGCGTGATCAGCGCAGTAGCCTGGCAGTCGTTGATCCTGTCCCTCAACGAGTCGGCGCTGAAGCCGCCGAACACGATGCTATGCGGCGCGCCTATGCGGGCGCAGGCCAGCATCGCGATGGCCAGCTCCGGTACCATCCCCATGTACAGGGCGACCCTGTCGCCCTTCTTGACGCCCAGCCCTTTCAGCATGTTGGCGCACTTCTGCACCTCCCGGTGAAGGTCCTGGTAGGTCAGGGTAACGGAGTCGCCCGGCTCCCCCTCCCAGACTATCGCCGCCTTGGTCCGACGCCACGTCTCGACATGCCGGTCGACGCAGTTATAGGAGACGTTGGTCTGGCCGCCAACGAACCACTTGGCCCAGGGTGCGTCCCACTCCAGCGTTGTGTCCCACTTGCGAAACCAGTGGAGCTCCTTTTCGGCGTGCCCGGCCCAGAACCCCTCGAAGTCGCGGTCCGCCTGTTCGTAGGGAGCCTCGTCGCTGACGATTGCGCTGGCGCGGAACCCGTCGGGCGGTGGGAACCGGCGCTCCTCTTTCAAAAGGCTCTGCAGCAGGCTTTGTTCATTAGGGTCGGTGGTCATGTCTTGCCTCCAGGGCGGTGGATGTGTGGCAGCCCCGACACGACGCTGTCCCGCGTCTGCGTCGGGGTGACCAAAGGATACGAACTGCCCTAATCCCTGTCAATCGTGGACCTCACCCCTGCCATTTCAGAGGGCGGCTGGCAGTTGAGTGCGTCCCCTCTGCACGGCTGTGGAGAGGGGAACGACAAGGGGTGAGGATCCCGCCCATCGCCTATAATGCTTATGTGGGACGCATCTGCTTCTGGCTTGTGGTCGTGTCCGTCGCGGGGCTGCTGTTAAGCTCTTGCGGTGGGGACGACGCGACGCCCACGATCGGACCTACCTCCTCGGCGACGGCCTCGGTTCCTGCCGGGACGGCCGTACCCGCCGCGCCGACCAGTGGCCTGGCCTCCCCCACACCCGGGTCCACCGCGAGCGTTTCACCTTCGGCGACTACGTCTCCAGTGCCCACACCCGAGCGGGCATCGACCCCCGGGACGTCCCCTGCATCCACAAAGACGCCAGTGCGGTCTTTCACTGCAACCGCCGCGGCGACGGCGGTTCTCGCCAAGACTCCGACCCCCACCGCTGGCCAGGGTGCCAGTCCCACCGCGGGCCCGACCCGGGAGCCCGTTGACGCCTCGGACCGAGCCGGTCTGTGGGCAGGGGAACTGGTCCCCGAGCCTGGACGCACAGGGTCTCCGCCGCCCTGGCTGGCCCTGCGTGTGAGGCCGGGCGACAATCCGGACGACGACTTGTGGAGGCTAGAAAGCGGGCCGTGGCCCAGCCCTCTGCCTCCCGTGTCCCTGTGCACCCCCCAGCGCCAGCGGAACCGCTGGGAGCTGTCGTTCTGCACCGGGATGGGCCGGGGCGCCCTCATGGCCTTCATGCCCGCGGAAGGAGACAGCGGACTCGAGGTCACGGTCCAGACCACAAGCTTCGCCGCCAGCGCTAACCTCACTCGAATCGCGCGACGGGACGAGCCTCAGTCGACGGACAACGTTACGTTGCTGTGGCACCAGCCGGGCCGAGGCATACACACCGATGTGTGGGCGGACGACGGCCTCGTCTTCGCACCCAGGTCCGACGGTCTGATCGAGATCTTGGACGCCGCAGACGGGACGATCATTGGTCGTGCCAGGGCAGGTACGGGGCCTGCCGTGGTCTTCGACGTCAAGGCCCGGGACGGGCTTCTGTACGCCGGGTCGGTCCCAACCGGCCTCCAGGTGTTCGACATCTCGGACCCCAGTACGCCCGAGCCTATCGGCCAGTTCCGGGAGCCCGTGACGGTCGGCGAGGTGGACGACTACACTAATTTCCACAACATCTTCCTGTCGCCTGACGGCCGTCTCGTATACGCCATCAACCATTCGAGGTTCCCGAAGACCGACCTGCTGGTAATCGACGTGTCGGACCCGGCCAATCCTTTGGAGGCGGGCCGATTCAGCATTACCACGGATACCGCCGAGGATAACGGCCACGGCGCCCACGACGTCAACGTCATAGAGGTCAACGGTAGGCTGATCGCGTTCCTGAACTACCTAAGCGCCGGCCTGTGGATACTGGACGTAACGGACCCGACTGCGATCTCGTCCCTGGGCTCGATAGCCTGGGACGGCATCTTCAGCCATAGCGGTTGGCCCTTTTCGACGGGCAACAGATTGTACTACGCGCACAACTCGGAGGGCTACGGCCGGCACATGACGGTCCTGGACGTGACGGACCCGACCAGCCCTACGGTCGTCTCGCGTTATGCGACCAGGGACGGCATCTCGATCCACAACGTGCGGGTGGTCGACGGCGTCGCCTACGTCTCCTACTACATAGACGGCCTGCGGGTAGTCGATCTCCGAGACCCGGCGATGCCGAAGGAGATCGCGCATTTCGATACAGTGCCCGACGCCAACGAGCGGGACATCGCCCAGGGCGCCTGGGGGGTCAGGGTGGTCAACGAAGTGGTGTACGTCTCGGACCTGGAGTCGGGGATTTACGCGTTCACGGTTGACATAGAGTGAGAGGAAGTCACCCCGGGTCAGCCGAGCGCCGCCGCCGGTACCTGGCCAGGCCCCAGACGCCGAATCCGATGCCGAGCAGCCCAGCCAGGACGGCGAAACCGGAGTAGACGAACCTCCCTGCTGACGTGTCAGGCGTCGCCTCGTTTGGGGCTGGCGCCGCTGTTGGGGAGACCGAGTCGCCGTTGAACGTCCCCACGACGTCCGGGACGATCATCTCCGCTTCGATGACGGCCGGCCCATGGCGGCTATCCACCTCTATCTTGAATGAGACCCTGTCGCGCGCCAGTTCGGGTAGGTCCAGCGAGAGCTCGTAGGTCGCTAGGTGGGTCAGGCTATTGGCTGCGGCCAGGGGCCCGACCTCGTTCGGAGAGCCGTCCACCGCCACCGTCACCATCACGTCGGCGTCGATCACTGGGCTGCTGCCGGCTGTGAGCGTTACGGCGACGAACAGTGCCTTGCGCAGCGGGCTGAACGGCCCTATGCCCACCTGGTACTCATAAGGGCCTGACACGCCCTCATCGATGGGGAGTGCAACGCCGTTGGCCACCGCGGGACTTGCCGCGAACAGGAGGCACACGACCGCGACTGCAATCAGCGCGGCGGCACAGGGAAGGAAACGCACTCCGGCGACGTTAGGCACGACGAATGTTCAGGGCTAGCACCAATGACCCGATTCTTCGGTCGGCTGCGCGTTTCGGTCTGTAGTCCACCCGAACCTCTCCGAAACCCGCGCGAGTCGAGTAGGGGCCCCGGTCACCGAAAACATCAGACAACAGCAGCCCTCCTGACTCGGGCCTTTCAATCCCGGCGAGTCGCATTATAATTGTCACCGACCGGACAGCCAAACTCACAGGAGATACGCATGAAGACGACAGGCTCCCAACTGATAGCCCGGGCCCTCCGTGCCGAAGGCGTCGACACGGTCTTCGCCATAGCCGGAGACCACACGCTGAATGTAATGGACTTGATGGCCCAGGAGGGGTTCAGGTTCGTGGACACCAGGCACGAGCAAGCCGCGGTGGACATGGCCAACGCCTGGGGGCGCACCACGGGCAGGCCCGGCGTGACCATGTTCACGACTCCGGGGCACGCCAACGCGATACCGGGGCTGACGCTGGCCGGCCACGTCGAGACCCCGCTGGTCAACATCTCCGGCTGCGCCGACCAGAGCCGCCTGGGACAGGGCGCCATGCAGGAGATCGACCAGGTCGGCATGGCCGCGCCCGTGACCAAGGGCTCGTGGATGCTCTCCGACCCGTACCGTATCCCGGAGTACTTCGCCCGCGCCTTCCGGACGGCGTTGACGGGCCGGCGAGGTCCCGTTCACCTGACCATCCCGGTGGACGTCCAGACCGCCGAGGTGGACGACAGCAAAGTGTGGACCTACAAGCCGGAGGAGTACAGGCCCACGGGCAAGGTCCAGGGCGACGCGGCGCGCGTGAAAGCGGCCATCGAGCTCCTACAGACGGCGCAGCGTCCGGTGGTGGTGGCGGCCAACGGGGCGTACGACGTGACCCGCGAAGACCTGGAGCGCCTGATAGAGGTCACCCACCTGCCCCTCCTGGCCGAGGAGCTGGGCCGCGGAATAGTCTCCGACGACCATCCGTACTGCTTCGGCTTCTCGGACAGCCGCATCAGCACGACCGCCGGGGTGCTGAAAGACGCCGACGTCGTGCTGCTGCTGGGCAAGAAGCTGGACTTCACCGTCAACTGGGGCGGCCCGCCGACATTCAGCCCTGACGTGAAGTTCATCCAGGTAGAGCCGTCGATCGACCAGATCGGCAAGTCCCGGGGCGTGGACGTGTCCATACTCGGCGACGTCGGCGCGGTCGTAAAGCAGCTAGCCGAGGATGCGGAACAGTACAGCTGGAGCAAGCTGCCTATCATCGAGGAGCTGGAGGCGGCCCGCGCTGACGAGGACCGGCGGCTGGAGGCCATGGCGCCGGAGAGCGGCCCAATGCACGCCATGTCGTTGCACAAGGCGCTGCGTCCCTTCCTGGACGAGGACACCTGCCTGGTGCTGGAGGGCAGCGACTTCGCCTTCTGGGGGTCGGTCTACCACCGCGTGTACCGGCCCAACCGCTGGTTCTGCAACAGTACCCTGGGTATGATCGGCTTCGGCGTCCCATTCAGCATCGGCGCCAGGGTCGCGCTGCCCGACTCCAAGATCGTGCTGATGACCGGCGACGGGGCCTTCGGCTTCCACGCGATGGAGTTGGACACGGCCGTGAGGCACAATCTGCCGGTGGTCATCATCGTAGGCAACGACAGCGTCTGGGGCATGGACTTCCACCAGCAGGTGGAGCTCTTCGAGGGCCGGACCGTCGCGACCGAGCTGCTGCCGACCCGCTACGACAAGCTGGCCGAGGCCCTGGGCGCCCACGGCGAGCTGGTGGAGGAGGCGAGCCAGCTACCCGGGGCCCTGGAGCGAGCCTTCGCCTCGAACCGCCCCGCCGTCCTCAACGTCCGCACGGCCCCATCCCCCAGCCCCCTCACCCAGTACGCCATGCGGGTCAAGGGGGGTAGGTAGGGGTCAGCCGTGGGACCCGTTCGGTGGAACAGTCCCGTGGTAGATGCTTCTACTCGGGACTCTAACCGCCCTGTTAGCCCAGGCCGGCTTGCCGAAGGGCCTGGTCGACGATGTCGACTCCGACCAGCTCGCTCCAGGCCGCCAGCAGCCGGTTGCTGATGGGCCCCGGCACCTCGTGCCGGACCCGGCGGCCGTCTATCGAGGCCACTGGCAGGAGCTGGTAGCCGCTGTTGGTCAGGAACGCCTCGTCGGCCGTGTACGCGTCGTAGGGCTGCAGGTCCTCCTCGACCGCGGGGATGTCGAGCTGCTCCGCCAGCTCGAAGACGACCTGGCGCGAGATACCCTGCAGGATGTTGCTGTCCCTCGGCGTCCGTATGACACCGCCCGTCACCAGAAAGAAGTTGGCCGCGATGTTCTCCGAGAGGTTGCCGCTCTGGTCCAGGAGCACGGGGAACGAGTCGGGGTCCACGTCGGCCGCCTCGAACCGGGCCAGCGCGAAGTTCATCCTGCTATAGTGCTTCACCTTGGGGTCCAGAGAGCTGTTATGGTAGCTCCTCACCGATGGGATCACCACGGGCGCTCCAGTCTTATGGAACCTGGCCCACTGCGAGAAGTCGATATGCGAATCGATGGCGCCGGTGCCATGGTGCGGGATGGCGACGAGGACGGTCGGGGGCGTGCCCGGACCCTGCCCCCTGGTGACGAGCTGCCGCAGCAGGAAGTCGCTTCCGGGCTTTCGCAGGGGCTCGTTGCGCCTCACAACCCCCTCTGAGATATCCATCATCTCCCGTGGAGAGAGCCCGGGGTCGATGCGGCTGTAGCGGAGCGACCGGTACAGCCGGTCTATGTGGTCTTCGAGCCGGAATAGCCTGCCATCGAATGTGCGCTCGACATCGAAGACCGAGTCGCCCATTATCGCCAGGTCGTCCGGGTCGATGGAGACCTGGCTGTACGGGACGAAATCGCCGTTGAAGTACGCGACGAACTCAGCCACTCTCGCAACTCCTGCTACAAGTCGATCCGGTAAACGCGAACGGCGGTGTCGTGGAACATAGCGGCGCGCTCGGATGCCGAGTATCCCCTGGACAGGCGCTTGAAGGCGTTGTACATCACGTTGTAGGAGTAGGACACTTTGTCCACGGGGAAGTTGCTCTCGAACATGCACCGGTCGGGGCCAAACTGCTCGATGCAGTAGGTCATAAAGGGGGCCATGGACCTGGCCAGCTCCTCGGATCCGATGGGCTCGTCGCGGGTATGCCAGTCGAAGCCGGTCCGAGGCATACCGATGCCGCCGAGCTTCATGTTGACGTTGGGACAGGACGCCGCGTCGGCGATGCCGCTCCTCCAACCGGCCAGCACCTCGTCGGCCCGGCTGGCGTAAGGCCCGACACGGAGGAGACCTCCGATGTGGTTCACGACGATCGTCAGGTCCGGCACGGCCCTGGCGAAGTCGGCAAGCTCCGGAAGCTGTGGGTGGTTGAGCCACGCCTCGAACGACAGGCCCATGCCTGCCAGCACTCTCGCGCCCGCCCGGAAGCTATCATTGGAAAGCTGGCCCTCTATCACGTAGGCGGACGTGTCCTCGATCTCAGGGTGGGGGTCCCACGTAACCGAGTGCCGTATCCCACGAAATCGGTTGGGACTGGCGGCCTGTAACGCCTCCAGCACCGGCTCGACGCGTTCGCCCAGGTTCAGATTGGCGTGACCCACAATGGCCGCCGCGGCCCGGCCGGGACCGTACAGCCCGCTGGCGCTGGCGGCCGCGAGGCCCTGAACGAACTCGACCTCGCCGACGGAACGCATCTCCTCGGGTCCGTCCGCCCTGTACATCGCCCTCGCCTCGACGAACACGGTGGAGCGGACGTTGTGGCCGCTGTTGATGTCGTCAGCCAGCTCGTGGAGGAGATACCGTTGGTAGGGGACCCGCTCTGGCCGAAGGTCCCAGAAGTGGTGGTGCGGGTCGCAGATGGGGACCTCGGGCTCCAGGATCGGCTCCTGGGTCAAAGCGAGCCAGTCGTTGTCTCCAAACGGCATGGTGGCGCCTCCATCGCAGAGTGGAATGGCCCGATCATATCACGCTTTCGGAATCGGGTTGGTCGGCGGAACGGCTAGTGTTTGGTCAAGGATCAAGGAGTGATTCAGGCAGGCCATGCGCCTCTCTCTAACTCGGGGGAGAGGATAGTAACCTTCCCCTGAGGGGGAAGGTTCGGCCTGTCCTGTCCGACTCATAAAAAGGAATAACATCGGACTCCGTCCCTGCGGGGAGCTTGCCGACGGGATGGAGGCGAAGCCTTACGCTCCAGAGCCCGCTTGACCGAATACCGGTCCGCTACACATCACTCCGGCTCGGGGAAGAACCCGGAGTTCAGTCACGACCGGTCAACGGGAAGGCGGTGTCGTCTATGTATGACGACCCGTCGCCGCAGGGGAACGCGACCAGGTCGGCGACCTCTTCCGGCGACGCCACCTGCCCATGGGCATCCGCCTGAGCCTCTGCGTCTGGAGCCAAGGCCGGCGCTCGTCCACCTCCCGCTATTCCGCGATGTGTGGGCAAACCGCTGAAAACAAAGAGGGCTCCCATCGGAGACGATGATGGGAGCCCTCTTGAAGGCCAGGTTAGTTTCTGTTAGTCGTCGCCGGCGCCGCTTGCGTCCGGAACAATCTCACCCGAGGCGAGTCCGTAATTCGGCTGCGCGACTGGCTGTGGCGTCGAGGGCTGGCCGGACTCCGGGCCCAGCGAAGGCAGCCACTCCAGCCAGTTGGGCAGGTACCAGTTGCGGTCGCCCAGCAGCTTCATGGAGGCGGGCAGCAGTATGGACCTTATGATGGTGGCGTCCACCAGGACAGCCACGGCCAGGCCCAGTCCCATCTGCTTCAGCTCGATCTGGCGTCCCAGCGCGAAGGCGCCGAAGACCCCGACCATGATGGCCGCCGCGCTGGTGATCTGTCCCGCGGTGACCTTGATGCCCTGGGAGACCGACTCCTCGTTGCTGAGCCCCTGGTCGTAGAACTCCTTGATCCGGTTGAGCACCAGCATGTGGTAGTCCATCGACAACCCGAACAGGATGGAGAAGAGGAACACCGGCAGCCAGGACATGACTACCCCGGTGGTCTCCATGCCCAGCAGGCCGATTCCCCAGCCGAACTGGAAGACTGCTACCAACACACCGTAGGCTGCGCCCACCGACAGAAGGTTGAGAGCGATGGCCTTGAACGGTATCACTATCGATCGGAACATCACCAGCAACAGCAGGAACGCCAGTCCCAGCACGAAGCCGAACACGTAGGGCGCCGTGCTGTTCATCTGCTCGGCGAAGTCGAGACTTCCAGCCGCTTGTCCGGTGACCGATACCTGGGCCGTGCTGTCTCCGGCGAACGCCACTGGGATGATGTCTTCGCGGAGGTGCCGAACGACGTCCTCCGGATTGTCGTCGTCAACGGGCACCTGCACGTAGAGGAGGTCGCTGGCCGAGTCTGACCTCAACGTCGTAGGGCGGAACGAAAGCGCCATCCCTGTCAACCTCTTCAATTAACCTCGCTACTGAGGCCTGGACCTCGGGGGAGTTCACATCCGATGCGTCTACGACGACATAGGCCGGCTGGGTCAGTCCGGCTGTGAAGTGCTCCTCCAGAAGCTGAAGCGCCCGCTTCCCCTCAACCGCGTCATGTAGGGACTTGGAGCCGCCGGGGAAGCCTATGTCAAGTGAGACCACGGGTACCGCGACTGCGATGAGTGCCGCGGTGGTCACGGTGGCAAGGATGCCGGGTCGAGCCAGGACCCTGTCGGTTATGGCCCCCCAGATGCCCCCAGTGCTGGGGCCCTGCGTCTCCCGTCCGATGATGGGCAGACGCAGCCTGTTGATGTTGTCGCCCAGAATCCCCAGAAGAGCCGGTATGAGAGTCAGGGAGCCCAGCAAGGCCAGCAGCACCACTATGATGATGCCGGCTGACATGGAGATGAAGATCGCGCTGTTGGTCAGGAAGAGGCCCACCAGCGAAAGGACCACGGTGATGCCTGCGTAGAATACCGCCCGGCCGGTGGTGCTGCTGGCCACCGCGATGGCCTCCAGCTTCGGCCTGCCGGCGGCGCGCTCGTTGCGGTACCGGCTGACAATGAACAGCGAGTAATCGACGCCCACCGCCATGCCCATCAGCAGGACCACCTGTGCGAGAAAGTCGACCATCGGGTACACGTGACTGACCAGCGTCGCGACGCCGATGGCGGTGAATATCGAGCCGATGGCCAGGACCAGCGGCATCGCAGCCGCCACCACCGCCCGGAAGGCGATCAGCATGAAGACCAGCGCCAGCACCATGGTCGCAACGATCATGATGGCGAAGTCCTCTTCGTCGATCCTGCTGAGCTCGCTTATCAGCGAGGTGTTGCCCGCAATGGCAATCTCGAAACCATCGGCGCTCGCATTGGCGGCGTGCACTGTATCCAGGATGACGCCTATCTTATCTTCGGCATCTCCGGTCGAGGTATCGATCTCGACCCTGGCCAGCACCACGTGCCCGTCTTCGGACACCATGCCGGCGGCCTGAGTGTCGTAGTAGGAGACAGCCGAGGCGACCTCGGGCAACGCCCTGAGCTGTCCAATAAGATCGTCGACAGCTTGCCTGTACGCTGGGTTGTTGGCGTCCAGCGACGGGTTGCTGAAGACGAGCTGCTCGGTCGGCGCTGTATCGAAGTCGAACCGTTCGTTGACCAGATCGGAGGCATCGGCGGCTTCGCCCTCGCCGTCGTAGTCCAGCTCCTTCGTCTCGACGGTGCTGGAAACGAACATCGCCATGACGAGGACGAACACTGAGGCCGCTACGACCCACCAGCGATGGCGAGCACTCCAGTATGCCACGCGCCCGGTGAAGGCCAGCGTCGTCGTATCGACGTTCGGCTCCCTGTCACTTGCCTTGCGCTCGACCGCGCCTGATCGTCTGCTTCTCAACATCTCAAACATCTCTATGTCCTTTCTTCATGTTGTCGATGCTGTTCATTATTTCGGCAGGCCAGGTTTTGCGCATCGTCTGGAGTGTGGATTCCGTCGCATACGATGGGACGACCGGCTTCTCATCCACCAGACCTATGTAGGACTCGTACTCGTGGACGGCATCTCGGAGGATCACTCGCTCTACCCGAGGGACTCGGCCAGCTAGTGGATGCCGTAGCACGGACGTCACATTGACGACCTTGCCCGTATGACGAAGAGGAGGAATCTCGAAAGCAGTTGGCGGGCCGGCCCCGCGTCGTCGTTGGTGGATGCGGTCGAGCGCGTTGCGACAGCAGATGGTCTGAATAACCCGTCCGGCCGCCAAAAACAAAGAGGGCTCCCATCGGAGGCGATGATGGGAGCCCTCTCTGAACGATATGTCAGTCTCTGCTAGTCGTCGC
This sequence comes from uncultured Dehalococcoidia bacterium, assembly GCA_964528205.1. Lineage (GTDB taxonomy): Bacteria > Chloroflexota > Dehalococcoidia > Lucifugimonadales > CAZGRI01 > CAZGRI01. Next base: position 21,151 of record CAZGRI010000003.1, on the reverse strand, counting down.
CTGCACCGCTGGCGTCCGGAACCGTCTGGTCTACGACGATTCCGTACGTGGGCTGCGGGACCGGCTGTGCCGTCGAGGGCTGGCTCGCCTCGAGGCCGACCCTCGGTATCCACTCCAGCCAGCCAGGGAAGTACCAGTTGCGGTCGCCGAGTATCTTCATGACCGACGGCACCAGCACCGACCGGACTATGGTGGCATCCATGAAGACCGCCACCGCCAGGCCGAAGCCGAACTGCTGCATCATCACTAGGTCGCCCAGCGCGAAGCCGCCGAAGACCGCGACCATGATCAGTGCGGCGCCGGTGATCAGCCGGCCCGTCGAGCGAAGCCCGAACGCCACCGCCTCGTCGTTGTCGCCGGTCTGGTCGAACCGCTCCCTAATCCGGCTCAGCAGGAACACGTGGTAGTCCATGGACAGTCCGAACAGTATGGAGAACAGGAACAGCGGGAGCCAGGTGCCGACCGTGTCTATCTGCTGGAAGCCCAGCAGGTCGGCCCCGACCCCTTTCTGGAAGACCAGCACTACCAGCCCGTAGGCGGCCCCTACCGACAGAAGGTTCATGATGATGGACGTTGCCGGCACCACGATAGAGCGGAACGCCACGGTCAGGAGCAGGAAGCTGAGCCCCAGGACGAAGGCGAACACGATGGGAGTATAGGTGTCGGTCGTCTGATTGAAGTCCGCTATCTCGGCGGTCTCACCGGTGACCAGGGCATTGGCTGGCACACCGTCAAACGCCGCCGGGACATAGTCCTCTCGCAGTCGCGTGAGCGCGTCCATGGCCTCCTGGCCCAGCGGGTCTCCTGTCAGCCTTGCTGAGAGCACTGAGAGGTCCGCCTCCGCGTATATGTCCAGGTCGCCTGGCAGGAAGGCCGGGTCCGATGCCAAGGCCCCTTCGAGATTTTCGATAGCCGCCTGCACCGACTCGGAGTCGGTCTGGCCGTCAATGACCACCACAGCCGGCAGGTCCTGCCCGAACCCGAATTCCTCCTGGAGAACCAGGAACGCCTCCTTGGACCTCAGGCCGTCAGGGAGGGCGCTGACGCCGGCTTCTCCCAGGTTGATGTCGATGTACGAGCTTGCGGAGGCCAGTAGTAGCCCGGCTGCGACCAGCATGCTGACCACAGGCCGGCGCATGACGGCACGGGCGGTCCAGTACCAGAACCCGCCGCCGGCCCCGGCCGGCTGCCCGGTCTTGCGCCGCTGGATGAAGGGTATGCGTATGGCGTTGACCTTGTCGCCCATCAGACCTAGCACGGCGGGCAGCAGGGTCATCGAAGCCAGCACCGCGGCGATGACAACCAGAATTGCGCCGGCTCCCAGGCTCTGGAAGGTGGACACCGGCAGAATCAGCAGCCCGGTGAGGGCCAGGACCACGGTCATCCCGCTGAACATCACCGTGCGGCTCGCCGTCGGGCCTGCAACGGATATGGCGTCGAGCTTACCGAGCCCGCGCTCGCGCTCCTCCCGGTACCTGGAGACGATAAAGAGCGAGTAGTCGATGCCCACGGCCAGACCCATCATCGTGATCATGTTGGTCACGAAGAATGAGAGCTCAAAGGCCTGTCCGACCAGCGCCGTGGCCCCAAGGGCCGCGACTATGGCGGCTATCGCCAGTACGATGGGGAGCAAAGCTGCGGCGATGGCGCCGAACACCAGGGCCAGAACGACCAGCGCCACTCCGATGCCTATGGTCTCGCCGGCCTGAAGGTCCTTCTCAGCGATCTCTATGAGCTCCTCCTCCATCGTGGCCTCTCCGGTGATGAAGACCTCGAAGGACCCACCTTCGTTGGCCCGGTCCACGACCTCGTGAACCAGGTCGACCTTCTCCTTGTCCGCCAGCTCCACTGGGACTATGGTGGTCCGCCGGTCGGCGGAAACCATGGACTCGTCCTCGGTCACGTAGTAGTGGGCTACACCCACGACCACGTCGTCTCCCAGGCCCGTCAGTTCGCTGTGCAGCTCCTCGACGTAGGCCCTGTAGCCAACGTCGTCGACCGTCTGGTTGGGCGAGCGGACGACGACCATGTCCGTAACGTTTCCACCGGAGTGGCCGAGCCTCTCGCCGAGCAGGCTCTGGGCCTGCAAGGACTCTGGGTTGTTCTTCATGGAATCTTCCGTGGTCAGCGAGTCCCCGAGCAGCGTGCCAACCAGCACGACCGAGACGACGAGCGCCACCAGCCAGGCTCCGATGGTGATCCACGGCCGACGCCCGGCGAAGCGGGCGATACGCCCGGTGGAGGAGAGCTCGGAGGGGTCGAGCGTGGACTCGGCGTCCGCCTTTCGTTGGTCTACGTTGTGTGATCGCCGGCTTCTCAAAATCTCGAACATCTCCGTATCCTTTCTCGTCTGAGGGTATCTAGCGGTTCTCAATGCGCGTACGCGCTCGGGTATCTTTCTGACCGGCGATCTCGCTCTGCTCGGCTGCACGGCGGGCTGTGCAGGCGTAGCAGTCGCAGCCTCGCGGCGTCTGGAAAGCTGGTCGGAGCACAGCCTTGACCACGTCTGCTTTGGTCAGCCCGTACTCGGCAGCCTCGTCGAACATCTTTTGAAGGGTGGCGCGCGCGATCTCGACGTCCACCCGCGACACCAGTAACTCCCGCGGGAGCTCGGCGACTCCGCCCTGTGCCTCGACGATTCCCAGGGGTCCGCTCTGCAGTGTCATTTCGTCCCTCCTAACTAACGTCCGAGGACCGTGTGCTGGTACCATTCGCCCAGCTCCCTGGCGGTCGGCTGGCGATCGACGGGATTCCGCGGCGGCGTTCGATTCGAATGTCCCGCGACTATGCTCCCGAGCCAGCGGCTGATGCTCGTCACCGCGCCGGCCAGTTCATGGACCATCGTCTGCCGTCTCATAATCCGCCTTCCGCTGAGTGATTATCTGCCGTCGATGCTGCTACATGGACCTCACACCAATGAGTCTGGGCAGGTCGTAACCGTTGGTGACTTCGCCAGGCTTCTGGATTCCGGCGAAAGCCGGAATGACGGGTGCTGGTCGGTGAGCGGTTGTCTGTTCGGCGGAATGACGGGGCGGTCTGATAGAATGCTCACCGGCGTCAGCCAGTGGAGGTGCCGAGCATGGCCGGAGCGATCGCCCTGGTGGGCGGGGACGAGTTCAGGCCCGGGTGCGAGAAGATGGACCGTGCTTTGCTGGAGGCGACAGGCGTCCCTAGGCCGGCGCTGCTCGTAGTACCGACAGCCGCGGCTTTCGAGAACCCGTCCAGAGCCGCCTCCAACGGGGTCTCGTACTTTTCAGACCTAGGCTTCGACGCCTCGGCCCTGATGGTATTGAATGCTGCGGACGCCAACGATGAGGAGCTTCTCTCGCCGGTTGAAACGGCCGACGTCGTCTACTTCACCGGCGGCAATCCGGCTCACCTCCTGGAAACGCTGACGGGCTCGTTGCTACTGGACCATATGCGCCGTGCCCTCAAGCGAGGGGTGGTGCTGGCCGGGTCCTCGGCAGGGGCGATGGTGCTGGGCTCGTGGATGAGGTTCCGCGGCTGGACGGAGGCGCTGGGCCTAGCCCCCGGCGTCGCGACGCTGCCGCACCACGAACGTAGCGACCCAGCGGCGGTGGCGGAAGGGCTCCGAGAGTCGGCCCCGTCCGGGCTGACGGTGCTCGGCATAGACGGCAAGACAGGCTGTCTTGGACGGGAAGGGGAGTGGAGAGTGGTCGGCGCAGGCGCCGTAACCGCCTATGTCGAAGGCGCCTGGCGACAGTTCAAGTCGGGCGAGGTCATCACGCGGGACTCCCTGCGCTAGCGAGCCTACGGCGAGCATGCGTGACCGTCAATCACCTCGGAGAGTCGTTCGGCTACTGGTCCCCGGACTGATGGTTTTTGGTCAAATAGATCGACAGGTCACCCAGTGTCATTCCGACCGGTAGAGAGGAATCTGGTTGGGTGGGGCGCGATGGAAGGCGGTGACGAGGCTCCACACAGCCAGATGCTTCGACAAGCTCAGCATGACAGTTGGCTTCCAAGGCCATCCTATTTGATCAACGCAATAAGCCCGAAGTCAGCGGGAACGGCGTACGAACCTGGGATCTTAGTCCAAGGGGACAATCGAATATCCGGCAGGCCTGTGCCAAGAAATCTTCCCAATAAGCAGGTTTTCTTTACCGGCTGTAGCTAGGACAGCTTGACCGAGCGCTCGTTGTTCCGAAGCCGGTCGACGACTCGCCCGTTGATGAGATGCTCCGTGATGATCTCCTCGACGTCGTCCGGAGAGGCGACGTACCAGACTCCGCCCTGAGCGGCCGCGGGACCGTACACGATCACCGAGCCCTGACTGGTGTCGCACTTTCGGTGCTGGCTGGTGCAGCCGACGTCGCAGATGTCCACCCGGTCCTGAAGCTGGTGCTTCACCAGGAGCTGGTTGAATCTCTGGAGGACCTGCTCACCGGCCTTGTCTCCGCAGTGTCGCTGGTCCTCCGCCCCCTCGCTATTGGTGCAGACAAGAACCTGCGCCTCAAATTCGGCCATGCTCCATCTCCTTATCATCGTTTATGATCTCGTATCGCTCAGTTGACAGGATCGGGCCATTGTAGCAGCGTATTGCGGGCCTCAACAATCCGGAGATTGAAGCCTTCACCGTTGTCAACTAGCTCTTCCCATCCGGTTCAAATACCAGGACCCGGCTCTTCCAGACCTCGGCGGCCACTCCTTCGAGAGCTCTTTGCCCCGGCCGGGTTATTTGAAGCACCCGTCCGAGAGTCCTGGGGCCGAGGTCTCTCATGTACCGGCATCGCTTTACGAAGCGGCCCAGCGTGTGGCGTTCGCCGCCGGTGAGGACGTATTCGATCTCGGCCTCGTATGGAGACAGAACGGCCCGGGCGACCTCGCAGGTCTTGTCGAAGAGCTCCCGGACAAGCCTCTCGCGGCTGCGCTCGAACCTCCGTTGGGACGACCCGCCGGCGCGATGCCTGCTCTTGACGTGCCGTGTCCCGGTCTTGGACGCGACAAGCTCGTCGCCTCGCAGGACGCCAACCGCATAGCGACCCAGCCTGAGGAGCACGACGCCCGACACGGTCTGGGAGGCCAGCAGCTCGACAAGCGGAGCGACGTGGGCCCCGGGGCGCCCGACGTAATCCGACAGCGGGAATGGAGGCAGGACTACCACGGCCCGGTCGTCGCCCAGAAAGACGCCCAGGCCAGTCTCAGAGGGGCCCGACTGCCGGACCACGTAGTCTACGTCGTCCAGCCAGGAGGCCTCCGGAGGGTGCGGGGTGTCGCTTTGGGCCTGCCTTGTGTCACCGGACGGCGCGATGTACACGGTGCGCCGGCACCAGCCGGAGTCTCGGATGTCGCCTAGCAGGGCCAGTGTACGGGGCTTCGTGGCCCAGTATCTCTTAGCCAGCCTCAGGGCCATCGACCGCGGCCGTGAACGTGTCGTACTTGAGCGCCGCTCGGTCCACCACGTCCACCACGTCCTCATCCAGCAGATATCCCTCGACAGCCAGACTCTTTGCGGCCGTTCGCACCTGTTGAAGGTAGGCTTCCCTGGACTCGTACCGCTCTTCGATCGAGGGCCGGGGATCGCTGGACCCGGCCCTCTCTTCGGCGTTGGAGGCAAGTGGCAGGGTCCAGCCTGCGAACCCGCCGGTCACGCCTATGTACAGGTCCGGATTGCCGCTGTCCGGATGCCTCAGGTTCCAGCCCGTGTACGAGGCGACGGGGACCGTCAGGTCGGGCAGGCGTATGCCGGCGGTCTCGTTGAAGTCCGCGTCTATGTCCGAGACCACGGCGGGGTACGTCTCTCCGTCGACGGGTGGCAGGGTCGTCGTGCGGCCCAGGTGCGCCTCAGGTCCGTAGTCGAGCCGAATCGCCCGGGTCGTCTCTGGTGCAACCCGCACCCCGGGCAGCGACTTGAACCTGTCGAGCAGTGTGTGCGACTCGACGGCGGTGCCGTTGGAAAAGCTGGGATGGCTGCTGGCCGGCGCGGGCTCGCCGGTGGTGGCCCAGTGGTCCAGATTCACCAGCGCGGCCCGGTGCAGTGGCGCGTAATCGACGCTGTTGTAGGGAAGCTCTGCCCGCAAGCCGTCGGACGCACGAACGTCACTGAGCGGGAATACGCCCGCCCCGTGCTGCGTTCCAGCGAAGTGGTATCGCCTCACGAACTCCGACTCCTCGGGGGCGTCGGTCATCGTCTCCAGGTCGGTGTGTATCAGCCCGGCGTCGCCCCTCCAGTACTCGGCCGAGGTGTTGGTGAACATGATCTTCGGGACGACGTTCCGGTCCTTGAGACGCGTCAGCACGGAGCCCGTGTACCCGGTGACGGGGTCCGACTGCTCGGTGTCCGTGAACGGGAACATCTCGGGAATCACGTAGCAGATGTCTTTGGACGGCTGGCCGAATCTCAGGTTGAACTCGCCTCGCATTCCGCCCGCGATGTGAGGGATGATGCCGTCCAGGGCCATACGCCCGTTCTCGTCCTCGTTCATCCCCGTGTGGATGAACTGGCGGAGGAACCGGCCGCTCTGCGACGAGCCGAAGGCGTACGCCTTGTCTATGCCACCGGTGCAGGGATTGCCGTCTCCAGTCGAGCCGTGCTTGAGGAAGGACACGCTATCCCTGACCGCGGCGAAGCCCAGGCCGACTATTCTGCTCCCCTTAGCCGTGTAGACGAGCTGATAGATCCTGCCCGGCTCGAAGCCCGAGGGCATGTAGACGTGGCTCGGCTCCGGCTCGACCTCCACGCCCTCCACCCGTACGAACGACCACTTGTCGCGAGCAACGAGTTCGGCCGGGCGATTTGGGTGGTCGCGAACGAAAAGCTCGGCGGAGGGGTCGTCGATGTCCGCCGGAGGGTTTGGCAGGTGCTGCCGATCGGACAGCAGGAGGACCTGGGTTGGCTCGTTGACTTGCTGCCAGAACATCATCTTGCCGGTGAGGGGGCCACCGTCCGGACCCAGTGGCTCGGGCGCCGACAGACCCATAAGGCCTGGAGTAGGGGGCACGTCGGCCTGCCACGCGCACCATACCACGGTGTAGCCGTGGCGCATCAGAAAGCCGTTTCCCGGCTCAAGGGGCCCCGCAGGGTCCAGCGGTCGCTCGGCGCTGTTGAAGTTCCCCAGCACCGTCTTGCGGCCCCGGTTGATTACGTCGAACAGGACCCGGCGGTTGCCCTTCTCCGGGTCCGCCGGCTGCAGCATCGCAAAGTCCGACGAGAACGCCACTTTGCCGTCGGCGTCACGCGGCGCCAGCTCGACGTCGGTGATCGCCTGGTTCTGGACCGCAAGCGGGTCGATCGTAAAGCGGGCTGTCCCTTCCAGCAGGCGGTATGGGCCTACGTCGCCGAATACCTCACCGTCCGCAAAGGCGCTGTCGTTGGTTATGTCCAGCTCCGTTATCGGCATGACACACTCTTCCTGATGGACTGCGTTCCGCTTCGAGGGCCGGTTCGGACACATTACACCCACGCCCCCAATCGGTGTCAATGCATAGGCCGGGCTGGGCCACGCGGCGGTCCAGCGGCATTCTCGCACATGTTGACGCTCCGTCGCGCTGTGTTTACACTTCTGGGACGTCGTTGAGCACGGCCGGAGATCGAATACATCGGCATGTGTTCTGAGCAAGGAGACGGACAATGCGAGTTGCCATTGGGGCCGACCATGCCGGGTACGGACTGAAGACCGAGATGGTCGAGTTCCTGACGGAGCAGGGGCACGAGGTCGTGGACGTCGGGCCCAGCGCGCTCGATCCCACTGATGACTACCCCGACTTCGCAAAGGCGCTGGCGGAGGCCGTCCTTACCGACGGTGCGGAGCGCGGCATCATGGTGTGCGGCAGCGGCGTGGGAGCGTCGGTCGCCGCCAACAAGGTCCGCGGCATCCGCGCCAGCGTGTGCCACGACACTTACTCGGCCCACCAGGGGGTCGAGCACGACGACATGAACGTGCTCTGCATGGGTGCCAGGATCGTGGGGCCGGAGGTCGCGAGGGAGCTGGCCACGGCCTTCCTATCGGCTCGTTTCACCGGCGAGGAGCGCCACCGGCGACGGCTGGACAAGGTCCTGGACATAGAGGCCCGGTTCCGCTAGCTGCGGCTCAGCCCGCAGATCAATGCTAGATCATGAGGTCGCCGCCGTTGATGTCCAGCGACGCCCCGGTGATGTAGGCAGCCCTATCCGACGCTAGAAAAGCCACCAGCTCCGCCACCTCAGCGGGCTCCCCAAGCCTGGCGATCGGGAAGCTGTCCGCGTAGGCCTTTGCCCGGGAGTCGTCGATGGTCGAGCGTACCATCTCCGTGTCGATGAGCCCGGGACACACCGCGTTCACGGTGATGCCGTGCCGTGCCTCCTCGCTTGCCAGATGCCGTGTGAATCCCAGCACACCGGCCTTGGCCGCCGTGTAGTGCGCACCGCCCACCGTGCTGACGTTCTTTCCCGCCGTCGACGAGAAGTTCACGATGCGGCCCCAGCCCGCCTTCCGCATGGACGGCAGGACCTCTCTGGAGCAAAGATACGTGCCCTTGAGGTTGACGCCGACCACCAGGTCCCATTCGTCCTCCTCGATGTCGATGACAGGGGTGGGGCGAAGCACCCCGGCGTTGTTTATCAGAATGTGGATCTCGCCATAGGCGTCAAGAGCGCTCTCCACCATACGCCGCACGTCCTTCCGTGAAGAAGCGTCAGCGGCAATGGCGAGGGCGTCGCCACCGTGGGACTTGATGCTTGACGCCGTTCGCTGCGCCGACTCGATGTCGAGGTCATCCACCACGATGCGGGCGCCGGCTGCGGCCAGCCTCTCCGCCACGGCCCTGCCCATTCCCTGGCCCGCGCCCGTGACGATAGCGACCTTTCCCGAGAGTTCGTGCGCGTCTACCATGTGCAGTCCCCGATCCTCATGTGTGACGGCTGAAGAGTCCGACCTGTTGCAGACCGGCGGCCGGCACTCTACCGGCGTAGCGCGTCGGACATGGTCTGCATGGCCTCGGGGGTCCGGCGCGAGGGGCCACGCTGAGGCAAGGGCAAAGGGTCAATCACCGGAGTGGTCTTGATCGACGCCAGGACGGGGCCTTTGTGTCCCAGGACCTCGTCGATGCGGGTCACCAGGTCCTCCAGATCGTCGAAGTCGAACGCGGCGTTGTAGCCCGCGGCCCGAGCCATCCCCGTGAAACTGACCACACCGGCGCCGGGAGTGGGCTGGCCTCCCGTGACGGCGTACGCCTCGTTGTCCAGGAGGACGTGGTAGAGGTTGTGCGGCATGCTGCCGGCTACCGTGACCAGAGCGCCCAGGTTCATCAGGAGGCTGCCGTCGCCGTCGATGAGGATGATTCTCTTGTCGGGCCGCGCCAGACAGAGGCCAAGGGCGAGCGACGAAGCCTTGCCCATGGCGCCGCCCATGGGGAGGTCTATCGCCTCGTTCGATGTGACCGCATTCCAACCCTGGGTCCCCGTCATGGTTGAAACGACCAGCGCGCCGTCTCGTCGCTCTTCGATCAGCCGAAGGGCGTCCGCCATCTCGATCATGTCTATCCGTACTCCGCGCCCATGAGGCAGGCGACCGGGCGGCGCTCCCGTTCCGCCTCCTCGAACGCCAGGGAGACCCGATCGACGTCGGCGTCGGTCTCAACCAGGTAGTATCTGATGCCCCAGGCGTTGAGGATGGGCTCCGTATAGGTCGCCGCCGAGTCCGGCGTTACGCCGTGCCGCGTCCACCCGCGGTAGCCGATCATCATGACAAGCGGTATGTTTATGTCCAACCCGAGGCCCCGGACCGAGTCCCCGGACTCGAAAAGTCCAGTGTTCTGAATCAGCACCATGGGCCGCTTGCCGCCGACCCACAGCCCCGCGGCGATGGCCATAGTCTCGCCCTCTCGACAGACCGGGACCAGACTAAGAGTCGGATCGGCCACCATCTGGTGGTACATGAAGTTGGTCTCGCTGTCGGGTAGCCAGACGACGTGGCTGACGTTGTTTTTGTTGAGCTGTCCCAGGACTGCCGCGGGCGTTAATAGGGGCTCTTGCATGTGGACGGGTCCTTTCCTATCCTGATATCCAAGCGGATGGGGTCCACGCCATTATATTTGCGGCCTATCTCCCGGTCAATCTCGTGGCGGCTCCCGGCACCGGTGCGCCGCGACGGAGAGGGCTCCGTTCGCGGCGGTCGGATGGGGGTCGGTCAGACGCACACGATAGGGCCAAGGTTCCAGTGTGTCCGGGGGCTTGTTGTAAGGGATAGCGGCCTATATAATAGCTCTGGCAATTCGAAGGGGGCTGCGCTCACGCATCGTTGATGCGGGGGCGCATCGAATTATGGCCACGGGACCGGTGAGCGACGTTACCGGTCCGTTCAGACAGGCGGCCACCTCCGGCACATCGCCGGATTTCGTAGGCGCGGTCAAGGCGTCCCCCGGGGTTCTCATTACGTTTGGAGGTGTCCAATGCAAGCTTACTGCCTGAAGTGCCGCGCCCACCGCGACATCAATGAAGCGCAGCAAGTGACTCTCAAGAACGGCCGGCCGGCCACCCGCGGCAAGTGCTCAGTCTGCGGCGCGACCGTGTTCAGGATCGGCAAAGCTTCCTAGCTCCTCGAACGCCAAGGTCCTCCGGCCAATCCGCCAACGCTCCGGCATGTCTGTCACACAGCCAGAATTCCGGTGCGGTATGGCGCCGTCCGTACTCTATCGGCTAAAGCGCTGAGCATCAGGCCGTCCAACATTCCGATCTGTACTTCGCCGGACCCACGCGCTCGCGGTTACCCAACCACACCACCCGTCGGACGCTCACATCACACCGTGCTCCAGGGAGCCGGGGCTTGCCGTCGGCAGGATTGACACCTCTTTGCCTCGTGGGTATCGTGTGTTGGTCGCGTGGAGCGACCGCATTCGGCCGCACCTCGATCTGTGCAATCAACGCGTCGAAGCCCTCTGGCTTAGGCGGACGGGGAAAGAGGAGGAAGCACGATGGCAGGGACAAGCATCGGCACCGTCAGTTTCGCCCCTGTTGAGGGAGCCGGTAAGCTACTCACCGAGGAGTTCCAGACCTACCTCGCGACGGCCCATCAACGCTTTACGCCAAGGGTCCACCAGCTTCGCCGGGCGAGGGCCGAGGTCCTCAGCAGGACGCTGAGCGACCGAGCGAAGCTCACACATCCCCCGGTCAGCGAGATCAACACCGGCGACTGGAAGGTTGCCTCGGTACCCGAGGAGCTCACCAGGCCGGGTATAGAGATATCAGGGCCGGCGTCGATCACCAACATGTTCATCAACGCCCTCAACGCCGGGCCGGACGGTGACCGAGCGGAGGGCTACCTGGACGACGACGAGGACTCAGGGGGACACAGGCTGGTTGACACGCTGGCGGCGGCCCGCAACCGGCTGGGCGCCGTAGAACGCACGCTCGTGCTCGAAGACAAGCGGCGAGGCCGCAAGTACGAGATCCAGCCCGGCGAGATCCCTTTCTTCATGCACCGCGAGCGCGGCCTCCATCTGGACGAGTCCGACGTCCGGATCGACGGAGAGCCGGTCCCCGCGGCCATTCTGGGCACGGCGCTGACCCTGTTCCACGCCGGCAGGGCCCAGATCGAACGCGGTCAGGGCGTCTACTTCTACCTGCCCAAGCTCGAGTCCGCTGACGAGGCATCCTGGTACCGGGACTTTTTCGACTTCAGCGTCCGTCACTTGGACCTGCCGTCGGACGCCGTCATAAAGGCAATAATCCTGGTGGAGTCGCTGCCCGCGGTCTACCAGATGGAGGAGATGCTGCATGCCCTGGGCCCCTATGGCGCCGGCCTCAACGCGGCACGCTGGGACCTGAAGGCAAGCATCCTGGAGTACGTCATGACGGACCCCGAGTCCGTCTGGCCTGACCGCTTCGGAGTGGACATCAAGACGACCGACTTCATCGCCAACATCTTCAGGCGGCTGGTCAGCATCTGCCTCAAGAGGGGCGCCGTTCCCATCGGGGGGATGGCTACAGCGCTGCCCGACCGCAATCCTGAGGTGAACGAGGCCGCGGCCGCATCTATCGGGGCCGACAAGGAATGGGAGGCCCATCAGGGGTTCCTCCGAGGATGGGTGGCCCACATCTTCCACATGAAGCCCGCGGCGGACCCGTTCAAGAACCTTATCGGCTCGGGATGGAAGCCAACCGCCGAAATGGCCGACCCGGACAACTACCCGGTGGAGGTCAAGGCACCCGAGGGGCCCATCACCGTGGAGGGCACCCGTCGCAATATCCGGACGATGATCGAGTATCTGGAGGGCTGGCTGACCGGCAGGGGGGCCAAGGGCATCGACAGCCTTGAGGGACGGCCCGGCGTGCAGCCCCGGCTGATGGAGGACCTGGCGACCGCGCGAATATCGGTGGCCCAGACGTCCCAGCGAGTCCTGCACTCAGCGGTAGGCACCGACACCGAGGAGGCCCACGACCTCGGCCTGGTCAAACGGCTGGTGGGCCAGGAGCTCGAGGACATCCTGAGGATTCGCGAGGGGGCCGTGCAGGACGGAGATTCCGCCGGCCGGGCGGCTTACGAACAGGCCGCCGAGCGGTACCGAAAGGCCGGCAAGATCACTTTGCGCTGGATCAAGAACTACACGGAGCTGGACTTCCGGAGCCTGGGGTCGTACACCAGGGACCAGCTCGACGAGATCGCCGCCGCACCCGACGCGTTTTGAAGAGTTGGGCTTGGCCCAGCACGCCGTACACGGTCGAAGATCGAGTCGTCCAGCTAACGGCCGATGCCTATGGCCCTTAGCAGGCGACGCCACCAACCCCGGCCTGAGAACGCAGACGCGAACCTCCTGTCAGACCGCCTGCCCCTGCCCAGACGCCTCTGGCTGCAGGTGGCGCATGTACACGCCGGAGGGTGATCGTCGTACCACTCGGTTCGCGCTCGCGACAAGGGACTTACCTCACAAACCAATTGAATAAGGCCCGGCCCGGATTCATAGCCTCGGAGACTTCAGTCACCTGGGCCTCGGAGTCTGACACTGACAACAATCATAGTATACCTGACCCGCCGGGCGTCGCCGCGGTTAGTAGGCCAAACAATGAGATCGAGCGAGAGAGGCCCGGTGTAGGAGTCACTTATGATCTTCGGAGCCATTACCAATTCCTGGCGACACCAGTTACAGACAACGGATGTGAAGGACCTGGTGACGAAGGCCGAGGCCTGCGGCGCCAGGCACATCGAGCTGAGGCAGACCTGCCTTGGGGATTACGAGACCGGTGAGGGAGACGAGTGGCGCCCCGTCGTGACCAGGCTGCGGGCACTGGCGGACGCGAGTCCTGACCTGAGCTTCAACCTCGCCATGGCATGGCCGTGCCTGACGCGGAGGAGCGAACCTCGGGGCGACGCGTTCCAGGCCGCGCTGGAGGGGGCCAAGGCGGTTGGAAGGACCGAGCCTCACCTGCGGCTCGTGGACCCGGCCCCATTTGATGCGCGATGGGAGTCGCCCGATGACGTTCCGGACCAGGCCCTTGCTGTCTCCGAATTAGCAGCCGAGGCGGCACGACAGGGGGTTGTCCTGTCGATAGAGAACTCCTGGCTTCCTATCGACAACATCGCCATGCTGGTCGACATGGCCAGAGACAGGATGGACCCTGACGAAAGCGGCTACCTCGGTCTGTGCCCCGACCCGATAAATCAGCTAAGGGGTCATCCGGATACCGACCCTCTGGAAGACCTGGCAGACATCCCGCCCGACGTGAACAAGATCGTTCATTTCAAGCAGTCGCGCGCGGGGAAGCCGTACCACAGCGTCGACACCGGCGATCTGGACTGCGGCCGGATGCTGGACATACTGGAGGACCAGGGCTTCGACGGCCCGGCGATCATGGAGATACCGTCGGACGCCAACGTGTTCGATAACCTGAAGGCGAGCTTCGCGTTCCTGTCCCGCCAAACGTTATAGGGACCGGCATGGATGCGCAAAGCGAGAATGTGGTCGGATACAGGGAGGGATGGTAGCGCACAAGGGATTTCGGACCTGTGGGAACTCGGATGACCGCCCTTCAGGGCAACAGAACGCCGATCTAAGGGGGAGAGAATGGCCTTTCCGATCTATGACTACCGCGTGGATACTCATCTGTCTCTGGTCACGCCTCAGATCAGGTCGCGTTTTGTGAAGGTCGAGCCCGGACCCATGCCTGAAGTCCACAGTCACGACCTGGGACAGGAGGTATTCCTGGTCCTCGAAGGCGATGCTGAGTTCGAGATACAAGGTGAACGTCAGGTAGTCGGGCCGGGCCAGATGTGTGTGGCGCTGACAGATCAGACGCACGCGGTCCGGGCGGTGGGTCCCGAGCCCGCGATCATGTACCTCTCGGTCACGCCGCACATCCAGCCGACTCACACGTTTTGGGACGACCAGGGCCATCGAAGGCCCCATCACTTCTTCGGCCCGGAAGCGTTCAACACGAAGATAGATGCCTCGGTCTCTGACGGCGAGGTCGTCGATCGATATGTCGAGGCCCTGGGCGCCGTGGTCAACGCCGGCCAGACGGCATCTGTCGCCCACAGGGACCTGGCGGGCAGGCTGAAGGTGGCCATCGCCGAGGGCAACGCCGCAGACATAGAAGGTGCTCGAAACGCGCTCTGGGACTCGGTCTCAGGACTATACGAGCTCGTGGCCGAGCTATCCGACGTCTGGAATGACGTAGCGGCAAGGTCGGTGGAGGCCAGCCGGCGAGGCGGCTAGCATGTTTCGGTTCCAACTTGATGACGATGCAGAGATCCGGCTCCTCGAGGAGCGACATGCCGCGGAGCTATTTGCCCTCATCGATCGGAATCGAGAGCACCTTCGAAAGTGGATCCCCTGGGTGCCCGAGCACACCTCGTTGCGGGACACCGTGGACCGCATCAGGCACGACCTGGGAATGTTCGTGGAGAATGGAGGCTTTCTGGCAGGAATCTGGTCCGAGGGCAAGCTGGCGGGCGTTGTAGGGCTTCACGAGATCGATCGTACGAACAAGCACACGGATATCCACTACTGGCTGGACGAAGCGCACCAGGGGAAAGGTCTCGTGACCAGGTCCTGCCGGGCGGTGCTCGACCATGCGTTCAACGACCTCGGCCTTAATCGCATCGAGATACGCTGCGACCCCGACAACCTGAGGAGCCGCGCGATCCCCGAGAAGCTGGGCTTCACCCAGGAAGGAGTCTTGAGGCAGCGGGTGTGGAAGAACGGCCGCTTCGCCGACCTGATGGTCTATGGGATGCTCGCAACGGAGTGGGAAGCCCAGGGCCGCCAGTCAGAACATCCACACCGGAGCGCCGATCACCTGTAGTCGAGCTCCTCCACCAGGTCCTTGAACCCTATGACCATGCGCCGCACCTGGCGCGGGTTGCTATCCACCAGCTTCTTCAGCTCCACCTCGACACTCGTGGCCGCTTCCCTGGTTGGCAGTATGCCAAACCATTGGAGTTTGGGGTGCTTGCCCGCAGTGGTCTTGACTCTCCCATCACGATGCTCGGACAGGCGTTCTCTCAGCTCCCGTGTCTGGCCTGGATAGAAGCCGCCGCCGTCCAGTTTGAGGATGTACACGAAGAACTGGCTGGCCGTCGCATCCCCAGCCTCCCAAGCGGGGGAATACTCCTGGCGATACCAGGTGTTGGTTGAGGCCGCCTTCTTGGTCTGCCTAGTTTTTGCGGTCGCCCTGGTCGGCTTTGGCTTCCTCTCGCCCGCCCGATAACAGTCCAGACAGACCTCATATTGGACATCCTTGGCTAGGCCGCAGCCGGGGCATTCGTCGATCAACCCATCTTGTAGGTCACCAAAGTGGTCATAGCACAGGATGTGGTCGGCACGAATTGGGGTATCGCAATCCCAGAAGAGGCATCTGTTCGGCTCCTGTGTCCTCCTGGTCGTGACCTTCCTCTTGGTCTGAGGTTTGGCCTTGGCTTCTCGTGAGGCTTCCTCGACCGCCGTTGCTATCTCCTTGATAACCTTCTTCCAGTCAGGCATCGGTTCGCTCCCACAAGCTCAACTTGCGACACAGGCTAATACATGTAGGGGCGTGTCGCAATGATGTCCCGCGAGGGTACGAGTGTATTCAACGGTGATGGGGCCGGAGCCCGTCGAAGCGATTTTGAAGCACCGTGGCTTCAGTATCGCAAAGCGAGCTGGCTACAGCGACGTTATGGTCCCGCTCGACGCCAACCCCGCCCAAATTGAAGACGTGGTCGAAGAAACGGAAGGGGTGGTAGCGCATACGGGATTCGAACCCGTGATCTCCGCCTTGAGAGGGCGGTGTCCTTGGCCGCTAGACGAATGCGCCACGCAGGGCCAATAAAGTTGGCTGGGGATCGAGGATTCGAACCTCGGCTTACAGATCCAGAGTCTGTCGTCCTACCACTAGACGAATCCCCAACAGACTTGAATTCTACCAAGCCTGAACGCGCTCTTTCAAGTTGAAGCGGACGCCCCGCCTCAGGGTTTAGTCCGAGTCCAGGGCGCGGAGGACGTTGGCCATCTCGATGGCCGCGACGGCGGCGCTGTAGCCGCTGTTGCCCTGTTTGCCGCCGGCGCGTTTGGTGGCCTGCTCGACGGTGTCGGTGGTCAGCACTCCGAAGACCACGGGCTTGCCGGTCGCGACCGAGGCGTTCGCGATGCCCCTGGCCGCCTCGCCGGCCACGTGCTCGTAGTGGTCCGTCTCGCCCCTGATCACCGCCCCGAGGCACACCACGGCGTCGAAACGGTCCGACTCCGCCATTTTGCGGGCCACGACCGGTATCTCGAACGAGCCGGGGACCCTGACGACGGTGACGTCGTCGTCGGCTACACCGTGACCGGCGAGGGCCGACTGCGCCCCCTCCAGCAGCTTCGCCGTCACGAAGTTGTTGAAGCGGGCCACCACGACGCCGATACGGAGACCCTCGCCCTGGAGACCTCCCTCGATCTCCCTGGTCATTCGTCCGCCTCCGCCACGCCTCCCGAGCCCGTCACGTCCAGCAGGTGGCCCATTCTGGTTCGCTTTGCCTCCAGATAGCGCCGGTTCTCATCGTTGGTGGAGGCGACGATGGGGACCTGCTCCACCAGCTCGAGCCCGAAGCTCTCGAGGCCAACGACCTTCCTGGGGTTGTTGGTGAGGATGCGCAGTCTCCTGACTCCCAGGTCGGCGAGGATCTGCGCGCCGACCCCGTAGTGCCGCAGGTCGGGAGCGAAGCCCAGCGCGATGTTGGCGTCCACGGTGTCCAGTCCGTCATCCTGGAGCGAGTATGCCTTGAGCTTGTTGTGCAGGCCTATGCCACGGCCCTCCTGGCGCATGTACAGGAAGACGCCCGACCCCTCCCGCACGATGGCTTCCAGGGCCAGGGCTTTCTGTTCGCCGCAGTCGCACCGGATGCTGCCGAACACGTCGCCGGTCAGGCACTCGCTGTGGACCCTGACGAGCGTCGGGTCCTTGTCGTTGACGGCGCCCATCACCAGTGCCACGTGCTCGTCCGCGTCCACCAGGCTCCGATATGACACCGCCTGGAACTCGCCGTACTCCGTGGGAATACGTGCTTCGGCCACCCGTTCTATGAGCTTTTCATGGTCTCGACGATAGGCGATTATGTCCGCGACCGAGACTATCTTGACGTCGTGCTTGGCTGAGAACCCCTCTAGCTGAGGCATGCGCGCCATGCTGCCGTCATCGGCCATGATCTCGCATATGACGGCCGAGGGCTGCAGCCCGGCCAGGCGGGCCAGGTCCACCGACGCCTCCGTCTGGCCGGCCCTGACCAGCACGCCCCCCTCCCGATAACGCAGTGGGAACACGTGGCCGGGCCTGCCCAGGTCCTCGGGCTTGGTCTCCGGGGCCAGGAGGGCCCTCACCGTGGCGGCGCGATCGTAAGCCGATATGCCCGTGGTTGCGCCCTGTAGGACATCGACAGAGACGGTGAAGGCGGTGCCAAGGCGGGCCGTGTTGTCGTGGACCATCAGGTGGATGCCGAGCTGCTCGAGACGCTGGGCCATCATCGGCACGCAGATGAGCCCGCGCCCGTAGGTCGCCATGAAGTTGACGGCCTCGGGCGTCACGCACTCGGCGGCCATGGCCAGGTCGCCTTCGTTCTCACGGTCCTCATCGTCGACGATGACGACCATGCGCCCCGCCTTTATGTCTTCGATTCCCTCCTCGACCGAGGAAAGGGGCATTCAGACTCTCCAGTTTATGTGCCGAGCGGTGGGTCGACTGGCTCCGTCGGTCCGCTCTGCAGTCGCTCTACGTACTTGGCCAGTATGTCGATCTCCAGGTTGACCGAGTCGCCGACGCCTCGAGCGCCCAGGACCGTGTTCGCCCGTGTATAGGGTATCAGCGTCACCGTAAACCCTTGGTTGGAACAGTTTACTACCGTGAGACTCGTCCCGTCCACAGCTATGAACCCCTTCTCCACCACGTAGCGCATCACCGACGGCGGTGCACCGACGCTCACCAGCAGGGCCTCCCCCTCCTCTTCGACGCTGTCGATCGCGCCGGTAGCGTCGACGTGGCCTTGCACGATATGGCCCCCCAGACGGCCTCCCATGGCCAGGGACCGTTCCAGGTTGACGCCGTCGCCCACGGCCAGAGACCCCAGGTTGGTGCGACGCAGGGTCTCGGGGACGACGTCGACTGAGAAGGAAGACCGGTCACGCGATGCGACGGTGAGGCATGCCCCGCTGACGCTGATGCTGTCACCGAGGCCCAGGTCCTCCATCACCGTGAGGGCGGCTATGACCAGCCGTCCGGGTTCGACCGACTGGATGGACCCCACCTCCTCTACGATTCCAGTAAACATCTCACCTCGATTCAGGGTACCCGACCACCATGATATCGCTTCCAAGCTGTTCGACGGTGACACTCTGGAGCCTCAGCGCGTCCGCGATGCCGTGTACGCCCTGGCCGCCGATTGGCCCCGGCGCATCAACACCGCCGATAATGGCCGGCGCCACGAACGCGACGTACTTGTCGATAAGGCCCCCGTCGAACAGCGAGCCGAGCAGGGTGCCCCCGCCCTCCACCAGGACGCTGGACACGTCACGGCCCGCCAGCTCCTCCAGAAGGCGTGGGAGGTCCACCGAGCCGTCGTCAGCCTGGGCAGACTCAACCTCCGCGCCCTTATCGGCCAGGCGACGGCATGCGGCGTCGTCCGCCCGGGAAACGGCTATCAGCGTCCGGCCCGGCTCCAAGAGCAGCTTCGCGTCTGCAGGTGTCCGCGCGGCGCCGTCCACAACGACCCTCAACGGCTGGTGGCTCAGCGCGACCCCCTGAGCGTCGCGCGCTGTGAGCCGTGGGTCGTCGGCCAGCACCGTGTTCACTCCCACCATGACGGCTGAGCTTGCGGCTCGGAGCTCGTGCGCGCAACGTCTGGACTCCTGTCCGGTGATCCATCTCGACTCGCCGGTGCGGGTCGCGATCTTACCGTCGAGGCTCATAGCGAACTTGGCGGTCACGAACGGCAGCCCGGTTTCGACGAACTTCAGATACGCCTCGATGAGGTGACGGGCGTGCTCCTCGCATTCGCCCACGTGCGTCCTGATCCCGGCCTCCCGGAGGCGTGAGATGCCGGCGCCGTTCACCAAAGGATTGGGATCGAGAGTCGACACCCTGACCTCGGCGATGCCGGCGTCGATGATGGCCTGAGTGCACGGGGCGGTCCTGCCGAAGTGGTTGCAGGGCTCCAGTGTGACGAACAGCGTGGCGCCGTGTGACCTAGCGCCGGCCTGGCCAAGGGCCATCGGCTCGGCATGGGGGTGTCCCGGCGGCTGAGTCCAGCCCTCGCCCACGATCTGGCCGTCGTTGACGACGATCGCTCCCACGGCGGGATTCGGACTCGCGGAGCCCAAAGCCCTGCGCGCCAGTGCCAGCGCCCGTTTCATGTGCGTCATTGGACCGGACTACCTGCCTGAGTCTCGTTTCCAGATTGTAGCAACAGGCTCAATGCATACTCAAGGCGCGGCCCAAGTCTTGGCATCCCTGCGCGTGAGCGACCCGGGACCTCACCCCCAGGCGGAACAACGCGAGCCGGAGGCTTAGATCGCCCCTCTCCACGGCTGTGGACGGGGAACGCTTGGGGGGTGATGTAGGAGGCTGACCAGTCTTCCGCCGATGCCTTCCTGGGACTCGTCTTGCCGTTAATGTAGAATACCCCACAGCGGATTCCGAGTACGGTGTACGGCGAGCCGTCCTCATGGGGCGGACCAGTCGGAAAGGACAGGTGAAATGGCGGACAGGCCGAACATCGTCTTCATCATGAGCGACCAGCAGCGCCATGACACGATGAGCTGTTATGGAGCCGACTGGATGCAGGTGCCCAATCTCACCGCACTCTCCGACGAGAGCTTTGTGTTCAGAAACGCCTACGTCTCCCAGCCGGTCTGCACACCCGCAAGAGCGACCATCATGACGGGGCTATACCCGCACACGGCGGGGCCGATCGTCAATCAAATCCGTCTGCCCGAGGATACGCCCGTAATCTCGGAGATGGTGTCCAGCGACTACTTCAAGGGCTATATGGGCAAGTGGCATCTTGGCAACGACCTGGTGGCGCAGCACGGCTTCGACGTATGGATATCGGCTGAGGACATTGGCGTCGGGAGGTACTCCAGACCTGAGCTGCGCTATCTCGTGTCGGACTACCACCGCTATCTTGTCGACCACGGCTATGAGCCCGACAGGGTCACTGACGGCCTGAACGTCTTCAGCTCCGACGCACATTACGACCTGCCGGAAGAGCACCAGATGGCTGCCTATCTTGGGGATAGAGCCGCGGAGTTCATCGAAGAGAACAAAGACAGGCCTTTCATCCTGTACGTCAGCACCTTCGAGCCTCACTCCCCATATCACGGTCCGTTCATGGACATGTACGACCCGGCCGGCCTCCCCGTCGGTCCCGCTTTCCTCCAAAAGCCCGATACCGCGTCCCTGGTGAATCGGGTGAGGGCCGACTACTTCATGCAGTTCATGCTGGATGGGGTCGACCAGACCAACGATGAGTACATGGCCCGTTACGCCGCGCCCAGGGAGGACGTGACCACCGAGCTGGGCTGGCGCACGCTCCGGGCCCACTACCTGGCCAACATCACTCTCGTTGACCGCATGGTGGGGAAGATCACGTCCGCCCTTGAACGCTCCGGCATAGACGACAATACGGTGGTCGTATTCACCAGCGAGCACGGAGACATGATGGGCGATCACGGCATGTTGGAGAAACGCTCCTTCTACGAGGAAGCATCC
>CAZGRI010000002.1:6911-50197 GCA_964528205.1 uncultured Dehalococcoidia bacterium | reverse complement strand
GGTCCCGCCTGCGCGACCATGATCCCGTCGGGGTTCAACCTCTCCCTGAGCAGCGAGTAGAACTCGCGGGTGAAGAGCCGGTACGCCGGGCCTTGCTCGAGAGGGTCCGGGACGTCTATGACCACCACGTCGTACCGTTCGGCCGTCTCCTCCAGGAATCGGAAAGCGTCCGCGTGGTGCAGCTCTAGCCGGGGGTCGTCGAAGGAGCCGCGGTGGTGATTGGGCAGGTACTCCCGGCAGGCCTCGACCACCTCATCGTCAATGTCCACCATCACCGCTCTGTCAACCGACCGGTGTGAGAAGACCTCCCTGATGGTCGCGCCCTCGCCGCCGCCGGCGACGAAAACGGTCCGAGGGTCCGGGTGGGCCAGCATCGAGGGGTGGACCAGGGCCTCGTGGTAGACGAATTCGTCCACCTCGGTAGACTGCGTCTTGCCGTCCAGGATCAAGGACCTGCCGAAACACTCGGCCTCGACAATCGCAATGTCCTGAAACTCGGTCCTGCCCTGGAAGTAGACCTGCCGAATACGCTCGGACTGAACGAGGCCGGTAGTGATCGTCTCATGGTGCCAGTGACCGTCGCGGAGATCATCCATTGTGGGATCGGACGGACCCATCCGGTTCAGGTGGACGAGACGGTGGCGGAGGGGATCACGCCACGCGGTAGCTCTGTGATCGCGGGCTGGGCGCATTGGAGAAGCTCGATGATCAGGTCGGCCGCTTCACGAGGCCGGAACGCCGAGCCGCAGCTAAAGATGTCGACGGCCGCGTACCGGTGCTCGGGCCAAGTGTGTATGCAAAGGTGCGACTCCGCAATGGCGATGATCCCTGTCACACCGAAGGGGCTGAACTTGTGGAAGCTTTCACCGACTATGGTCGCGCCCGCCCGCTCCGTCGCACTTATCATCCCTCGCTTGATTCGAGCAATGTCGTCCAGAAAGTCGGGGTCGCACTCCTTCAGGTCCAGCAGCAGATGGGTGCCTAGCGCGTCCAAACACATGTCCTCAGTCGGGGAGTTCGATGGCGAATCGACGAGTCGGTATTATACAGCATGGGAAGCCCGGTCTCATGATGGGGACTTTATAGCCACCTGAGGCGCTTGGACATGCTCTTATGGGACGAGTAGATGCTGACGCGCTCCGCGGAGAGTGCGTCCTCCACCAGCCGTACGAAATACTCCCGGTCGGACCCAGTCACGACCGCCTGCTCGTGGGCCTCCATAAGCGCCGTCGGATAGCCCAAGCCACGCCGGCACTGATCGGCTATCAATGCATGGGCCAGATCCAGGGAGGCCCGGTCATCCGCCACCCATGAGGGTATCTCTATGCGCGCGATCTCGTCGCCTCCGTTGACGTAGAAGAAGTGCAGCCCGTGCCCCTGGTAGTAGTCGGCCACCAGCGAGGAGGAGCTTGCGAAGACGGCGGACCGTTCGCCCGGCGCCAGGATCTCCCCATAGAGGTCCCGGTCCATTAGCGCCAATGCCCCCGCGTCGCACGGCCTCTCTCCGTATGCGATCTCGCCGCAGTGTCCCATGCAATCCGCGACCTCGAAGGGGCACAGCTTCAGCCTGAGGGCGCTAACCAGCTCGCCGCTCCGAGGGAGGCTGATGTAACCGGCCAGCACGAGGGGTCGAGTTCGGGCCATCGTTCTGAGCTCTTCGAGTGCGGGGACGAAGCCCTCCTCTATGAGCTCCCGGGCGACAAAGTCGTTGGAACCGCGGCCCACGAGACCGATCAGCAGCAACGAACCGTCGACCAGCGCCAGGGTCGGCAGGCCCTCCGGCAGCTCCTTCACGGCATCGACAAGGGCTCTCATCTCGTCGACCGTTCTCTTGGCCCCGAGCACGGTGCCTTCGATCGGCGCCCGGCGGAACGGATCGCGACGGTCCCCGATGACGAGCTCGTCGTCACCGGCGTAGAGACGCGGCGCGTTGAAGAGCCGGGCGTTGGCATCAGAGCCATAGGTGATGACCGCGGCGCCGATGTTTATCAGATAGCACTGGGCGGCGATGTTCCGATCGACGTCAATGTGGGAGCCGTCGACGCCGACGACGCGGAAGTCGTCAGGCACGGGAGGCTGCGGATGTCGGGCGCCAGGGCTCTGATCGACAGACGGCACGTTCCACGCCAGCGTCCCGACGCTGCGGAGTCGTTTGGACTCCTGCTCGACCGGGTCGAACGTCTCGATCGCCTCCCGGGCGCGCTGAAGGCGAGACATCCGGTCGGCGGTGCGTGCCTTGAGATGCCGGGCCATGTTATCCACCTGGAAGGCGGTCTTGTTGAGGTCCAGCGACATTGGGACTCCGGTCTACGGTCCAGGGCTCTCAAAGTAGGACGGTCTGCTTCGGGTCGAGCCGGATGCCCGGGCTAACCCATTTCCACGCGGTCGCCTTCGATTGAGATTGTCTGACGATCGAAGGTCAGCTTCGCCCTCGGGAGCCGGCGTAGCTCCATTCTGAGCTCGTCGAGCCGTCGGTCCAACTCGGACTCGTAACTCCGGGTCTGGGAGCCGGCGAGGGATTCTCCCCATAGACCCCTCTGAGGCAGTCTCTTGATGAACTGTGCCAGCCTGTCCACAAACTCGGCGAACGCTCGCTCCGAGAGTTGGGTCATGGCCGCGGAATCGGACGGGTCCGCGAAGTGGAACTCCATGACCATGTCTCCGCCGGCCGCACTGATGGAGAGTTGCAGGACCGGCTGAGGCTGGCTCGCAAAGCGTTCCCGCGTCTCTTCGGTGTTGCGGGCGACCTCTCTAAGTGTCGCCTGCAACACCCTGAGAATCGAGGACAAGTTCGACACGGGAAGACCAGTGCCGTCCAGAGCAAACTCCAACCGCGCCGGTCCGGGCGCGGACGTCATCTCAAGACCCTGACGTCGCCGACCCGGCGGGTAATCCGCTCGTGGTCCAGGTGGTCCATGAGGGCGAGAGCATACTTCCTGCTGGTGTTGAACATGTCCCGAACGTCGGCGACACTGATCTCTCCGCGCTCGGACAGGAAGGCCGATACCCTGTTCACCATCTCACGATAGGCGTCGGAGGAGAATGCGACTGTCTCGCTGACCCTCACGAGTCTGCCTTCGTTCGACAGCAGGTTCACCACCTCGGCATCGATCGATGAATCTGTGGGCGGTGAGTAGGGCTGCGCCTCGAGCGTCGCAAGAAACACTCGTGCAACCCCCTCCTGCTCATGGCTAAGCTGGGGACGGAACTTCGGCAGTCGCACCGTGGCGCCATCCTCGACGATCACGCCGCTTTGCGCGAGCATGGGTAGCACCTGGTTAAACACCTGTGGACCCAGTGCCAGGCGGCTACGGAGCTCCTCTTTAGGGGCCCCCTGACGGAGTGGAAACAGACCGTGGTACGCCTCGAGCGCGTGATGGGCCCTTTCGCCTAGGGAGGCCCAGCCCTGACCTGTATGTATCAGGACACCGGGCCCAATCGGCTTCCCCCCTAGAGGCACGATCAGCCCTTCTTCGGCCATCTTCGTCAGGCGATCCTTGGCGTCTTCGGGCCGCAGGTTGGCCCGGTTGACCAGGCCCTGGAACTCGGTGGGCTCGGAAAGCTCGATCGTTTTGAGCAGAAGATCGACTTCGGAGCCCTGCTCCATGGCGTCCAGGCGGTCCAGCACCGGGCGGTGCATCCGCCTGTGTCGGCGGGCATGGGGGTCCGCTATCGAGCCGCCGCCGAGGGTGGTCTGGTTGGACCTGATGACGTAGTAGTCCCCTTTGACCACCGCGAGGGGCGATTCGAGCTTGATCTGGGCCCAGGTCGTGTCGCCGGGGTCGGCCACCCGCTTTTCGAGCAGGCGCACGCGCCCTATGACCTCGCTGCTTCCGGTGTGGACGGTAACGAACATGTTGTGGCGTATCGGGTTCGGCGCGTCGGGCAGCACCTTGAGCCGAACGTCGATCGCCTCAGTGGGCCTCAACCAGCCCGGCAGGGTCAATACCTCTCCCCGGTCGATCTCCTCGTGTGACAAACCTGTCAAGTTGGCGGCCACCCTGCTTCCCGGTTCGGCGCTCTCCAACTTCTGACCGTGCGTCTGGAGGCCTCTTATGCGCCCACGCTTGCCCGATGTCGTAAGCTCGACCTCCTGGCCGACCTCCAGCCGGCCATCGACCAGCGTTCCTGTGACAACGGTGCCGAAGCCCGCAATGGTAAAGGCGCGGTCTATGGGGAGACGAGGGCGATCCAGGTCTTTCTTGGGCGGAGTCCGCTGAAGCAGGCCCTCAAGTGTGCTTACGAGCTCGTCCAGCCCGTCCCTCGTCATTGCAGACACGGGAACTATAGGCGCCCCCTCCAGCTCGGTGTCCGTCAACACGTCCTCCACGTCCACAACCACCAGGTCGAGCCAGTCCCGGTCCACCAGGTCTTTTTTGGTAATCGCAACCAGGCCCGCCTTGATCTGAAGAAGGTCGAGTATGGCAAGGTGCTCCCTGGTCTGTGGCATGACCGACTCGTCGGCCGCAACGACGAGCAGTGCCAGGTCGATTCCACCGACGCCGGCAAGCATGTTATTGACGAACCTCTCATGGCCGGGCACGTCGACGATGCTGACCTCGTTGCCCCCGGGCAGACGCAGCCAGGCGAATCCGAGGTCTATGGTCAACCCGCGCTCTTTCTCTTCTGCGAGCCGGTCCGGGTCTATGCCAGTTAGCGCCTCGACGAGGGTGGACTTACCGTGGTCTACGTGCCCGGCAGTGCCTACGACGTACACGCATCGACCTCATGTCCCTGGGGATGGGTTTTCAGGATAGCACAGGGCATTAGGCCGGGCAATCAAGGGCAGAACTACATATCGTGCATAATGCACATAACAGTATGTAGTAGACGGTTCGGATACAATGTGGTAAGGTAGTGATGGAGGTGCGGTGTGAGACGGCCAGGCTACATGATGATCAAAGAGGCGGCCGTGCGCTACGGCGTGAGCCGCACCAAGCTCCACCGACTGGCGACCCAGGGCCGGCTGCGGACGGCCAAAGACCCGCGGGACGAGCGGGTTACATTGCTGAGCACCGAAGACATCGAGTCGGCGCTGCGGTTCACCGGTGAAGAAGGCAACGACATGGCATACGTCGACACTCCAGAAGACGCCGGGAGCTTGACTCCTGAGTTGTTGGCCCGCATTAGCGCGCTGCGGGAGCGGATAGCCGCACGCGGAAAGATGCCTCAGGATAGCGCCGAGATTATCCGGGAGGAACGGGAACGACGCTCTCGCCAAGTCTACGGCGCAGTCTTTGGGGAAGGTCGCTACGACGCCGACGACCTTGCGCAGACTTGACTATCG
Source organism: uncultured Dehalococcoidia bacterium (assembly GCA_964528205.1). Taxonomy (GTDB): domain Bacteria; phylum Chloroflexota; class Dehalococcoidia; order Lucifugimonadales; family CAZGRI01; genus CAZGRI01. The sequence continues at coordinate 44,910 of CAZGRI010000002.1, read as the reverse complement.
CCGTCGACGCCAGCCTGGCGCTCAAATGGGTGCTGCCCGAGGAACAAACAGAGGAAGCCTGGGCTCTCCTGCAGGCCTGGAGATTACAAGCGGAAACCTTGATTGCCCCGCCGATCTTCCGGCCAGAAGTAGCGAACGTCCTCCATCGGACCGCGCGCCGAGGGATCATCACAGGACAGGAGACCTCCGACGCTTTGGGGATGCTAATACCGACCATCGTCATAGCCGAGCCACCCGGTCTCTACTCCAGGGCGATCACGTTGGCCGGAGAGTTCCGGCTTGGGGCCGTGTACGACGCCCTGTATGTGGCGCTGGCCGAGCACCAGGGCTGCGAGTTCTGGACCGCCGATCGACGGCTGGTGCGTGCCGTACAGCCACAGATGCCCATGGTCCACTGGGTGGGAGAGCTCGGCCGGGTGGAGCAGCGGTGATCAGGCCCCCTCGGACGGGGGAGGTCCGGTTTGACAGGGCCTGCCGGATCGACTTACGCTGGTCGACAGTCGTGTCGAGGGAACCCACGGGAGGCGAAATGACAACGGACAACGTGGACGCGGGCGTCAAGACGGTGCTGGACAACATGCACACCATCGTGGCGTCTGAAGGCGGATCGCTGGAGTTCGTCGACCTGACGGACGGACGGCTCACCGTCCGATACAACCTGGGCTACAACGAGGAGTGTCCGGAGTGCGTCCCGGCTCCCGACATGGTCCGCACCATGATGAAGACCTCGCTGGGCATCTACGCCCCCCATGTCACCGAGGTGGAGCTGCTCTAGCGCTTAATCCCCCTCCCACGGTCGGCGGAAACCGGTACTGTCCCTACACAAGCTCCAGGTACTTGAGGCCGGTGCCCGTGTTGAGCAGCAGTATGTTGTCGTCGGGTGAGAACGCGCCTTCGGCAAGCAGCAGCTCCAGGGCCGCGGCCGTGGCCGCCCCTTCCGGGCAGACGAACATGCCCTCCAGCTCGGCGACCCTTTTCATAGCATCCATTATCTGGTCGTCGGCAACCGTCAGCGCTCCGCCTCCGCTCTCTCGTAGCGCCGCCAGGATAAGATAGTCCCCGATCGCCGCTGGTACTCTGATGCCCGCGGCAATGGTCTGGGCATCCTCCCACGGCTCCGCGAACTCCGCATCCTGCTCGAAGGCCCTCACGATGGGGGCGCAGCCGTCGGACTGGACGCAGAACATCTTGGGACGCTCGGGCCCTATCCAGCCGAGCTCCTCCATCTCCTGGAACGCTTTCCACATGCCAACGATGCCGGTCCCACCGCCGGTCGGATAAACGATGGCGTCGGGCAGCGTCCAGGACATCTGCTCCGCGATCTCGTAGCCCATCGTCTTCTTCCCTTCAACCCGATAGGGCTCCTGGAGGGTCGAGACGTCGAACAGTCCCTCCTCTTGGGCCCTCTGGCGCGAGAGACGTCCCGCATCGCTAATCAGGCCGTCGATCAGAGTGAGGTCGGCACCCGTGATGGCGACCTCCTTGCTGTTGGCCTCGGGGGCATCGTTCGGCATGAAGACGTAGGCATCCATGCCGGCCCTCGCCGCATATGCGGACAGAGCTCCCGCCGCATTGCCCGCGGAGGGCATGGTCAGCCTGGTCAGGCCGAGCTCCTTGGCCTTGGAGACCGCCGCCGACAGGCCCCGCGCCTTGAACGAACCCGTGGGGTTGACCCCTTCGTCTTTGATGTACAGCAACTTCGCCCCAAGCTCCTCGCCGAGGCGTTCCGCCGGCAGTATCGGCGTGAACCCCTCGCCCAGCGTAACAACGTTCGACGTTTCGCGGACCGGCATGAGCTCGAAGTACCGCCACATGTTGGCCGGCCTGGTCACGAGGGCGTCCCGGTCGACGTCACTCCGAGCTGCGGCCAGGTCGTACCTCGGGTACAGGACCTTTCCGCACTCCGAGCAGGTACGGTGCGGCTCGTCCGCCGAGTGCTTGGCGCCGCAGTAGGTGCATTCCAGGTGGGTCAAGTAGCTTCGCATGGTTCGGTCCTCACGGATTGGCTGACCGTCCGGTTGGCTCGACATTCCGCGGTCGATTCTGGCGGATAACGTTAGGCCGGGTTTCCGAGGCAGCTAGCTGCGGGATCGGCGTACCTTTGGAGGTCGGAGCAGTCTGCCTAGAACGACAACGATATCGGGGTCCGAGCATTATTGTACACCCGTGAATATGGGCTTCGGCTCCCGATTGCGTAATCGCCTCGGAGCAGCCGAAGGTCGCCAGCGCGGCGAGACGTCATCGGAGCTGTCAAAGCCGATCAGGACGCCAATGGGGGTGATGTGGGTCACGACGGTATCGAATGCGGAACTTCCAAGCGATCGATGGCGAACTCGCAATGCCAACAGATAGCCCAACGGGTACGATGTGCCGATTATTTGACCCCGCACCCGAGCGTACGTACAATCTCCAGAACTTAGCAGACAGCGGGACGCAGAGAGGGAAAGAGAAGTCACATGGCAGACAAGGACATCCAACTATTGGCCCACCTGATGCGTCGAGCGGGTTTCGGCGCAACTCGCGACGAGCTTGAGGGGTACGCTCGCGACGGCTACGAGGCGACGGTCGAACGGATGCTGGATACCAGCAACCCAGTCGGCATGTCGGAATACCTCATCCGAAGGTACCATCCAGATGAGTCCAGCATGCTACTGGGCTTCGCGGGTCTCGAATCATGGCTATACCGAATGACGACGACGAGCGCGCCGCTCCTGGAGAAGATGGCGCTGTTCTGGCACGGGATCTTCGCCACCGGCTACGCCAAAGTAATCAACTCCAAGCCCCTCGCCGATCAGATCAGGATGTTCAGGCGCTACGCGATGGGCAACCTCAGCACTCTGCTGGTGGAGCTGTCCAAAGACCCGGCCATGATCATCTGGCTCGACAACCAGCAGAACCACAAAGGGACCATCAACGAGAACTACGGCAGAGAGCTCCTCGAGCTCTTCTCCATGGGCGTTGGCAACTACACCGAAGACGACATAAAGGAGTGCGCGCGGGCCTTCACCGGCTGGACCATCGGCAATCGGGAGTACATGGAGCTGCGGTCGAAGAGGGACTCGGACTGGCCTTACGGCCGTCTCTCGTGGCACTTCGCGTACGACGCCGAAGACCACGACGACGGAGAGAAGGAGTTCCTGGGGCAAAAAGGCAGGTTCAACGGGGAAGATATCGTGGACATCATCTGCCGGCAGCCCGCCACTGCACGGTTCATATCCAGGCATCTGTACCACTTTTTCGTGGCAGACGAGCCGCCGGTACCGCAGTGGCCGTACCAGCCTCCGAGGGACCCCGAGGCCATCGATGTGCTGTCCCAGGCCTGTTTCGATCACGACTACGACATGCGCTCGGTGCTGAGCGCGCTGTTCAACTCCGATTTCTTCAAGTCGGAAAGCTGCTGGTACGAGAAGGTGAAGAGCCCGTCCGAGTTTGTGAGCGGAGTGCTTCGACTCACGGAAAGCTATGACAGACCATACTACGAGGCTACTAGCAAGCGAATGCGTATGGACTTCATGGGACCGAGTCTGCACAACCCTCCCTCGGTCGAGGGTTGGGACGGAGGCCTGGCCTGGATAGACACTGGAGCGTTGGTGGAGCGGATTAACTTCGCCTCGGAGGAGCTCGGCGACACGGCAACGCGTGGCTCTCAGGCGCTTATGCGACGGCTCGCCACCGACAACGGCGGTACGGTGACACCTCAACGGCTCGTCGACGTATGCCTCGACCATCTGGGCGCCATCTCAGTCCGGGACGACACCCGGTCCAGCCTCGTGGCGTACGCTGCGAAGAGCGGAGAAATCCAGGTTGATGGACTAGAGTCCGACGAGACGGCCAGACGGAGGGTGGCCGATGTCGTACAGCTAATCGCGGCTACCCACGAGTTCCAGCGCGCCTGATCGGCGTCTCAATGGACCTTAGTGTCAGGATCGTACTGAGCAGAGGCCATGACCACAGCAAGGCCTAAGAACCAAAAGCGATTCTTGAAGTACAGCCGCACGGTCGGCATGACGACGATGCGGGGCCGTGGCTTCTACTACCCTGTAGATTCAGCCATGGGCGGAGACAGGCGCATCTACGTCGTGAGCCGGTCAGCCGAGCGCGCGGCCACCGACGACACAGTGAGAGTCACGTCGCTAAACATTGAGGGCGAGTACTTCGGGGTATTCGGATCCAGGGGCGAAGGGGACGGTGAGCTCATGTGGCCCTGCGGCATCGCCCTCGACAGAGACGATCGGGTCTACGTGAGTGACGAGCAACTCCACCGGATCACCATATTTACCGAGTCGGGTGAATTCATCTCCCGGTGGGGCGCACACGGAGCGGACGAAGGGGAGCTCGACGGCCCGTCCGGCATAGCCTTCGACCCGGACGACAACCTGCTGGTGTCGGATTCTCGGAGCCATCGTGTCCAGAGGTTCACGAAGGAGGGCCGGTTCCTCTCAGCTTTCGGCGCCGCCGGGAGAGGCCAGGGAGAGCTCAACCTCCCGTGGGGTCTGACGGCCAATGCCGACGGCGAGGTGTTCGTAGCCGACTGGGGCAACGACCGGGTCCAGCTGTTCTCCGCCGATGGAGAGTTCCTGGCCGAGTACGGTGGCACCGACCGTGGCGACGGCCAGTTCGTGCGCCCGGCCAGCGTTGCCGTGGACGCCGACGGCTACGTCTACGTCGCGGACTGGGGCAACGAGAGGGTGCAGGTCCTCGACTCGGACGACCGGTTCGTGCAGAAGCTGAGGGGCGAGGCGACGAACTCCACGTGGGCGGAGGACTTCCTGAGTGTCAACACTGAGGAGGCAGAGGCACGAGCGAGGGCCGACCTCGAGCCCGAGATCGAGTTCTTCGTCGACGACCCCCACGAGGAGTCCTCGCACATAGAGAAGCTGTTCTGGGGGCCCGTCTCCCTGATGCTAGACGACGCCGGTCGGCTATACGTCACCGAACAGCACCGCCACAGGTTACAGGTTTTCGACGGCGCGGCGTTGCGAACGTCACCTCCAGGACTATAATACAGAGCAGCCAGTCCTCGGACTCGACGGACCGGAAAGGAGCCCCATGGTCACCCCTATAGAGGAAAGCTATATCAAGCTCCACCCCGGTTCCGCGGAGCGACACGCCAGAGCCAAGGAGATATTCCCCGACGGCGTGACCCACGACGGCCGCCGGCTCAAACCCTTCCCGATATACGCGACCCACGGCCTGGGGCCTCACAAGTGGGACGTGGACGGAAACCGGCTGATCGACTACTGGACGGGACACGGGTCCATGATCCTGGGCCATTCCCACCCCGACATCGTGTCCGCGGTGAGCGCGCAGATGGAGAGGGGCACGCATCTGAGCGCCTCCACGGACCTGGAGATCCGCTGGGGCGAGCAGGTCAGGGAGCTGATCCCGTCTGCCGAGAAGGTCCGCTTCCACAGCTCGGGGACCGAAGCCACCATGATGGCCCTGCGCATGGCCAGGGCGTACACCGGCAAGTCTCGGATCATCAAGTTCAAGGAGCACTTCCACGGGTGGCATGATTACGTGTCGGTGGGGAGCAGCGGCATCGGGGGCATTCCCCAGGAGACGTCGGACACCGTAATCGTGTTACCTCACGGTGACATATCACTGGTTGAGAAGACGCTCCAGGAGAGGAGCGACGTCGCCGCCATCATTCTAGAGCCCACCGGCGCCCATATGGGCCAGTATGCCGTGGCCCCCAGCTTTCTCGGGGAGCTCAGAGACGTGACCCATCGGCACGGGGTAGTGCTCATATTCGACGAGGTGGTGACAGGGTTCAGGATATCTAAGGGCGGCGCCCAGGAGTACTACGGCGTCACTCCGGACGTCACGACAATGGCGAAGATCCTCGGGGGCGGCCTGCCCGGCGGCGGGGTAGCCGGCAAGGCTGAGATCATCAACATGATCGAGACCCGTGATGACCCGGAGTACAACCACAGCCGCCGGATCGGCCATAACGGGACGTTCAACGCGAACCCTCTGTCTGCCGCGGCGGGTACAAAGGCACTGGAGCTGGTGGCAACGACGTCGGTTACCGAGACGGCCAACTCCATGGCGTCGAGGCTCAAAGACGGCCTCAACGACCTGTTCTCGAAAATGGAGATCCCCGGCTGCGCCAGCGGGGTCGCGTCCAGCGTGTTCATGCGCCTCGGGGTCGACCATGAGTGCGACAAGGAGGTCTGCGTCCTGTCACCCGAACAGATGCAGGTCGCCTCGGACGCCGATAGGACCAACCAGCTCAATCTCGCCCTCATCAACCACGGCGTCCATGCGGGGACGAGGTTCCTTCTCATGGCGGCCCACGGCGAGCGGGACATCGACGACACGGTAGGCGCGGTCGAGGCGGCCATCTCGGAGGTCCGCGAGCTGGGCCTGGTCTAGACCCGGCACCAGAGCGGAGCATGGCAGAGAAGACCATTCACGACGTAGTCATCGTCGGCGGTGGAGCGGCGGGGCTCACCGCCGGGCTATACGCTTGCCGCGCCGGCTTGAAGACGGTCCTGCTGGAGCGGCTGATGCCCGGCGGCCAGGTCGTCAACGCGGAGAAAATCGAGAACTTCCCCGGGTTCCCCGACGGCATCTCCGGGGCCGACTTTGGCCCGCTGCTGATGGACCAGGCCTCGCGATACGGCCTGGAGATCGAGCTGTCCGAGGTCTCGGATGTCCGGCAGGACGGGGACGCATGGCGGGTCGAAGGCTACGGTGGCGAGTGGTCTTCCAGGTCCGTTATCTTCGCTGGCGGCTCAACCCTCAGAAAGCTGGGCGTTCCCAGAGAGGATGAGCTGCACGGCGCGGGTGTATCCTACTGCGCGACCTGCGACGGCGCCTTCTTCATGGACCAGGAGGTGGGCCTGGTCGGAGCCGGAGACTCGGCCCTGGATGAGGCCGTCACCCTTACGGAGTTCGCGTCGAAGGTTACCGTCCTCAGCAGAGGCTCCAGGTTCTCGGGCCAGAAGGTGCTACAGGACCGGGTGCTGGGACACCCCAAGGTCGAGGTCAGATGGGACACGGTTGTGGACGCCGTGATCGGCGAGGGCCAGGTCGAAGGAGTCGCCGTGACAGACGTGGCCTCGGGCGAGACATCCCGCATAGACCTGGAGGGGCTCTTCATATATATAGGCCTCGACCCCAACACCGACTACCTGCGCGACCTGTTGCCTCTCGATAACGGGGGGCACATCCCGACCGACATATGGATGCGCACGCCAGTCCCCGGGCTCTTCGCGGCTGGGGACATCCGGCAGAACTCCGCGGCGCAGCTCGTGAGCGCGGCCGGCGACGGCGCGACCGCCGCCATAGCCGCCCACCGGTACATCGAAGGCCAACCCTGGCCGGAGTGAGCGAAAGGTGGAAGCCGGCGACGCTCGCTAGAGTCTGCTAGCCCATGGACTTCCGGTTTACGGAGCAACAGGAGGACTTCCGGCGAGAGGTCCGGTCATTCCTCATCGATCGCCTCGGGCCGAACTGGCGTGGCATCGACCCCGACGCTTACTTCGAGATCCACAACTGGCCTCTGGTCAGGAGGCTGACGTCGGGTCTTGCAAAGAAGGGCTGGCTGACTCTCGCCTGGCCCGAGAAGTACGGTGGCCAGGGCCGCTCGCACATCGAGCAGATGGTCTACAACGAGGAGATGGCCTACTTCCGCGCGCCCACCCGTGACATGAGCATCGGCGTGGACCTGGTGGGCCCGACCCTCATGCTTTACGGGACCGACGAGCAGAAGTCACGGCTCCTGCCTCCGATCGCCGCTGGCGACGCCGTCTACTGCCAGGGCTTCAGCGAGCCCGAGTCCGGGTCGGATCTGGCCTCGCTTCAGCTCCGGGCCGTCGAGGACGGCGACGACTTCGTCCTCAACGGGGCCAAGGTCTGGACCAGCGGGGCCCACCGGGCCACCCACTGCTATCTCATGGCCAGGACCGACCCGAAAGCTCCCAGGCACAGGGGCATCAGCGTGTTCGTAGTGGACATGGACACGCCGCGAATCGAGGTCAAACCCATCATCAACCTGTTCGGCGTCCACTACTTCAACCAGGTCTTTTTCGAAGACGTGCGGGTCCCCAAGGCGAACCTGATCGGAGAGAGAGACCGTGGGTGGTACGTGGCGGCCACGAGCCTCGACTTCGAGAGGTCCGGAGTCGCCCGGTTTGCCTCGAACCAGCGCAGCATGGAGGAGATGATAGAGCTGGCTCGCGAGACGGAGCTCGGAAGCAGGCCGATCAGCGAGGACGCCGTGTTCCGCAACCGGCTGGCCGCGCTCTGGGCGTCCAACGAGGCCGGGAGGATGGTGGCCTACCGCGTGGCCTGGATGCAGGGCCAGGGGCTCGTGCCCAACAGGGAGGCGTCCATCTCCAAGCTGATGGGCAGCGAGATCGCACAGCGCATCCACGAGCTGGGAGTCCGCATGCTGGGGCCTTATGGTGTCCTCGACAAGGACTCGCGGTTGGCGGCGCTCAACGGCCGCCTGGCCTGGGAGTGGATGGACTCGATATCCCTGACCATCCGCTCGGGGACCTCGGAGATACAGCGCAACATCATCGCCACCCGCGGCCTGGGCCTCCCCCGCGCCTGAACGGCTACGCGGCTGGCCGACAACGACTACGGTCGGAAGGCCTGCCACACCAGCAGCGCTCCGACGACCAACAGCACCCATCCCATGCTCAGGAGCAGCGTGTCCAGGCGCACCCGGCCAGTGAGGCGAGCGCCGTAGTAGCTACCGGCCATCGCGGCCGAGCCCATCAGCACCAGAAGCGGATAGTCGACCTGGCCCTTGAACACATGCCCCACCCATCCAACGGAGCCCATGATGAACCCTATGAACAGGTTGGTGCCGGCGGCGATCCTCGGGTCGATTCGCAGTATCCGGATCAGGGCGGGCAGCCTGATGCTGCCGAGGATCAGCCCGACGGCCCCACCCAGCAGCCCCACTGACAGGCCGATGAGCCCCTCGGCGGTCACGCGGTTTCGGGTAAACATCCCCTGGCGTCCCGCTGAATCCTGCCCCGGAGCCAGTATGCGGCCTCGCGCCAGGAGCTCGAACCTCCTGCCAGAAGACCAGCAGTCCCGCGAGAAAGATCAGCAGTGACTCCGGCACCGATTCGCTGCCGAATCCGCCGATGAAAGCGCCGATAAAAGCCGGCACTCCCATCACAAGCAGGATGCGCCGGTCGACACGGCCCTCGCGAAGATGGCGCAGACTGCCCGACATCGCGCTGAGGCCGCTCACTAGGATGTTCGTTCCGCCGGCGACAGGCGCGGGCATGCCGATCAGTAGCATTGCGGGCAGCCGCATGGTCCCCAGCGCCAGGCCCACGAATCCGCCGAGCACGCCGACACCGAGGGACACCACGGTCAGGACCAGCGCTTCATAGACCAGGAGGTCCGACGCCAGCCCCAGGTCCTCCAGCGGTGTCGTCACTGGCGACCGCTACCGTGACGCCGACTGGAGCTGGTCGAGAGCGGTGCGCATCTCGTCGATGTCGTCGGGGGATGTGGGGCGGTGGCCGTAGCAGGCTCGGTTGAACGCGGCGGTCGCCCTCCGGACCAGCTCACCGGGAAAGATGCTCTCCAGCGTCCGCTGGTACTCGGCCGGGGTCTCGGCGGCGGGCCGAGGGTGACCCCTCTCCTCCGCCAGCGTCAGCATGCCGAAGTAGATGCGGAAGACGTCTACGACGCCCGACTCGTCGTCGGGGAGCCTGTACTGGCGGCGGGTGCTGACCCGTCTCAGCCTGCTGGGGAGCAGGTTGAAAAGAAGCCGAGCCAGGTCATATGCGGGATCGGCGTCCTCCCTCACCGACTCGTGGACGCCTCCAGCATCGGTCTGGCGCAGCCTGTACCTGCGGCGGAACGCCCGGGCCATGATATATAGCAGAGCGATTGCCACGATGGCGATGACCAGGTACTCAAGCGCCTGCAGCAGCATGCCGGGCCACTCAGGCACCTCTCGCTCCTGCAGGTCCCGAATCTGCTCGGCCAGCGACCTCCCCTGTTGCTCGGGGCCGTCCTCTTCGGCGCCGATCAGGCCGACCAGGTATATCCCGAGCCGGGTCAGCCAATCTACGACAAAGGCGATGGGCAGCACAACGACGTAGAGGACCACGGTCGCAAGCCAGCCCAGAACGGTGAGGATGGGCGTGGACACCCACGAGAGAACGCTGCGGCCAAGGAGGCTCAACATGAGCCCGGCGACGAGAATCGCCGCGACCACACCCGCGATGACTCGAGTCCAGGCACGCTCTTCGGTGGCGGTCCGGGAGGCCGGGAGGAGGTGACCGATGCTCAGGCCGACCAGCCCCGACGCGAAGAAAAGGAACATCACCGGGAAGATGTTGAGGTCGGCGCCGTTGAAGATTTCCAGAGTCGTAGCGACGGCCAGCGACGCAAGGCCCACCCGAAAGCCGGATTCCAGGTTCACCAGCGGCTCCAGGAGCGAGGCCGTGCGGCCGCCTCGCCACCACAGGCCTACCGACCACATCACGCCCAAGAGGGCTCCCCGCAGATTGCCGACGGCTCCGGCCTGGCCGGGCCCGTCCGTCGTGCCGGACAGGTGAGCGGCCCACCCCAGGTCCAGGACGCGAACGCCCGTGTCGGCCTGAGTGCCCATCATCACGTAGACGACCGTCGCACCGGCAATCATCTGAAGAACATAGGCGACCGTGATCGGCATCGCGACCATGGCGATGCCTCGCGCGACGATGTAAGACAGAGCCAGCAGGACTACAACAGCGGTCCACGTCAGAGGGTTGGCGCCTGTGCCTAACATCACCCCCGACACGGCGACGAGCGCGTAGAGCCACGCGCTCTCCGACAGCAGCGTCGCAACTACGACTAGCCTAAGCTGGACCGAACTCACCGGCTAGCTCCATTTTGGCGAAGTGCTCTCGGATGTCGTGGAGAACGACGCCCTCTGGTAGCTGGGGGCAGTCCTCATCACCGACGTAGATGACCGCCAGCTCGAAGCCCTGCCGCTTCAGGCTGGACAGTGTCTCCACCAGCTCCTCGAGGACCAGGGCCGCCACCAGCACGATTGTGGTGCCCAGAGGGAACTCCCTGGCGTGCTCCATTAGCCGGGAGGACATCGGCCCCTGGGCCATCGGCCTTATCGTCGCCAGGGCCTCGAGCACGACCGTGAGCTGGTCGGGGGCCCTGCTGGGAGCAACGTTCATCGGCCGGTCAGAGAGGATGGGTGTGCCGTTGGAGAACAGGCCAAGCATGTGATGGTTCTCGAAGGCGTAGGTGGCGACCGAGGCCGCCGCGGTGATCACCCTCTCTAGGTTCACCGGCGAGTAGCCCTCCCAGTAACGGGCGGTTGTCTCTATGCCGACCGCCAGTGCCATGGTCATGGCCGAGCTGGGCTCGAAGGTCCTGACCTGCAGCCGCTGCATTCGCGCGGTAGCCTTCCAGTCCACCGTTTTGAGGGGGTCGCCGCGCTGATAGTCCCTGATCCCTGAGGGTCGAGCGGGGTCCTGGAAGATCCTTATCCCGCCACTGTCTTCACCCATTGGCCGGAGAGCTGGTATGCCAAGCTCCGGCAGCGGAAGCACCCTGGGATACACCAGCAGCAGGTCACGGTCGGGGGAGCGCGCGTCCGAGCTGAAGAAGCCGAACAGGTCACCGCTCCTGAGCTGCGCCGGGCCGAGGTAGAAGAGGCCCCTTTCGGTGGGCCTCAGCTTGTACTCCCAACTGATCCTCTCGTACCACGCCATCGACGTAAAGTGGCGCAGGGACCGAGTGTTGGGGCTTGCGCTGGCGCCGATGTCCGCATCGGATATCTCCAGGGACTCGGGCAGGTCATCCTCCACCCTCACTCTTCCCAGCGGCACCGGCTTACGGTTGGTGAGCGTGACGGTCAGGGTCACCTCTTCACCGATGAAGACCCGTTGCTGCGATAGCTGTCGGGTGTAGGTGACCTCGTCCAAGGAGAGCCGGCTCCAGAGCCCGGCGACGCCAGCCACCAGAAGGCCCATCGCGCCGAGCCCAATGACGAGGCCCTGCCCTGCGAACACACCGATCACTATGAGGAGCACGAAAAGGCCGATCCAGAGGTCGTGCCAAGCTCTCTCCAGCAGCACGGGCTACCGCTCTATCGGCACGGGGACGGTCGACAGCACCTCGTTCACGATCTGCTCGGTCGTCCGGCCCCTGAGTCGCGACGTCGAGTTGGGGACCAGGCGATGGGCCAGGACGGGGACGGCCAGGTGCTTTACGTCGTCGGGGGTCACGAAGCCTCTGCCGTCGACGGCCGCCAGGGCCTGTGAGGTCTTGTACAGGGCCAGGGCGGCCCTGGGGCTTGCACCCAGAGCCAGGCCACCGTGCCCGCGAGTCTCCTGGGCGATACTGACGATGTAGCCCCGGACCTCTTCGTCGACGGTAACGGAGACAAGCGCTCTCTGGGCATCAGTCAGCTCGGCGGCATCGATCACGGCTTCGACCTGCGGCGCGACGGAATCGCCCTCGAACCTCTGCAGAATCCTCGACTCCTCCTCGGGCGTTGGGTATCCGATCTTGATCCGGACCATGAACCGGTCGACCTGCGCCTCGGGCAGCGGGAACGTCCCCTCCATCTCGATGGGGTTCTGGGTCGCCAGCACCAGGAAGGGCTCCGGCAGGGCCATCGTTACACCGTCTACGGTCGCCTGTCGCTCCTGCATCGCCTCCAGCAGAGCGGACTGGGTCCTCGGCGTGGCTCGGTTGATCTCGTCGGCCATCACGATCTGGCTGAATATCGGCCCTTGTTGGAACTCGAACTCACCCGCCTTCTGGTTGAAGAAGTTGACACCAACGATGTCGGACGGCATGAGATCGGGCGTGAACTGAATTCGCCGGAATGCGCATCCCAGCGACTGGGCCAGCGCCTTACACAGAGTCGTCTTACCTATCCCCGGCACGTCGTCAACCAGGATGTGGCCACGGCAAAGCAGCGCAATGATGGCCTGGTTTACCGCCTCGTCCTTGCCTACGATCACCTGCTGGACACGGTCCCGGACCTTCGCTGCTACGTCCTGGACGCGCTGGACCTCCACGGCTTCCTGCAAAAGCTCACCTTCCTCGTGCGGCGTGGATGCCGGCTAGCCTGCCAAAGACCGCGCCGTGCATCAGGCCGGCCGCCCTCAGGCTGTTGTGAAGAAAGATCCCGCCCACGATCTCTCCGGCTGCGAACAGCCCGGGGATGGGTTTGTCGCGGTGGTCGAGGACCTCTGCCCTTGTGCCGATCTTCAACCCACCGTAAGTATAGGTTATGCCACCGGTGACCGTAAACGCGACGAAAGGCGGGACGTCCAGCGTCAAGGCCCAGTTGGACTTTGGGCGCTCCAGGCCATGGGTAGACCTACCGTCGAGCCGCCGGGGCTCGTACTCGCCTCGGTGGGCCGCGGTGTTAAAGGCGTCGACCGTTCGACTGAGCGCCTCGGGCTCGACGCCAAGTTTCCTCGCAAGCCCGACTACGGTGTCGGCGTCCGCTCGCTCGGCTACTCCGTACCTGGGCTCGAGGTGCGGGAGGGCCTTGGCGTCGAATATCTGAAACGCGATGCCGCTCGTCTGTTGGAGGATGAGGCCCCCCATCGTGACGAACGTTTGCTCCGCGAACCCCTCACCCTCGTCCGCAAACCTATTGCCTTCCAGGTTGACTGTAATGCCCAGAGGGTAGGAGCGGCGGGGCATGGCGTCGGTAAGCCTCAGGTCGCCCGTCGCAGGGGCCTTGACGTCGATCGGGGTCGCGTGGCACCCGGTCCACTGGCCGGCCGGTCCTGCGCCCGCTTTCAGGGCGACGCGGTGCCCGTCACCCGTATTATGGCGGGAGCCGCGCACCTTCGCCCTACCCCATCCCTCGCCCAGATGCTCGCTCCGCATCTCGGGACTGGCCTCGAAGCCCCCGCACGCCAGGACCACTCCCCAACCGACGACCGTGTGGGTCCCGTCGCGGTCCTCTATCTTCACCCCGGTAACACGACCGTCGTGGCCTTGCCGTAACCCAACCATCCTGGTCTGATATAGCACATCAACACCTGCGCGGCGTGCGGCATCCGTCAGCATCCGTACGAGCCCCGGTCCCGAGCCTGACGCCGACAGCCCGACGCTGTTGGGGACCACCGAAGGGGCCCCGGAGGACGGACGCGCTCCCGAAGGCAACTCCCACGTGACGCCCCGGGCGTGCATCCATTCGACCGTCGGCCTGGACTCGGAGACCAGGACCTCCATCAGATCATGGTCGGTCTCACCGCGCGTGACCGCCGTGAGATGCCGGCGAAAATCGCCGGCCGTGTACGGCGCCATGCTGAGGCGCTCGACCTCCCGGTCGGTAAGGTCAGGCAGAAGATCTCTGAGGTCGTCGATTCCGTCGTGGACGAACCTGAATCCGCCTCCGGTAAATGGGCAGTTTCCGCCCTGCTCCGACCTGGAGGCCTTTTCCACGACCAGCACCGACGCACCCTGCTGACGGGCCGACAGCGCGGCGCACAGGGCGGCGTTGCCCGCCCCTACGACCACGACGTCGTACTCCGGCTCACCCCTGTCGGCGCTCACCATCTCGACTCCGGCGGGTCTCGAATCGGTACAGTATAGGGGACGGAACGCCGACACTCTAGCCACACCATACTCTCCAGCCCCAGTCCCCATCGCCGTTGAGGACCGGCATTTTGGCCCTGTAGTGCGTGCGGGCGGGTATGGGGTATATTAGATGAATACGATGCTACTGAGATCGTGACGAAGCCGCATCGTGCAATCGGCCCCCACCGGAGGCTACCGAATGAAAGCCGGCAACTTGCTACGAATAATCACGTCGATGGTGAGCGTGGGAGCCGTGGTCTACGCCTTGAGAACGCGGCAAACCCACGGCACGTTCCTCTTCGTCCCCTTCGAGTTCAGGGTCCCGACGTTGGACCGGGTCAGAGAGCGCTGGTGGAACCCTGACGACGAACGCATCCTGACGCCCCGCGTTTTCGGGGTCGGCTGGTCGGTGAACGCCTACCAGGTAGCCAGCAGGCTGGGCCTGATCGAACCCGAAGGGGAGGACCCCAGCCAACGTAACAGGAGTCCACTCGCCTGATCGCGCCCTGCCGGCCTAAAAGGAGCGATCCTCGGCCGGCTGCATGCAAACGATGCCCGGTGGTGTAGCGGTAGCACGTCAGCCTTTGGAGCTGAAGTCCCAGGTTCGATCCCTGGCCGGGCAGCCAAGTTCATACCATGGTATGATTATAGTACGATTTTGCCCCAGGAAGTCACATCATGGCCAAGATAGCAATCAGTCTCCCAGAAGAAACTCTCAACGAGGTCGAGGCCAAACGGCGTACTTCCGGCGAGAGCCGCAGTCAGTTCTTCCGTCGAGCGGTCGAGGAGTTCATGCGTCGAGAGCGTGAGAGGGAAGCCGTTGAGCAGTACGTGAGGGGCTACCGGCGGTACCCGGAGGCCGCCGAGGAGACTGCGAGTGCCGAGTCCACGTTGAACGACTCAATGGGTGAAGACCCCTGGGAAGTTGTTGACAAAGAATGAGGCGTGGTGAAGTCTGGTGGGCCGACCTGCCGCCTCCATCGGGGCTCAGGCCAGTAATACTCCTTTCCAGGGATGAGGCCTACGCAGTCCGGGACTTGATCATTGTCTCGCCGCTAACCACACGAGTCCGGCGGATACCCACGGAGGTGCCCTTGAGGCCGGAAGACGGTCTGCCAAGAGCCTGCGTGGCCAATCTGGACGTCATAGAGACCGCGTCAAAGAAACGCCTGCGGGACCGGATCACCATCCTTAGTGCCGAGAAACTCGGAGCGGTAGAGGCGGCGCTCCGTTTTGCGCTGGGCCTGGAGCGGTAGCTGAGCCTGATGAACATTCTCGTTACCGGCGCCACCGGATACATCGGGACCCGCCTGACCGGCGCGTTGTCCAAGGATGGACACTCCGTGTCGGCGCTGTCGCGGGACGCGGAACGAGCACGGCATCATCTCCCCCAACTTCAACAGGCCCACGAGTGGCGGCCGACCGAGGCAGCGCCTTCGCCTGAGGTCTTCGAAGGCGTCGAGGCGGTTGTCCACCTGGCTGGCGAGAGGTTGCCGGTCGGCCACGTCACCGCCGGTCGAGCGCGAAAGCTGGGCGCCATCCGGCTCGCGGTCTTGCGAAGCCTGATCGACGGGATCACCGGAGCCGCGGACAAGCCCCGGACGCTGGTCGTCGCCGGCGCCGTCGGATACTACGGGGATCATGGCGATGACTCTCTCGACGAAGAGGACCCGCCGGGCGACGGCTTGCTGTCCCGGGGACTCGTGCAGTACGAGAAGGAGGCTACGCAGGCCGGACAGCACGGCCTCAGGGTGGTGATTGTACGGAACGGGCTGGTGATCGGTCCAGGAAAGGGCTGCGGCTTTCTGGATGCCAACCTGCCGGTGTACCGCATGGGTCTGGGCGGCCCTATGGGGTCGGGGCGCCAGTGGTGGCCCTGGGTCCACGTGGACGACGTTGTAGGCATACTGATTCACGCTCTGATTGGAGACATGGAAGGGCCGGTAAACGCGACGGCGCCCGAGCCGGTGCGTCAGAGGGAGTTTGCGCGGACGCTAGGCCGGGCCGTCCGGCGGCCCGCGTTCATGCCGGCGCCGGGCTTCATGGTGAAGCTAATCGCCGGTCAGGCGGCAGGTGAGGTGCTTGGAAGCAAACGGGTCATGCCCCGAAGGGCGTCGGAGAGCGGCTACGGATTCCGGTTCCCGGGGCTCGATTCAGCACTCAAGGACGCCCTGTCGAGCTAGTCCGCTAGCTCGCCCTGGAAAACGGTAACCGCCTGGCCGCCGAGGTAAACCCGGTCATCTTCGACCCGAACGCGCACTACGCCTCCCCGCGCCGACGCCTGGAAGCCCACCACGTCGGTCTTGCCCAGCTTGGCCGCCCAGTATGGTCCGAGGCCGCAGTGAGCGGAGCCCGTGACGGGGTCCTCGTCGACGCCGACCAACGGCGCGAAGAACCGGGACACAAAGTCATATTCATCGGAGTCTGCCCGACTGGTGACCATCACCCCTCTGCACGGCACGGTCCGCAGTAGGGGGATGTCGGGCATCAGACTCCTTACCACGTCCTCCGACTCGACCTCGACGAGGTAGTCGAACCGGTTCCTGCCCACGTAAACCGGCTCCACATCCAGAGCCTCGGACAGGTTTTCGGGTGTCTCGACCGGGTGCTCCGGCTCAACCGGGAACGCCATCTCAATCCACTCGCCCGCGCGTTTGGCGGTGAGCAGGCCGCTCAGCGTGTGGAATCTCGCCTGCTCGTCCCGGCCTAGCAGCCCCCTCTCCCACAGCACGTGGGCGCTGGCCAGGGTGGCGTGCCCGCATAGCTCGACCTCGACCGCGGGCGTGAACCAGCGAAGCTGAAAGCCATCGTCGTGAGGGACGAGGAAGGCCGTCTCCGACAGGTTCATCTCTCTGGCTACGGCCTGCATCCAGGAGTCCGGTCGCGGATCTGAGAGCAGGCAGACCGCGGCCGGGTTGCCGGTGAAGAGCGCATCGGCGAACGCGTCTACCTGGACGATTGGTACTCCCATTGCTGGCTAATAAGACGCGTAGCCGCCGTCTACCGGCAGAGCGACACCGGTGACGTAGTCGGACGCGCGGCTGGCCAGGAAAACGGCAGTCCCTGCCAGGTCGTCCGGTTTGCCCCACCGGCCATGGGGTATGCGCGACGTGATCTCTCTGTAGCGGTCCGGGAAGTTGGCTTCGAGACCCCCCGTCATGTCGGTGCGAATCCATCCCGGTAGAATGGCGTTCACCTGGATGTTGTTTTGCGCCCAGGCCACCGCCAGGGCCTTGGTGAGCTGCACGACCCCACCCTTGCTCGCGCCGTAGGGCGCCGCCCAGGGTAGGCCGAATATCGAGGTCATGGAGCCGATGTTGATTACCTTGCCCGCGCCGGCGCGCTCCATGTGCCGGTATACCTCGCGGGAGCACAGGAACGTGCCTTTGAGGTTGATGTCCACGACCTCGTCCCACTCGTCAGCGGTGTAGTCCTGCGGCAGCTTCCGCATCCCTATCCCGGCGTTGTTGACGATGATGTCCACGCCGCCGAACCGGTCTACGGTCTGCGAGACCATCGCCGTAACGGACTCCTCGTCGTTTACGTCGGTCGTAACGCCTAGGACCGGCGAGCCGAGCGCGGTGAGCCCGCTTACCGCGCCGGCGGTCTTCTCGGCGTTGCGTGCCGCCACGACGATCGAGGCGCCGGCCTTCGCCAGACCCCTGGCGATGCCAAGGCCTATGCCGCCATTGCCCCCCGTGACGATCGCTACCTTGTCGGAGAGATCGAACATTCCGTTGAGCGTCGGTCCACCTTCAGCGTCCGTCCCCATCTCTCACCATCCTATCTGAGGAGCTTTGAAGACCACCGATACGAGCATTTAGCGGTGGCCACGGCAGAATAGCAGCCCGCCGCAGCCTGCGGCAAGCGGTCGTTGGGATGGCGAAGGGTCGCCACTCGGCGGCGAGCAGGGTAGAATCCCACCTGTGACGACTCTTGATCAGGGGCGGACCATGCCCGGTGGCGGAATGGTATGCGGCTCCCGGCTGAAGGGATCCTCCCACGGGTCCAAGGCCTGACAGGCGAGTAGGCAGCATGTTTCGGTTTCAGATTGATGGCGACGTAGAGCTCCGGCTCCTCGAAGAGCGCCATGCCGAGGAGCTATTTGGCCTCATCGAACGGAATCGAGAGCACCTTGGAAAGTGGATACCCTGGGTGCCAGAGCACACCTCGCCACAACATACCGTGGACCGCATCGGGCACGACATGAGAATGTTCGCGGAGAACGGAGGCTTTCTGGCTGGAATCTGGTCCGAAGCAAAGCTGGTTGGCGTTGTAGGGCTTCACGAGATCGATCGCACGAACAGGCATACGGATATCCACTACTGGCTGGATGAAGCACAACAGGGGAAGGGCCTCGTTACCAGGTCCTGCCGGGCCGTGCTCGACCATGCGTTCAATGACCTGGGACTCAACCGCATCGAGATTCGCTGCGACCCTGACAACCTGCGGAGCCGCGCAATCCCCGAGAAGCTGGGCTTCACCCAAGAGGGAGTCTTAAGGCAGCGTGTGTGGAAGAACAATCGGTTCGCCGACCTGACGGTGTATGGGATGCTATCGTCGGAGTGGAAAGCCCTGGCGACTCGGCAAACATCTTCACAAGAGCGCCGATCGCGGTAGTCAAGCTCCCTCACTAGGTCTTTGAACCCGGTGACCAGCGGCACGGGTCGCCAGGAAGCCCCGAACACGGTAGAATCCGACGCGTGATCACTCTTGAATAGGAGGCGGGACATGCGCAAGAACAGGATCCGAGAGCGGCTGGCTGCGGGCGAGATGGCCCTGGGCGGAAACGTGGGCGCGTACGCTCCCGACCTTGTCGAGCTGCTGGGAGCCATGGGCCTCGACTGGGTCTTCATCGATTGCGAGCACGGTTCGATGAACGAGACCGAGGTCACCAACATGGTCCGTGCGGCGGACATCTACAATATGACGCCGATCCTGAGGGTGCCCACCAACAGCCCTCACGTGATACTCCGTTTCATGGACGTCGGTGTGATGGGGGTCGTAATCCCGCACCTGGATACCAAGGAGGACGCGGAGAAGGCTGTCCGGGCGGTCAAATACTACCCCATGGGCGAGCGTGGCTCGAACTACGGCGGCGGCCGGAATAACGACTACGGCATAGGCATGACCGACGTCCGGGACTACTACGAGGCCTCCAACCGTGAGACGATGGTGATAGCCCTGATCGAGTCGGAGGAGGCCGTCAATAACATCGACGAGATAGTCGCCGTGCCGGGCCTGGATGTTGGTTGGCTAGGACCGGCCGACATGGCCCAGTCGATGGGGTTCCCCGGCCAGAGCGTGGTCGACGAGGCCTGCGATCGGGTTGTCGAGGCCACGATACGCGCCGGTAAGATCGCCGCCATCGCTCACCCTCCATACAACGCCATCGACACCATGTCCCACTACTACGATCTGGGCGCCAGGATGATGAGCACCGGCCTGCTTCCTTTCATCAAGAACGGAATGGCCAAATGGGAGGCTGACATAAAGGGATTGGCCGCCCGAGGTTGACGCAAGGGGCCGCCCCCGACGTTAGTCGCCGGCGCCGGTCTCAGCGTCCCGCTCCGCCTCGCCCAGGAACGTGCGTCTGAAAGTCGCTTCCAACGTGCTATGGATCTTGAAGACCGTTCGCCATGTCAGGGCCATCGCGCCGGCCAGAAGCAGCACGGGTATGGGGGCGGTGAACGCGCCGAGCTGGATCAGTCCCGACACGAACGGCAGGCTCCAGATCAGCAGCAGGACCACCATGACGATGAGGATGCTGTCCCTCAGCACCGAGTGAAGGTTGGCCTTGCCCCAGACCCGGAACGTCGTAAGACCGCGTCCCAGGATCGCCCCCGACAGGTCATCCGTCATGGTCTGCACCGCGCGCCAGATGAATACCGCGGGCGGAACGCACAGGGCGATCACGACGCCGCTTATGACCAGGCCGATGACCCCCTCGCGGAGCCGCACGAACGCGGCCAGCTCCGGCGTGTACGCCAGTGCGAAGGTCCCCAGCGCCAGCAAGACTACTACGACACCGAAGTTGACGACGATGACCCGCCCCGAGTGACGCACGTGTTGGGCAACCTCGCCCGACAGATTGAAGACCGTCCTCATCGAGACCAGCCACCCCGATAGCGTGCCGACGTACTGAGCCAGCAGCCGGGGCGACCTCTTTTCCAGCAAAGAAGCCAGTGCATCCGAAGAGGCCGAGACCACCGGGTAGGCCAGCGCCGTCAGGGCCGTGGTCACAGCGACTACCGGATAGAGGAACGGCCCGACAGCCGCGTGATCGACACCTACTTTGACCATGGCCAGAGAGAACTCTCCGCTCTGGGTCATGCCCATCCCTACTCGCAACGAGGTCTTGCCCTCGTGTCCGGCCATGAACGTCCCAACGGTGTCGGCGACTATTTTCCCCACCACGAACACCGACGCGACGATGAGCGCCGGGACGATGAACCGGGCGATCAGTGCCGGATCGATAAGCATCCCGATGGATACGAAGAACAGCGCCGCGAATATGTCCCTCACGGGGCTCATGGTGCGCACCAGGTCCTCGGAGTGGTCAGTATCGCCCAGTACGGTACCGATCAGGAACGCGCCGGCGGCGGCCGAGATCCCCAGGTGGTCCGCGACCAGCGCCAGCCCGAAACACAGCGCCAGGCTGACGATCAGCAGAGTCTCCTGCGATCTGAGCTGGGCGACGAAGTTGTAGAGACGTGGCGCGAACAGCGCTCCCAGCACGAGCGACGACAGTAGAAACAGCGCCAGCTTCCCGGACAGCGAGCCGATATCTCCGATGCTGGCGGCGCCGCTGGTGCCAACGGCGGAGAGGATGCTGAGCAAGATCACGGCGGCGAAGTCCTCGACCACGAGAATACCTATGATCAGCCGGCCGTGCGGCTTGAACAACTGGCCCGTGTCGCGGAGCATCTTGACGATGATGGCGGAGCTGCTTATGGAGAGCGCCGCACCCAGGAAGAAGGCCTCGGTTGCGGTCCACCCCAGCAGTATGCCGGCCTCGTACCCGAGGGCCACCATGAAGGTTATCTCGATTGCGCCGATCAGGATCACCCTCAGACCCATCTGTCGGATGCGTTGCCATCCGAACTCCAGGCCGACGGCGAACAGGAGCAGCACCAGGCCGAGGTCTGCCAGCAGCCTGATGCTGTCAGCGTTGGTGACCGGGGCCTGCAGCCCAATGAGCGGAAGCGTGAAGGGTCCGACCAGAACGCCGGCGATCAGATAGCCCAGTATCGGGGGCTGGTTCAGCCTGCGAAACAGAAGAATGGCGCCGCCGGCCACCGTCATGATGACGGCGAAATCCCTGACCAGCGCAAACTCCTGCGCTTCGGCTACCGGCATGGCGGACCTTGGACGTATAACGATTCGACCCCAGATGCTATCTGAGGGTCCGAAGAGAACCGTAAGGCGTCGTAGGTCGCCGATTCAAGCTATACTTAGGTTGCTTATGTCGTTTTTGGGACCCGCTCCGGGCTATTGCAATGGCGAATAGTCGGTTGGCTTGAGCAGGCTGTTGAACAGGCGAGAGATGAGAGGGCCGTTGGCCTCCGACTCGGCGACGACCCGCTTCCACTCAGGATCGTCACGGAAGCTGTCCCAGGCCCGGTCTCGCTGCGCCGAGTCCTCGAAAGCGACGATGTAGATGAGCCTGTCGCTATAGTCGCCGGCCACGCTGGTCCAGTAGCCGATGTTCTTTATCCCGTGCTTCTCGAACAGATCCAGGGTATAGTTTCGGAACCTGGCCTGGAGCTCAGGCAGCTTGCCCGGCATTGCCTCGTAGACGCGGTACTCGTAAAGCATCGATACCTCCTGGTCGCTATTCAGCCGTGGATACCCAGCGCCCGCAGCGAGCCCTGGGCCTTGTCGAGTGTTTCCCGGTACTCGGCCTCCGGGTCGGAGTCGGCCACCACGCCGCCGCCCACCTGGAAGTAGGCCCTGTTGCCTTTGGCCAGAAGAATCCGAATGGGGATGGAGGTCCGCATCGACCCATCGAAGCCTATGTATCCGATGGCCCCGCAGTAGACGCTGCGCTGTGTAGGCTCCAGCTCGTCGATGATCTCCATAGCGCGGATCTTGGGTGCGCCGGTTACCGACCCACCCGGGAAACAGGCCTTGAGCACGTCCACGGCGTCCACGTCGGCGCGAGTCCGTCCGCGAACCGTGGACACCATCTGGAACACGGCGGGATGCTTCTCCAGGGTGAACAGATGCGGCACGTGTATGGACCCGGGGACGCATACGCGGCCCAGGTCGTTGCGCATGAGGTCGACGATCATCACGTTCTCGGCCCGTTCCTTATCACTGGCATAGAGTTCCGTGGCCAGCCGGCGGTCTTCAGCAGGAGTACGGCCTCTTGGCCTAGTCCCCTTCATGGGCCTGGTCTCGACCGATCTGCCCTCGAGTCGAAGGTACTCCTCCGGAGACGCGCTCAACACCGCCACCTCGGGGTGCTGGAGATAGGCCGCGAAGGGCGCGGGGTTGACCTCACGCAGACGGCGATACAGCTGCCACGGCGGGACCACCAGCGGCACCTCGAACCGCTGGGAGATGTTGACCTGGTAGGTGTCTCCCTGAACGATATATGTCTTTACGGCCCGGACCGCTTTCAGATATTCCTGCCGGGTGAAAGTCGATTGCATTTGAGCAGGACCGGCCGCGATGGCCGTCGGGTCGGAAGGGTTGGGCCTGTTGTTCATCCGGTGTACGGCCTGTCGGAGGCGCTCCTCTGCCCTCTCGCTGGATGCCTCCGGGAGCCCTGTCGATATCGCCCAGGTCTCCCTGGTCTGGCGGTCCTGGGCGATTACCCAGTCGTACAGTCCGACGTTCATCTCGGGTAGATTGAGGTCGTCCGCCACCGTGAGCGGCAGACGTTCGAGATGGTGCGCCAGCTCGTACGCGAGGTAGCCGACGGCTCCACCCTGAAACGGCGGCGCGCCCGGTGCTCGCGGAAGCCGAAAGTCCCTCAACAGCTCCTGGAGCACGTCGAAGGGACTTGACTCGCGGCGCTCGATCGAACCCTGGAACTCGGTCTCGACGTGCTTGCCCTTCGAGCGCACCACCATGAATGGGTCTGCCGTCAGGTAGGCGAACCGCGCCTCACGGCCTGAGCTTGACGTGCTGTCCAGCAGCACGGGGTATGGCAGGTCGAGAAAGGATGGGAACACGTCGACCAGACGGGACGACGGTCCCAGCGGTCGGACAGCCGGCTCCGATATCCGGCCCCTGGCGACAGTTCTGACCACTACTCAGTACCTCAGGTTGTCGGCTGGTGCGATCGACGGCCGGAGCCGCGTTGCGGCTTGGGTTCGACCCGTCCTATCCGGTAGTATAGGTTCGGCTCCTCCCTCAGTCAAAGACCCGGGCATCGCGACTCCACAGGGAGAATCTGGGCGCCTCGCTCCAAGCTCCTCTTCTCATTAGTCTCGCACGCGCCAACAGATCGATAGCCCGACTCTAGCTCCTGATCGGCTGGGACAGATGACCCAAACCGATCGTGACAGTGCTCCCATGACACCCTCCACCATCTGGTTTATCATTGGCTGTCAGCCGGTGGCTGGGAACTGCAGACAGATCGGGGCGGCGCGGGGCGTCCCTGTTCCGAGCTCCCATCGCCGCAATCGAGGGCGCCGGCTTTTGGGCATCAGATGAAGGTGGACGTCACCGCAGCAGAGCCTCACAATGCCTGGTGTTTCACGGCCTCCAGCTGGGCTGTGCTCGGCTTGGCCGTGCTGCTCGTTGCCACTTTCGGACTCTTTGTTGGGATCCATGTGACGAGTCCCTCCGACGGGGCTCGGTTTCTGTGGAGTCCATCGGCGTTCCGGCCCAACGGTGTGGAGGTTGCTCCTCTCAAACAGGGGCCTGAGTCGATCCACGAGGGCGACGTGGTCGTCGCTGTCGAGGGACGCTCTCTGGAATCGTGGATCAGGGACACGTCCGCGCCGTGGGCCGCCCGTGGTCGCTGGGACATTGGCCAGACGGTCACCTACACGGTTGAGCGCGACGGCAGCGTGATCGACCTGGGCGTGACCTTTGAGAGATATCCCCTCGGCCCGATATTGGCGCGTTCGTGGGGTATCTTTCTTGCGGCGTTATTGTTCGTTTTTTTGAGTTCCTTTGTCTTCTTCAGGCGCCCGGGCGATCCGGCGGCCAGGGTCCTTCTGCTCTTTTCGGCGGCCGGGGTAAGCTCTACGGTCTGGGGGCTAGGCCTGGAGCCGATCGATCTCACACTGGGTTTGGAATTTTGGCTGTTCTCGGCCACCAACTTTGTTTCATACACTCTCGTTTGGATCACGCTGGTGCATTTCTGGCTCGTGTTTCCCAGACCCGTGGAGCTGGTCCAAGGTAGGACCTGGGTGCTCCCCGCTTTGTACGTCCTCCCCTATTCCATCAACATAATCACCGCAGCGGCGACGTGGCCGTCCGCCGCAAGCATCCTTGATTGGCTCGCGCGATCCGGCGATGCCCATCTGTGGACTCCAGTTGTCTACATGGTCCTGGCTCTGGCCGCCATGGTGTGGCGCTACCGGACATCCCTGGACCCCATAAGCCGTCGCCAGGTGCGTTGGGTGGTTCTTGCCTTCGGCGTCTTTTTCACGTTGATCGTGGCCCTGGGGAACCTACCCGAGATACTGCTGGAAGGGCCGCTCATAAGCTGGAACGCACAAGCCTTGTTGGCCTTGCCTGTACTGTTCGCGATGGCGATCGGGATCTTGGAATACCGGCTGTTCGACATCGAGGCGAAGGTCAACCGCACTCTGGTTTACACCAGCCTCACCGCCCTCATCGTGGGTATCTACGTTCTGATCGTAGGAGTCGCTGGGGTCCTGTTTCAAACAAGCGACAACCTGCTGATCTCCGTCCTGGTGATCGGGGTCGTGGCGGTGCTTTTCCAGCCGTTGCGGGAACGACTGCAGCGGCTAGTCAACAGAATGATCTACGGCCAGCGGGACGACCCCTATGAGGTGCTTTCGGACCTTGGACGACGCCTGGAGGTCACTCTAGCGCCTGACGCCATGCTTCGTGCAATCGTGGAAACGGTCGCTCAGGCGTTCAAATCACCGTACGCGGCCATCGCCTTTGGCGACGGCGATGAGGCCGAGCCGGCTGCAGCCTATGGCCAGCCCTTCGGCGAGACGATGACCCTGCCTCTCGCATATCAAGGAGAAACCATAGGCCAGTTGCATCTCGCGACGCGTGGCCCAGAGCAGCCGTTCAGCCAGACCGACCATCAGCTGCTCACCGACATTGTGCGTCAGGCAGGGGTTGTCGCGCACGGGGTCCGGCTGACCGCGGACCTACAGGGCTCAAGGGAACGGCTTGTCACGGCTCGCGAAGAAGAGCGTCGTCGGATTCGACGCGCCCTCCATGATGGGCTGGGACCGGTCCTGGCAGGCATCGCGATGAAGATGGATGCTGCTCGTAACCTTCTGAGTACGGACCCAGAGGCGGCTGACAGGCCACTCGTGGATCTCAAGGCGCAGGCTCAGTCGGCGATAGCCGACATTCGGCGCCTGGTCTATGAGCTCCGCCCTCCCGCCCTCGACGAGCTCGGTCTTATCTCCGCCATCCGCGAGTACGCCACGCAGCTAAACGGTACGGCGGCCGGGGACGGCAGGAGCGCCGGTGCCGACATGCTGCGCGTTTCTATCGACGCCCCGGAGCAGATGCCGCCCCTACCGGCAGCCGCGGAGGTAGCCGTTTATCGCATAGCCATGGAGGCCTTGACCAATGTGGTACGGCATGCACAAGCCGCCAGCTGCACGGTCCGGGTCTCCAACGGCGAGCGTGATACCCTTGAGCTGCAGGTCACGGATGACGGAGTTGGGGTCGCGGCTGACCGCCAAAACGGAGTCGGAATTTCGTCTATGCGCGAGCGTGCCGAGGAGTTGGGCGGCACCTGTGTCGTCGAGACAGTACCGGATGGCGGCACTCGCGTCCTGGCCCGTCTTCCATTGAGGTACGGGCCGCCTTTGCCGGACCAGGTAAGGTCCGATCCATGAATATCTCTGCATCTCCGGAGCCTCCAATGGACCCGATCCGAGTGCTCATAGCCGACGACCACCCCCTGTTCCGCGACGGACTTCGGTCACTGTTGGAATCCGTGCCGGAAACCGACTTGGTCGGAGAGGCCTCGACGGGCGAAGATGCGGTCGCAAGCGCCGACAGCCTGCAGCCAGACGTGGTCCTGATGGATATCCGGATGCCTGGCGTGAATGGCATAGAGGCGACGCGGCGAATACTGAACGCCAGTCCACGTACCGCAATCCTGATGCTCACCATGTTCGAAGACGACGATACCGTCTTTGCGGCAGTACGCGCAGGAGCTCGTGGATACTTGCTGAAAGGGGCAGACCAGGTTGAGATCCTCAGAGCCATCCAGGCGGTGGCTGGCGGTGAGGCGATCTTCGGTCCGGCCATCGCGACCCGGATGATGAGCTACTTTGCCAGTCGTCGGCCTTCCGCACCCCCCGAGGTTTTGCCAGAGCTGACCGATCGGGAGCGAGAGATCCTGACCCTCGTCGCCCAGGGAGTCAACAATACGGATATCGCCGAGAAACTGGTCTTGAGCCCCAAGACCGTACGGAACCACGTCTCCAACATTTTCAGCAAGCTGCAGGTGGCCGACCGAGTACAGGCCGCGCTCCGGGCGAGAGAGGCCGGGCTGGGCACCCAGGAGCCCTAGCCCTCCTGGGCCTGAACTCTACAGCGCGTCGCGCCGCCCACAATAAGTGGAGGCACTGCGTATCCAGGTTTTCGCGACGGCTTCCCTATTTTGCACCACGTGACCGGTGGCTTGGATCGCTGCTCACCGCCCGGATCTAGACACACCCTCACCCACTTACGTCGAGACCGCCGCGCTGCTTCTAACCGCCTCCTCAAGGCCCTCTCCAGTCATCGATGTCCCTTCCTAAGTCGGGACGGCAGTCCCAGCCGATTCAGGTTGCCGCTCCCATGACATTGGGACTTCTCATGACTTAACTTGCCAGGAGACGGGTAACACCCGCGAAAGGAGGCTCGACCTTGCGTCTCATGTGTTCGAACGCAATGTTGTCTTTTGCTGTGATGTCAATTTCGGCAGACTCACGGGAGCCGGTGCTTGTGTGGCGAGAGACTGCCTCCACGACCCGCTGAACGGATTTCAACAGGACCCTTGACGACCCCACGGAGGATGACCAATGCTCGAAAGTCGCGCTAACTCCGACAGCTTGGTGAGATTCCTGGCCTTATGCGGCATCGCTGCTCCTGTTGTCTTCGCCACCCTGGTGACGGTGGCTGGGTTCATCTACGACGGCTATAGCCATGTCGCCCAGGCTGTGAGTGAGCTTGGGGGCGACGGCGCCCAACAGCCTCTGCTCCAGAACATCAACTTCTTCTTAGCCGGCGCCCTGTTCATAGCCTTTGCCCTGGGCCTTCATCGAGGTATCGGTGGAGGCAAGGGGTCAGCGCTTGGCCCGGTGCTCGTAGCCGTATTCGGCGTTAGTTCTGGACTAGCGAACGCCCTCTTGCCTTGCGATCCCGGCTGCGAATTCCAGTCCTTCACAGGAACGATGCACAACCTGACGGGGCTCGGAGGTTTCATAGCTGCTATCGGGGGTATGTGGGTAATCTCGAGAAGGCTTCAGAGAGACCCGCTCTGGCGCGGACTCTCTCGCTTTTCCTCGATGGCCGCCGTCGCTGCCCTGGTAAGCCTCGTCCTCTGGATCGGCGTTGCCAAGGCCGCCGAAGTTGATACCGTGAACGGGTTGTTGCAGCGTCTGTACATACTGACGTGGTTTGCTTGGGCCGAGGTCATGGCACTCAGACTATTCTGGGTGTCTCGCCGACCAGTTACCCAGGCTTCGAAGTGAGGTAGAAATGACAGTGAGTTCCCGAAGCAAGACAGGATCCAGCCGGTCCTCTACGACGTGATTCGCACTGGAGTCGGCGCAAGGGACACCCGAATCCGCACCCGGAGGCGATATGTCTGAGAAAGAAACGACAATGGGCGAGTCCACGAGCATGCCCTTCTACACGCGCCTCGCGATCGGGGGCCTGATCACCATCGTCGTGATGATGGTGATTCTGGGGGTCGTTCAGCTTGCCTCAGGTGACACATCGAACCTGGCCTTCCTGATCATCAACGTCGCCATAGCCCTTATTGTCGCCGGTCTGATCTGGCGGTTTGGGGCATGGCCATTGGTGTTCGGCGCCATCGCCGGTCTGCTGGGAACCGCCCTGGTGTACGGACCCTACTTGATCCAGTCGACCGGCAGCATTAATAGCGTGTTCGACTTTGGTGTGGCCGTTGTCACGACCGTAGCGTCCATCTTGGCGCTCGTTGGCTCGATCGTCGCCTTCGTACAGATCCGGCGCGGCACGGCTCGGGATGGGGCGACCGCATTCGAACGCAACGCGTTGCGAGGCGTTGCGGTGGTGGTAGCCGCCGTGGTGGTCGTCTCGGTGGTCGTCACCCTGGCGGCACGCGATACCGTTGAGGAGGCGGACCGCGCCGGCGCGGTCGAGGTGTTGATGAAGAGGACTGAGTTTAGGACCGCTCAGCTGGACACCAAAGCTGGGGAGACGCTCCGCCTTGTCCTCAGGAACGATGACCTGTACATGCACACCTTCACTATCGACGAGCTTGGCGTCGATGTGACTGTCGGACCCCGTGGAGAACAGGCACTCTCACTATCTCCAAGGAATACGGGTACCTTCGAGTACAAGTGCACCATCCCAGGCCACGAGTCCATGACAGGGACCCTGACCGTGGGATAAGGAATCGAAGCGCCTCCACCCCACCCTGAAGGCGGTTGCCACGACGGCCTGTATACGGCCATGGAAGCAGCCGACGCTGAGCCCGCCACGATGTCGATTCATAGTTGTAGCCTTGGACGCAGGGGAATCACGATGGCACTTCGCCGTCTGGAACAAGTAGGCGCCGCCGGCGGCATACTGTTCGTCGTTTTGCAGCTCATCGGGCAGAGCCTCATACAAGTGGGAGGTTCAGAGCCGTCCTTTGGTGCGTCCTCACAGGAGATCGTCGAATTCTTCGAATCAAGGAATACCTTGCTCTTCAACATCGGGGGCTATCTATCGGCACTTTCGCTGCTCGCATTCCTTGGTTTCCTGGGCGGTCTGTGGGGCGCGCTCCGTCGGACAGAGGGTGAACCGGGCTGGCTGTCACTTGTTGCCGTAGGCGCGGGATTGGGGGCCGTAGCGCTACTCCTAGGTGGAGGGGCATGGTACCTGGCAGTGTTCAGGATCGACGAAGGGCTTGACCCTCAGATCGCCCGCCTCCTTTTCGATCTGGGGAACTTCACGTTCGCCACTTCCTGGGTCTTGTTCGGTGCCCTCGCCCTACCGGTATCCGCCGCATCTCTATGGCTAGCTGCATTCCCTCGATGGCTCGGTTGGACAGGTCTGATTGTGGGTATATGGCTGGTTACAGCCCCGACCTACTGGACCAGTCCAGCAGCCTTCGCTCCGTATTTGCTCTTCTGGGTCTGGCTGATGGCGATCAGCGTGGTGATGTTCCGCCGTGCCGGAGTACAGCCGGCGAAGTCCAATTACCGGTAGTGGACGATGTCGCTCAGTGCGTTCCGCTGGCTTCAAATACTTAGGGTCCAAATCACACTGGGGCGACCGCCATTCTCAGAAGGTTCGCGACCGTGTCACACCGGAGCCAGCCGCCGGTCCCAACCAGGACCAGACCGGACCGGCTTGTTCGTGTGGCCGGATTGTGCGCTTACGCGAGCGGGATTGCCTGCATTTTCGGTATTGGGTTCCTAGTAGCCTTCTTTACGACGTTCATCGGACCGATGGGAACGCTCAACGATGTCAGCGTGATCGTGCAGTACACACTCGCGCTGCCCGTTGTGCTCGCGCTTCAACGGCTGCTGCAGCCTCGTGGGCCGACCCTGAGCCTGGTCGCGTTGGTGCTCGGAGTCGCTGGTATGGCTGCCGTCATTGTCCTCCAGATACTGCTCGTGGTCGGGGTGCTCTCGTTCGGCCGGCAGATCGGAATGGTGGTTGCCGCGTTCATGGCAATCCTCGCCTGGTTTGTCATCACGGGCCATCTAGGCCGGACCACCAAAACGTCACCGAAGGGCATGTTTCTGCACGTTCTGGCTGGATTATACTTCGGTTATCCAGTCTGGGCATTCTCGTTGGCGCGTTGGCTGCGTGAGCACGGTCTCATCTGAGATTCCACGAGCCGCCACCTTCATCAAGAAGCCAAGTTCTTGACAGGGTGGAAGCCGGATCCTGCTTCCACGCGACGCACCGCCCATACCCTCCCAACAAGACCGCCCGCGAACCATGGTAGTCTTGGGGTTGAGGATGGCCTGTCGGTGTATGCTCGCCGGCATAGAGATGCTTATTGGGCCGCCAAAAAACCCGTCGTTCCAAACAGCTCGCGTATCCGAGAAGATGGCGGAGCAGAGATCTCGGCGCTCCAGACCAGACTACTTGTCCCGGCTATCTGAAAAAAGGCTTGACACGGGTGGCCTATAGCCGTAAGTTTCCGATTGGAATGGCGCGGGCCCTCGCTCGCCGCGACGTTATCGCGACCGGCCCTTCGGTCGCCGAATCAGTTAGGAGGAGAGTTCGATGCCGGTACAAGTACGGTGGCCTGTGCCCGAGGACCTCGAGATCGCCCAGGAGGCGGAGCTCCGTCCGATCCAGGACGTCGCCCGGGACGCCGGGCTACTGGAGGACGAGCTCGAGATGTATGGCCGGAACGTCGCCAAGATCGACTATGTCAACACATTGGAGAGACTCAAGGACGGGCCTGACGGCAAGCTGATAGCGGTGACGGCGATCACCCCTACGCCGCTCGGCGAGGGGAAAACGGTGACCGCGTTCGCGCTCGGGCAGGCGCTGGCCAGGGCCGGTAAACGGACAATCAACACCTTCCGCGAGCCCTCTAAAGGCCCCACCTTCGGAATCAAGGGAGGGGCCACGGGAGGCGGCTACTCTCAGGCATTGCCCATGGAGAACATCAACCTCCACTTTACCGGAGACATCCACGCCGTCGAGACGGCACACAACCTGGCCGCCGCCGCCGTGGACGCGCATATCCTCCACGGCAACAAGCACGACCTGGATCCACTTAACGTGACGTGGATGGGCTGCGTCGACTTGAACAACCGCGCTCTGAGACAGGTGGTTGTCGGTCTCGGGGGCAGGGCCAACGGCTACCCGAGGACCACCAGCTACGACATCACGGTCGCCACCGAGACCGCGGCCATACACTCGCTGGCAACTGGAGTCGCCGACCTGCGGGCCAGGCTTGGCAGGGCCGTCGTCGGATACAGCTATGACCGGAAGCCGGTCACGTTGGACGACCTGAACGTCGCCGGCGCCATGGCCGTGCTCCTCAAGGACGCCATCAAGCCCAACCTCGTTCAGTCGACCGAGGGCCACCCCATGATCTGCCACGGCTTCCCTTTCGCCAACGTCGCCCATGGCAACAACTCGATACTGGCCGACCTGATAGCCCTGAAGCTGGCGGACTACGTCGTGACCGAGAGCGGCTTCGGGGCCGAGAACGGCTTCGCGAAGATCGTGGAGGTGGTGTGCCGGCAGAGCGGCATGAAGGTCGACTGTGCGGTCATAGTCGCCACCGTCCGCGCTCTGAAACAACACGGCGGCGCCTTCAACCTGCGTCCGGGCAGGCCTTATTCGTCGGTCAAGGAAGCGGCCGAGACGGAGAACCTCCCGGCACTGGAGGCCGGCTGCGTCAACCTGGCCCGCAACATCGAGATCGTAAAGACGTTCGGTGTGCCGGCCGTGGTCGCCATCAACAGGTTCAATGCCGACACCGATGCCGAGGTCGAGATGGTCCGGTCCAAGGCCCTGGAGGCCGGTGCGGCAGGCGTAGCCCTCTCGGAGGGCTGGGCCAAGGGAGGCGAGGGCGCCGAAGACCTGGCCAACGAGGTGCTCAAGGCCGTGGAGCTGCCCCACGACATGAACTTCCTCTACCCGGAGGACATACCCATCAAAGAGAAGATCGAAACGATAGCCACCAAGATATTCGGGGCCGGCGGCGTCGACTACTCGCCGAGCGCGAACCGGTCAATCAGGCTATACACGGAGCTGGGCTACGGCAAGCTGAACATAAACATGGCCAAGACGCACCTGTCTCTGTCCCACGACCCGGCCCTGAAGGGCGTGCCGCGCGGCTACCGGCTGCCGGTCAGAGAGGTCCGGGCGTCCGTCGGCGCAGGATTCCTATATCCCATCTGCGGAAGCATGATGACCATGCCGGGGCTGGGCAGCAGGCCCGCCTTCTTCGACGTCGACATCGACCCCGAGACGGGCAAGACGGTCGGCCTGTTCTGATCAAGCCGCATTAGCACCACCGGGTGAATACCAAACGATTGACAAAGGCTGAGAGTAGCCATAACATCACTTGTATCCCAAGTCACCGGGGAGTAGAGGCGCGGAGACGCACGCCGGTGACACCGTTCGGTAAGACGCAAGTTCAGGACCCGATTTGGGGCGAATCCCTGGGGCTGATGCAGGTATGGAGGTAAGAATGGCTAAGTCTAGTGTCTACTACATGGACGCCCACTCCGAAACGCCGGAAACGGCCCTCCCAGCCAAGCTGATCACGGTGTTCGACGCAGCCGGTCTGGACAAAATGATCAAGCCAAATGACGTGGTTGCCATCAAGGTCCACTGTGGCGAGTGGAACAACTCGGCATATCTGCGCCCGGTGTACGCCCGTACGCTGGCCGATAGGATCAAGGAGCTGGGCGGTAGGCCCTTCGTCTGCGACACAACGACGCAGACCTACGGCCCATATGCTGCTCGGACCAACGAGCTGGACCTGCTGCAGACGGCGGAACGCAACGGCTACACATCCGCGACGCTGGGCTGTCCGTTCATCGTGGCCGACGGGTTCATCGGCACCAGCGACTACCGCGTCGACATACCCGAGGGCTATCTCTTGAAAGAGGCGTACGTAGCCCAGGCCATCGCCGCGGCTGATGTCCTGATAGCTCTGACCCACTTCAAGGGCCATGCCATGGGTGTTATCGGCGGCTCCCTGAAGAACCTGGGAATAGGCGGGCAGTCCAAGCGAGGCAAGCTGAACGTCCACATGGGTGGCCACCCCAGGTACGGCTTCGGGGCCGCCGCGGGCTGGAACCCGGAGGCCTTCAAGGGCAAGGAGAACACGCCGGATTGGGAGATCCTGGAAGACTGCTGCCCGTTCGACCTATACCACATCAACGGTGACGACCAGATCGAATGGGAGCGTGAGAAGTGCGTGACCTGTCTAGGGTGCGCTGGAGTGTTGGGTCCACGAGGCATCCTTGACCCGCCGGGGATCAACTTCGACGCGGTCGACGTCGCCATCGCCGACGCGGCCCTGGGCGTCGAGAAGGCTGTGGGGCGTGGGAAGGTAGGCTACATCAACATGGCCATCGACGTGTCGCCCAAGTGCGACTGTGCAGCGATGGCCGACGTACCCATCGTTCCCCATCTGGGAGTCTTTGCCAGCAAGGACCCCGTGGCCATAGACATGGCCTGCGTGGACGCGGCCAGGAATGCGCCCGGCATCGCCGGATCGCTGGCCGAGGTGATGGAGGCCGCGAACCCCGGCGACGCCAAGTTCGAGGCCGCCGCGGCCACCCTGCACGGCCAGAGTGAAGTCGCGACCATCAACACCGGACACACCAACGGACTGGGCAGCCGCGACTACGAGCTCATCGAGGTCGAGCCGGGAGACCCCGCCAGGTTCCGATTCCCCTTCGACCGCAGGCCAAGCCGCCAGCGGTTCAAGGAGAAGTTCGAGAAATTCATGCCGTTCCCGTACGACCGGCACGACGGCAAGGGCTACGCGCGGGAGGATGAGGTCGACCTGGAGGCCATGAAGCGCCACTACGAGCACTCTACCAACGGCCACGCCGAGGTCGACGAGCATCTGCTGGCGCCTGCCGACGATTAGCCCGATGTTTCAGCCTGTCATTCTGAGTGGAGGGAAGAATCTGGGGGGGAGTGTCTTCCACGCCGAAGGCCCCTACCCCACCAGGTTCTTCGTCGTCCTTACTCCTCAGAACGACAGCCTCTGAATCCCCTGGCGTAGTCCGACGGCGCGATCCGTGGCCAGAAATAGGTGCTGGTCATGGCGGCAACACATCCGGAGAGGAGCACCATGCAGTCGGGACAGGAGATGCTCGATGAGGCCGTTGCCACATGCAGGCGGATAGCTGCCGGCCTCGGTTCTGAGGCCGGCGCATCCCAGGCCTGGGAGGACTCGGTCACGGAGATCGTCGCGAAGTTCGACGAGGTCAGCGGCACCTTCTTTTTCAAGACGATGCCCAGCGTGCCTGCTACCAGGGCGTGTCTCAGGGATGCGACCGCACTCCTGGAGCTGCGGAACCAGGGCGACTGGACCGCGTTCGGTCCCGCCACCGAAACCCTGATAGCCAGCTCCCAGACGCTGATCGAAAAGGCCGGCATGAAGGGGACCGTCCTGACGTGACCGGCCCGGTCCTCATCACCGGAGGGGCCGGAAGCGTCGGGAGACGGCTGGTCGAGCGGTTCGCGGCAGCCGGTACCGAGGTCCGAGTCTTCGACCTTCCTTTCATGGACTTCACGGGCCTCGACGGCCGTGAGGATGTCCGAACGATCAAGGGTGACATAACCGACCGTGAGACGGTGGAGAGCGCTATCAGAGGCGTGAGCGCTGTCGTCCACCTGGCGGCGTTGCTTCCGCCCAACAGCGAGCGGGACCGCGACACCACCTTCGCCGTCAACGTCGGAGGCACGGAGAACATCATCGCCGCAATGGAGTCCGTGAGCCCCGACGCAACGCTAGTGTTCACGTCCTCGGTCAGCACCTACGGCGACACCAGCTCCGAAACCCCTCCGGTCTCGACCGACCACGTTCAGAGCGCCATCGATGTCTACGCCGACAGCAAGATCGCAGCCGAGGAGTCGGTGCGCGCATCGTCGCTGAGGACCGTGTCGCTGCGCATAGCGGGCATCGCCGTGCCGGCGTTTCTCGAACCCCCGGCGGTGTGGCCCTTCACGCCCGAGCAACGCGTCGAGATGGTCCATCGCGACGACGTGGTGGAGGCCCTTTTCAACTCGACGAGCGCGGTGGGTGGGGTCTTCAACATCGCGGGAGGGTCCAGCTGGCAGCTGACCGGGAGGGACTACGTCCGGGACTTCTACGATTTCGTGGGCGCTCCGGCGGACGAGGCCGTCTATCGGGACTCGCCGGGCTGGGTCGACTGGTACGATACCGACGATTCCCAGCGATCCCTGGGCTATCAACAGCGGTCGTACCAGAACTTCGCCGCCGAGATGCGGGCGGTCGTGGAAGCGATGATGGCCGGCTAGCCGGCTGTTCTCGGTCGCGGACCCCGGGCTAGGCTTGCGACTCGAGGATCCGCTTCAGCGTCTCATAGTCCCTTCTGACTTGCCGACGCACCATCAGTGTGAAAAAGGGCATCAGCATCCGGAAGAAAAGATTCTTCGGTGTGCCGCTGAAACGGTACGACAGCCTGGTCCCCCCATCGATGGCCTCCATGTCCCACTGGCCATCGCCGGTGAACTTCTCGGAGTCGAATGTGATGGCGACCGACCTGTTCTTGTCGTAGGCGGTGACCTCCCACACACCCTCGTCCCTACCCATGTAGTTCTCCACCCGTCGGCCCTTGGAACCTACACCAACCGGCCCTTCGGTCGTGAGCTCCATCTCGACGACACCCGTCTCCCATTCCAGGTTGTTCTTCGGGTCGTCCATGTAGTCGAAGACCGCTTCAACAGGACGCCGGACATCGATAGATCCTCTAACCTCCATTTCGAGAACCTCCTGTGTGGGCTACCGTCGCAGCCTCCCTATACGAATGGTGCCCATAATAAGGCCGCGCGCGACCATAGTCAATTCGATCTCCTCCGTCGCTTTTGAGGCACCTTCTGCCAGTACACATGCAGGCGGGCGTGCTCTTGTTCGAGAAAGCCGGCCGTATATATAATGGACGCCGGGTCGGCGCCAGGGGAAAAAGATTGCGCGGAGAATCGGGCCCCGGTCCGTTCTGTGACGGCGGATATCCGCCCCACCGGCCGTTGGCCCACCGACGTCGACACAGTGTTCCGCACTTGGACCCGTAAACGGAGATGAAGAATGAGGCTATCTCTCTCGTTCCTCCCCGGCAGGAACATGTCCTTCCTTCCCCGGGAGAACAGGTTCTTCTTTCTGCTCCATCAGAGTGCCTCCAATATCCACCAGGTGGCGCTCAGGATTCAGGACCTCTTGGAGAACTTCGAGAATGTGGAGGCCAAGGTCCAGGAGATCAAGGACCTGGAGGACTTCGGCGACGACATTATCCACGACATTACGCGCTCGCTCCACCGGACGTTTGTGACGCCGATCGACCGCGAGGACATCCTGGCGCTGGCGGGCAGTCTCGACGATGTCGTGGACGCCATCGACGAAGCCGCACACTACGTACTGGAATACAAGATCGAAGGGCCGACGGAGCAGTCCCAGACGCTGTCGCGTATCATCGTGCAGTGCGCGGTCGAACTGGAGCGGGCCGTCTCCCTTCTCTCTACTCGAGGGTCCAAGCTAAAGGAAATCCTGCCCATGGCGGTCGAGATAAATCGGCTGGAAAACGAGGCCGACAGAATCGCCGCCCAGGCCAGGAATGAGCTGTTCAACGAGAACTTCGAGCTCATACAGGTCCTCAAATGGCGGGACATCTACGACGACCTGGAGCAGGCGACGGACCGTGCGGAGGACGCGGCCGACATACTCGAGGGTATCGTGCTCAAGAACTCCTGATGGCCGCGCTCCGTTTCGTTCTGGCATCTCTGACACCCCTGGCCTGATCGAATGATTGACCAGACCTCCCTCCTGTTTCTGGTCCTGATCATCCTCATTGCCCTCACCTTCGACTTCGCCAACGGCTTCAACGATGCGGCCAACGCGATAGCAACGGTCGTGTCGACCCGGGTCATGTCTCCCATCGCGGCGGTCGCCATGGCCGGGGTCATGAACTTCCTGGGAGCGGTCTCGGGCACCGCGGTGGCTAAGGCCGTTGGCAAAGGAGTCGTCGACCCCGATGGGATTACCCTGCTAACCGTGGCCGGCGGAGTGGCCGCCGCGGCGATCTGGGTGTTCGTCGCAACCCGGCTGGGGATGCCAGTCAGCGGCAGTCACAGCCTCATCGCCGGCGTCGCTGGCGCCGGGATCGCCGAGGCGGGCGTCGATGTCCTGGTGGGGTCCGGAATACAGAAGATACTCCTGGGTCTGGCGTTCTCGCCCATACTCGGCGTGGCTGCCGGCTTCGGGATTATGCTCGCGCTCTACTGGTCGTTACGTAGAGTGACGCCGGCGATGATCTCGGCGATCTTTGGAAAGCTTCAGATGGTCACGGCCGCCGCCGTGGCGTTTAGCCACGGCTCCAATGACGCCCAGAAGACTATGGGCGTCATCACGCTGGCG
>CAZGRI010000002.1:5589-6901 GCA_964528205.1 uncultured Dehalococcoidia bacterium | reverse complement strand
CTTCGTGAACGGGCGCATCGATAGCATAGAGGTTCCGTTCTGGGTCATCATGGCGTCGGGCGCCGTCATGGCCGCAGGGACGTACGTGGGCGGAGCTCGAGTCATCCGTACGTTGGGTGTGCGGATAATCAGCATGAGGCCGATCCATGGATTCGCCGCTGAGAGCGCCGCAGCGAGCATCATCGAGCTGGCGACGCGCACGGGCGTCCCCGTCAGCACGACGCATGTGATCACGTCGTCCATACTGGGAATGGGCTCGACTCGCCGTATCTCAGCGGTCCGCTGGGGCGTGGCAAAGTCAATAGTCTATGCCTGGATTCTGACCTTTCCGGCTTGCGCCCTGCTGGGAGCGGCACTTTACTGGGTCGCGAAGCTGGTCACAAGCTAGCTCGCCTAGCGCACCCGGCTTCAAGCTCTTCCAGGACCCAGGCTCGATCCAGCGGCCGACCTGCCTGCTCTGGGTCGCCCACAATCTCGAACGCATTGCCGGCAGGTCCACAAACATCGTCGAGCGGGTCATC
Organism: uncultured Dehalococcoidia bacterium; assembly: GCA_964528205.1. Lineage (GTDB taxonomy): Bacteria > Chloroflexota > Dehalococcoidia > Lucifugimonadales > CAZGRI01 > CAZGRI01. Next base: position 6,380 of record CAZGRI010000002.1, on the reverse strand, counting down.
TACCTGGCAACCGGAAAGCTCACCGAGATCAACGCCTCAACCTATTAGCCTTCGCGGCAGACTACTCTATCCCCATCATCCGGGCCATGTTTCCGCCCATTATCATGTCCACCTCCTCGGAAGGGAGGAAGTCCAGGTTAAGCCGCAAGGCGTCGAGGCTCTGTCGGTAGGTGTAGAACCGCATCACCATGGGGATGTCCGTGCCCCATATGAGCCGCTCCGGCCCGATCCGGCGCGCCGCCTGTTCCAGCGCCGGGCGTATCTGCGGCATCGGGTAGTCCCAATCGCCGCCGAAGAATATGGGAAACATAAGCTGGACCAAGAAGTTAGGATTGTCGCAAGGGGCGGCATCGTAGACCTGCTCCGGGACAGCGATCCCGTCGGGCTCTTTGAACGTCCTCCATCCCAGGCCGTGGGTCAGTATCAACGTCACGTCGGGGTATCTCTCCATCCAGCGGTTGAGCGTTCCCAGCTCCTTCAGGTATGCGTCCAGCGCTGACCCGCTCCCCGAGCCTAATGACATGAAGCTCGGTGTTATGAACACCGGGACCCCCAAAGCCGCGACTGCGTCCCAGAACGGACGGAACTCTGGGGCGTCCCATTCCTGGCTCTGGCCGTAAAGAGTCAGGTGGTCGGGCAGGAACTGAAGCCCTGAGAGTCCGACGTCCTTGATGGCCGACTCCAGCTTGCGTATCGACTCATCGGGCTCCGGCTTGACCAGCCACTCCTCGACGTGGGCGAGGGCATGCAGCCGATCGGGAAAGCGCCGGACGCAGTCGGCCACGAACTCA
>CAZGRI010000002.1:0-5579 GCA_964528205.1 uncultured Dehalococcoidia bacterium | reverse complement strand
CAGTGTCGGAGTCCTGTGCAACAGGGCCCAGTCGACACCCGCGTAGTCCATTTCGGCCACCAGCTGCTCGGCCGAGTAGGCCATGTCGACGACCGAAGGAGGCATGTACTGTTTCACGTACTCCTCGTCGCCGGCTCTCCACTCGAACCGGCCGTATCGCGCCGGACGAAAGTCTGCGTCCCGGAGCTGGTCGAATCCCCACGGAAGCGACGCGTCGATGAGCGCGGACGTGTCGGCGGACGCCCGGTCCCGGCTGCGCCATGTCCGCTGGAGGTGGTGGGCGATCGATAGCTGGATATGGCGGCGGAACTGGGCCGGTTCCCGGAAGCCTCCGTCGCCGCGCTGGTCGGGAAAGCAGTAGGCATGTCCGTCGTAGATCATGGACAGCTCCTCGCTAGTGGTCAGACGGGCTACATTGTAACCCCACTTCGGGACGGCGTGAGGTTTAGGAGCCGAAGGCCCCGTCATTCCGGCGCAGGCCGGAATCTAGAAGCCTGACGATGTCACGCAAACGATGCATTTCCCTCGGGTCCTTGTTCGATCTACCGTCCCGCGCGGAACTTGGGTCGCCAGATGAAACTGCCCTACGTCCGCTCTCTTGCGGGAAGGTTGATCCAAATTGGCCGGACTTGTATGAGGAGGACGTCCACCTGGATTCCGGCTTTCGCCGGAAAGACGAGGCTGGGAAACGTGAGGTTGTCGACTGTGCTGCCGGCCGCTTTGCTGGACGGGGCATATGGGGTACCCTGTTACGAGCCGGCTCCCGGCCGTGAATCCATCGTCGAGAAAGGAGCCATCCAATGGAGTACCGTCAGCTAGGCAACTCGGGTCTTCAGGTCTCTGAAATCGGGCTGGGGACAAACAACTTCGGACACCGTGACCAGCCCCCGTTCCACATCCGTGCCGAGGGGTCGGCCGAGATCGTCCACCGCGCCCTGGACGTAGGCATCAACCTGATCGACACCGCCAACAGCTATGGTGAAGGGCTGTCCGAGGAGTTCATAGGACGAGCCTTGAAGGGCAAGCGTGAGCAGGCGGTCATCGCGACCAAGGTCTCTAGCCGTGTCGCCGAAGGCCCGAACCTTGCCGGAAACTCCAGAAAACACATCGTCCAGGAGGTCGAGAAGAGCCTTAAACGGCTGGGCACCGACTACATAGACCTCTATCAGATCCACTGGTCCGACGACTTCACACCGATCGAGGAAACCCTCAGCGCATTGGACGACCTTGTGCACCAGGGCAAGGTCCGTTACATAGGCTGCTCCAACTTCAAGGCGTGGCAGGTCTGTGAGGCCGTCTGGACCTCCAGGTCCCGGGGCATCGCGTCCTTCGTGAGCGTCCAGCCGAGGTACAACATGCTGGACAGGGTCATCGAGGACGAGCTCCTCCCCTTCTGCGACCACTACAACGTCGGAATCCTGCCCTACTACCCGCTGGCCAACGGGTTCCTGACCGGGAAGTACCGGCGCGACGAGCCCCCCGCCCAAGGCACCAGGCTGGCGACGGGCGACCGTGGAATGCTGACGGAGGACAAGTTCGACACCCTGGAGAGGCTCGAAACGTTTTCCGCGGAGAGAGGGCACTCGATTCTGGAGCTGGCCTTCGCCTGGCTGCTGGCGAGGCCGTCGGTGAGCTCGGTGATCGCGGGTGCTTCGCGACCCGAGCAGGTCGCGTCCAACGCCGACGCCGCCGGCTGGCGCCTCACCACCGACGACATGGCCGAGATCGACAGCCTGTTGGCCGGAGGGTAATCTGCCTGGCCTCACAGCGCCGATACTCGACGACTCCGAGGCACTCGCCACGCTGGTGCCGCACACGTGGACACGTGGCTTGTCTACGAGCTTCTATATTTGTCGCCTGGGCATGCTGTTTACGCAAGAAAGCCCAAATTGACCCTCGAAAATTCTTTGTGATATACTACACAAGCTTCCGGCGGAGGCCCCATGAGCCCGCGTATAAAGGCGACCGTACTCCGGTTGGTGGGCATCGGATGGTTCGTGGCCATCTGCATCGGAGGGGGCGGGTTCGGAGGCTTCTGGCTCGACCGACGGCTCGACCTCAGCCCCACATTTACACTACTGGGTCTCGCTGTGGGAATTGCGCTGGCGGTCCTGGGAATGTACCGTATGCTGATCGCCGTGCTGAAGAGTGTATCCGAGCCCCCTGAAAACCCGGCAAGCTAGGGAAGGTTAGTGTCAAAGCTTCTCCGTAGCCCGAAGGTGGTCACGGCCCTTGTCGTCGCCGCGATCGTCTTCATAATCAGTTTGGCCGGAGGGGCCCTGGGCAACGAGTTCGGCGGCGGCTTCCTGGGCTCGCCTCTCGCCCACATACAGCTCCCCGCCGAGTCGATCACCGCCGAGCCCATAATCTCGGACTTTCGCATCACCAACACGATGGTTGCCACCTGGGCCGCGATAGTGGTGCTCGTGGCTATTTCGTTCTTCGCCACCCGCCGTCTCAGCGAGATTCCGCGGGGCCTCCAGAATATCGTCGAGGTCGTCATCGAGGGATTTCTGGGCCTGGCCGAGAGTGTGGCCGGTCCCGAGAGGGCCAGGCGCTTCCTCCCCCTTGTGATGACCATCTTCATATTCATCGTGGCAGCCAACTGGCTCGGCATACTACCCGGCTTTGGCACGATCGGAAGGGTGGAGACGGCAGACGAAGTCAAGCACCACGCCGAGGCGAAGGCCAAGGAGGACGGGGAAAACGCCGATCTGAGTCAGGTCAAACTTCAGGTCTTCGAGGGAGACGGGTCCGTCGCCTACCTGCCCTTCAACTCCATAGGGACCGAGATCACCGCCGAGGAGTACGAGGAGCACCGTGTCGAGGACGGCAAGCAGGCCGGCCTACTGGTCCCGTTCCTGAGAAGCGCCAACACCGACGTCAACACCACGCTGGCGATAGCGCTTGTCGCCATGTTCATGGTCCATATGTGGGGATTCACAACTCTGGGGTTCTTCGGTCACGTCGGCAAGTTTCTCAATTTCAAAGAGGGCCCCATAGGACTGTTCGTCGGCGTACTCGAGGCCATCAGCGAGGTCGCCCGGGTCATCAGCTTTACCTTTCGACTCTTCGGGAACATCTTCGCCGGAGAGGTCCTGCTGGTCGCCATGGCGTTCCTGCTGCCCATGATCGGCATCATCCCGTTCCTGGGGCTGGAGCTGTTCGTCGGCATGATCCAGGCGTTCATCTTCTCGATGTTGACGCTGGTCTTCGCCACAATGGCCACGATTAGTCACGCAGCGGACGAGCACTAGGTTCTCAGGAGTCCGATAGCCCGCTGGGATGGGGAGCGGCCCGCTTGAGGCACCGTCCCATCGGATATCTTGATGTTTTGGGCCTCCGGCAACGAAGCCGGGGCCTGCAGGAATTGCCCGGCGTAACCGGGAGTCGCACGGAAGGAGTTAACGATGATCGAAGGGGACATCATGAACATTGGCGCCGGCCTGGCGATCGGGCTGGGAGCCCTCGGGCCAGGCATCGGTATCGGGATGTTGGCTGCCAAGGCCATGGAGGCTCTGGGGCGCAACCCTGAGGCTGCCGGCCCCATACAGCAGAACATGATCCTGGCCATCGCCTTCGCCGAGGCCATCGCCATCTATGCCCTGGTGGTGGCGGTCATCATCAAGTTCGTCTAGGAGTCATCGGACGACCTCTGACGAAGCTTCCGACACTCCCACAAAGACATTTGGGAGGGAAGCCAAGGAGACGGCATGGACGCCCTAGGTTTCAACCTATCGGGTCTGATTACCCAGATAGTCAGCTTCCTGATCCTGTTCGCCGTGCTGTACAAGCTGCTGTACAAACCCGTGCTAAAGATGCTGGACGAACGGTCCAACCGGATCAAAGAGAGCCTCGGCGCCGCGGAGAGAGCCCGGGAGGAGACCGCGCAGTCCCAGGAAAAGATGCAGCAACAGCTCGAGGAGGCCAGGGCCGAGGGGCAACAGCTCATCGCACAGGCCAGGGACGTAGCTGACAGATTCCGGGAAGAGGAGATCGCCAAGGCGCGTGAGGAGATCGCCGCGGAGCGCGTCAGGGCCGAGACGAATATTCAGAGAGAGCGCGACGCAGCCATCGAGGAGGTCCGACGCGAGTTCGCCGGACTGGCCATCGCGGCGGCGGAACGGGTGATAGACCGGTCGCTGGACGAATCGGCACACCACGACCTGATACAAGAGGTCCTCGAAGAGGGACCGGGGCCCAGCAGAAACTAGACCCGCTCGACCATAGAGTCCTCGCACCCCACTGTGCGCAGCAGGAACGTAGAATGCCAAGAGCAACTTCGGCCAGACGGTACGCCCAGGCTGTCTTTCAGATAGCCGTGGAGACGGACGATCTCGACGTGTGGCTCGAGGACCTGTCGTTGCTGGTCCGGGCGCTGGAGAGCGATGAGCTCTCGCAGTTTCTGGATGCACCCCAGGCCTCGGTCGCCCAAAAGACCGAAATGGTCCGAACCGCCCTGTCCGACACTTCGCAGGGCTTGTCGGTCGGCCCCCTGGCCGCCAATCTGCTGGCGCTCCTCTCGTCCAGAAACCTTGCCCACCTTGTCTCCGACGTCGCCGACCAGTACGAGCTCCTGCTGGACGCCCATCGAGGCATAGAGCGAGCGGAAGTCGTCTCAGCCGTCCCGCTGGACGACGAGCAAAGACAGCAAGTTGAGGAGCTGTTGAAAGGTGTAGTCGGCAAAGACGTGCGGATGACCGAGCGAGTAGACCCGGTTGTCCTGGGCGGTCTGGTCGCTCGTGTCGGCGACCGCGTCATCGACGGCAGCACTCGGACGAAGCTCTCCGCGATGCGCCGCGACCTCGCACGCAGGCGCTCCTAGGACACCAACGAAAACAGGGCTGCACGGGCCAGCCAATCGGGTTCGGAGGCTGTAGATGGCAGTTAGAGGACAGGACATCGCATCGGTCATCAAGCGCCAGATCGAGGAGTTTGGCAGCAAGATCACAATGGTGGACGTGGGGGTCGTCGTGGAGGCCGGCGACGGGGTCGCCAGGGTCCATGGCCTGTCCGGCGTCGCCTACAACGAGCTGCTGGAGTTCTCTGGCGGAACGATGGGAATGGCGTTGAACCTGGAGGAGGACAGCGTAGGCACGGTTATCCTCGGGGACCCGCTCTCGGTGACCGAGGGCAGCGAGGTCAGGAGCACGGGCCTGATCGTCGAGGTGCCCGTGGGCGAGCCGCTCATTGGCCGTGTCGTCAACGCGTTGGGAGTGCCCGTCGACGGCAAGGGCCCGATGAGCACCGACAGGACCCGGCCCGTTGAGGTCGTAGCGCCCGACGTGTCCACCCGAAAATCCGTCGACACTCCGGTCCAGACCGGGATCAAGGCCATTGACGCGATGATACCCATCGGACGCGGGCAGCGCGAGCTGATCATCGGCGACCGGTCGACCGGCAAGTCCACCTTGGCCATCGACACCATAATCAACCAGAAGGGTGGAGACCTGGTCTGCATCTACGTAGCCGTCGGCCAGAAGGTCGGCAAGGTCGCCCAGACGGTGGCGTTGTTGGAGGATCACGGCGCTCTAGAGCACACCATCGTGGTCGCGGCCAACGCGTCCGACCCGGCTCCG
>CAZGRI010000001.1:55232-72089 GCA_964528205.1 uncultured Dehalococcoidia bacterium | reverse complement strand
AAGCTCGGAGAGCCCAGGAGGACCGATATCTCCGACGCGGCGTATGACTTCGACAGAAGTGCGCTCGAGGCGCACGAGCGGGTGGCCGTCACCCTGAGCCAGGGCGGGTACATCAAACGGATACCCGCCAGCACCTATCGCAACCAGCACCGCGGCGGCAAGGGCGTCGTCAGCATGAACACGCGGGACGACGACGCCGTCAAACACATACAGGTTGTGGACAGCCACGACTCCCTCCTGTTCTTCACCAACACCGGCAGGATCCTGAGACTCACGGCATACGAGCTGAGGGCCGACACGTCGCGGAATACGCGGGGTGTGCCCGTAGTGAACGTCATCCCACTGACGGATGCCGAACGAGTCAAAGCGTTGATCGGCGTGGATGACCTGCAGAGTGAGGACACCTACCTGGTGATGGCGACGCAGAAGGGCGCGATCAAGCGTGTTTCCCTCAGCGCGGTCTCGTCGATCCGGCCGTCGGGCCTCATCATCATGAACCTCAAGGCCGGCGACGACCTGGTGTCGGCCCGTCTCGCCAAGGACGGAGACGACGTGATGATGGTGTCGGAGCAGGGCATGTCGATACGCTTCCCCATAGAGCAGGTCCCGCTCCGGCAAAGAGCCGCCGGAGGCGTCAAGGGCATGGGACTCCGGGGGAAGGACCGCATCGTTTCCATGGACATCGGCGGGCCGGAGAGCCGCCTGCTGGTCATCAGCAAGCTGGGTTACGGCAAGCTGACGCCCATACGCTCATACCGGACACAGAAAAGGGGTGGAGTCGGAATCAAGACTTTCAACATCAGGAAGAAGACTGGCGTCGTAGCCGCCGCGGAGACGGTCGACGACAGCAAAGAGGTCTACGTCGTGTCGGAGCAGGCCCAGGTGCTCCGGACCAACCTGGCCGAGATCCGCAGTATGGGCCGAGCGACCCAGGGCGTCACCATATTCAAGCCGGCGGCCGGCGACTTCGTCGCCTCTATAGCCTGCGTCAGCGATATGAGCAAGATCGAGGATGAGACCAAGCCGGCGGCCAAGGCTAACGGCAAGTCGAGCAATGGGAAGGGCGACGGCCAGTTGCCCCTAGACGGCCTCAAGTAGCCTTCTACCTGAGCCGGTCTCAGACACGGGCTACGCAGCGCACGATCGCCGGGACCCCTTTCGGCCCCTGGGACTGACGATCATTGACCAAATAGAGACGGGCCACGCAATGTCATTCCGACCGGTAGAGAGGAATCTGGCAGGGTGGGGCGCGACTGACAGCGGTGATGTGTGCCCCGCCACCAGATCCCTCCTCGATCTTCTTGGGAAGGATTCCTCGAGATGACAGGAGGCGTAGGGCCAACCTATTTGTTAATGACCCTGAGCCCCACGTTTGAGGCTTGCCGTCGCCCTTAAGCGGTGCGCTTCTCCAATGCCTTGCTTCTTCCCACCGCACGTCCATCGTCGGCAGGGCCTCGTATGACAGTAGTAGGTAGGCTCTCACGTAGGCCCGCCGTTCGACACGGCGCCTGGAGCTTCCACTTGAAGCCGTTCACAAGACCTTTGCTCACACTGGCGCCGCTCTTGCTCGGGGCGTTTATCCTCGCATGCGGGTCGTCTTCCGAGCCGACGGTGACGCCCAGCGCGACCACCGCCGTCGTCGTCGCCGTCGAGACTCCGTCCCCGAGCCCAACGGCGACCGCTCCTTCGCTCACTCCGACAGCCACGGCGACCGTTAGCCCGACACCAACCGGACCGGCAAGAACGGAATCGGCGCCGGCCAACCGGTTGGCGGACGAGGCCGGCGCGTTCCTCGAATCGTTCACCCGTGACCTGAGCCCCAGGGCAAGCGCGACGGAACAGGAGAGCGCAGCCGCCGGGTTCCTCGCCGCGGAGCTCGAGTCGCTGGGCTATGACGTGAAGCTTCAAAAGTTCGAGTTCGACATGCCGTCGTCCGAGGTCACGTTACCGGGTGGGCTGGACGGGGCACCGAGCACGGTCCCGAGCCATCCGCTGACACTGTCAGGGATCGGCGAGTCCTCGGGAGTCCTGGTGAACGTTGGGAAGGGACTGCCGGAGGAGGTCGCGGCCGCGTTCGCGGAGATCTCCACCGGCGGCTCGTCACCGGACAGAATCGCCCTGATCGAGAGAGGGGAGATTCCGTTCGAGGAGAAGGTAAAACGCGTAGCCGATGTCGGTGTGGCGGGCGTAATAGTCTACAACAACAGACCTGGACTCTTCGCCGGAGCGCTCGCGACGCAGGCCGCCATTCCTGTGGTAGCAATCACCCGGGAGAGCGGCGCCGCCGCCGTCGCGCTGCTGTCCGACGGGGAGGTCACGGCGACCGTTTCCGCGGGGCTCGATGCGTTGGAATCGCGTAACGTCGTCGCGGAGAAGCCTGGACCGGCCCCGGACAGCCCAGTGGTGGTGCTGGGGGGCCACTTCGACACGGTCCCGGACGTGCCCGGGGCCAACGACAACGGGTCCGGCATCGCAACACTCATGACGATAGCCGGCGAGGTGGCGGACGAGGCGTACCCCTTTACGCTCAGGCTCGTGGCGTTCGGCTCCGAGGAGCTCGGGCTCTTCGGCAGCCGATGGTACGTCACCGAGCTAACGAACGAGGAGCGGGAGTCCACCATCGCCATGCTCAACTTCGACGCGCTGGCCGGCGGCACTAATCTGGGCGTGCTTGGCAACGACGAGCTGGTGTCGGACGTGGTGGACCTCGGGGAACGGGAGCGGATTCCCATCAAACGACACGCCGCGCTTCCGGGCGGAGGAAGCAGCGATCACGCGTCTTTCCAGGAGGCGGGCATCCCGACCGTCTTCTTCCTGGACGAGGACCTCTCCAGGATACACACCCCCGAGGACAAGCTTGAGTTCATCAACGCACAGTCCATGGGCGACGCCGCAGCCCTGGCCGTCGGTCTGCTGGACCGCCTCACCCGCCGCTAGTCAAAGCACGCTCGGCGAGAACGTCCTCGCGCTTGTAAGAGTGGGCGGTCAGCCAATATAATGAGAAATTGAGCTTTCGACTGGACTCTGTATGACCACCAGTAAAAGAGACTACTACGATGTTCTGGGCATCTCCCGGGGCGCCTCCGAAGAGGACGTAAGGAAGGCGTTCCGGCGGCTGGCGCTCGAGTACCATCCTGACCGCAACAAGAAGGACGGCGCCGAGGAGAGGTTCAAGGAGATCAACGAGGCCTATCAGATTCTCTCCGACGCTAAGAGGAGAGCGACCTACGACCAGTTCGGACACACCGGAGTGACCGGAAACGGGGCCCGCGGGTTCGAGGGCTTCGACAATTTCGGCGGCTTCGGGGACATTTTCGACGCCTTCTTCGGCAGCGGGTTCGGCACACGCTCCGGCACGTCGACCGCACGCCGGGGGTCGGACCTCCAACACTTGATCAACATCGAGTTCGAGGAGGCCGCCTTCGGCTCCCAGCAGGAGTTCGAGATCCGTCGCGTGGAGAGCTGCGGGCGTTGTGGCGGCGGCCGGAGCGAGCCCGGCAACCAGCCGTCAATGTGCGCCAATTGCAAAGGGACCGGACAGGTCCGGCGCTCGCATCAGAGTGTATTCGGCCAGTTCGTCCAGATGGCGACCTGCGGCACCTGCCGAGGCGAGGGCAGGGTGATCACTCACCCTTGCACGGAGTGCAGGGGGTCAGGTAGACAACACCGAAACCGCAAGCTGGCCGTGTCCATACCGGCGGGGATCGAACACGGCACTCAGATGAGGCTGACCGGCGAAGGTGAGCCCGGGACGGGCGGCGGGCCCCCGGGGGACCTCTATGTCTCGGTGAGCGTCAAGGAACATCCTCTGTTCACGCGGGACGGCTACGACCTCCACTTCTCGATGCCGGTGAACGTGGCCCAGGCCACCCTCGGGACCACGGTGAAGATACCGACCCTGGAGGGACAAGCGGAGCTGGATGTCCCCGCGGGCACACAGTCGGGCCAGCGGTTCCGCCTCAAGGGTCAGGGGATAGCGCACTTGAACAGCAACCGGAGGGGCGACCAACTCGTCCGGGTCGTCGTAACGACGCCCAGGTCGTTGACCGAGGAGCAGCAACGTCTGTTCCAGGAGCTATCGGAGAGCCTCGGCGTCGAGTCGATCGATGAGAACGGCCACGACAAGGGCTGGTTCGACAAGCTGAAGGACGCCCTCGGCTAAGCCGCGCCCGCCCATGACCTCGCACTCGCGCGTCGTCTGCCAGGCCTGACCGGTCCCGGTTCGCGAACTCCGCTTTCCCCAACGAGGAGTCAACTTTGCGCTGGCTCGAGCTGAGCGTCAGGTCCCCCCAGGAGTTCGTCGAACCACTGTCCCAGATCTTCTATCGTTACGGACACGGCGGTGTCGTCGTCGAGTCAGAGGGCGGCTTCAGCTCGGACGAGGGGGAGTCAGCGTCACCGGCCGCCTGGGTGACACTGAAGACCTACCTGCCGGTGAACTCCACGGCGCGTGAGCGTAAAGCGCGGATCGATCTGGGCGTGCGGCTCGTCGCCCACGTGTCGCCGGTCTCGCCTCTCTCAGAGAGGGAGCTGGACGAGCAGGAGTGGCAGGATAGCTGGAAGGAACACTTCGACGTGCTGCACGTCGGCCGGCGGCTGGTGGTCTGCCCGACGTGGAAGGAGTACGAGCCAGCCGCAACGGACATCGTTTTGAACCTCGACCCCGGGATGGCCTTCGGTACCGGGCACCATCCGACCACCAGGATCTGTCTCGAGATGCTGGAGGAGCAGGTGAAGCCGGGAACGAAGGTCCTGGACGTTGGGTGCGGCTCGGGTATCCTGTCGATCGCGGCGGCCAAGCTGGGCGCCGGCGGCGTGGTCGGCCTCGAGATCGACCCGGTCGGCGTGCGCGTGGCCAGGTCCAACGTCAGTCATAACGGCGTCGGCCACGGCGTCCGTATCATCCGGGGCACTCTTCCTCAGCCGGAGGTCACGGCACGCAGCTACTCGCTCGTCGTCGCCAACATCTCCGCCAGGGTGATCGCGGAGCTTGCGGGCGACATCGTGAAGGCTGTAGCCGAAGGCGGAATGCTGATCGCCTCCGGGGTCATAGCCGCCAACAGGGCCGGTGTCGAGGAGGCCCTCGCCTCTGAAGGCGCTCGCATCGACCGAGCGGTCGTGGACGGGGACTGGGTGACGATGCAGGCGTCCGTACCGTGAACCATGCACCGCTTCTTCGTACCGCCTGAGTGGATAGAGGACGGGGCCGTCGTCCTATCGGGCGGCGTCTCCCGACAGCTCTCTCACGTGCTCCGCGCCAGGCCCGGCGAGCGCATCACCGTGCTCGACGACTCCGGCTTCGAATACCTGGTAGCCCTCACGGAGGTCGCGTCGGACAGGACCCGTGGGGAGGTAGTCAAGAGGTCCAGGAGCATCGCGGAGCCGTCCGTTCGGGTCACCCTGTTTCAGGGGATGCTGAAGGCGGACCGATTCGAGCTGGTGCTGCAGAAGGGTACCGAGCTGGGTGCGTCGGCCTTCGTGCCCACCGTGTGCGCCCGATCGGTGGCGCGGCCGGGAGATGGGTCCAGACGGTCCAGCCGGCTCAAACGGTGGCAGAGGATCGTGGTCGAGGCCGCTGAGCAGTCCGGTCGCGGGCGGCGGCCGGAGCTCCGGGAGCCCGTCCCTTTCGGCGAGGCTTGCAACGACGTCCACGGGTCCGCGCTCATCCCGTGGGAGGGCGAGACGCGGGCCGGCTTGAAGGCCGCCCTGGGCCGGCTACGGGCAGATGGGGGAGCGCTCACCTCACTGGGCATCTTCATCGGCCCGGAGGGCGGCTTCACTGAGCAAGAGGTCGACCAGGCCAAGGCCGCGGGCGTCGTCTCCGTCAGTCTCGGTAGACGCATCCTCAGAGCGGAAACGGCGGGCGTATCGGTGCTGGCCGCGGTTATGTACGAGCTGGGCGAGCTGGGGGGTTAGAGGTCACTCGCTGCGGGGCGCGCGACCCAGGAGCTCGAATATGGCCTGGTCCAGCGGCACGCCGTTGAAGAGGACATCGTAGGTGGCTTGAGCGATGGGCATCTCGACTTCGAGAGACTCCGCAAGGCTGACGGCCGCGGCCGTCGTATCGACACCTTCGGCGACGTTGTCCATCGAAGCTCGGACCTCCTCGAGGCTCCTGCCGCCGGCCAGCTGCTCGCCCACGGTGTGATTGCGGCTGAGGCCGCTGGAGCAGGTCGCGACCAGGTCGCCGATTCCGGCCAGGCCGGCAAAGGTCAGAGGATGGGCTCCGGCAGCCACGCCCAGTCGGGAGATCTCGGCGAGCCCTCGTGTCATGAAGGCGGCCTTGGCATTGTCTCCGTACCCGAGCCCATCGCAAATCCCCGCGCCCAGGGCGATGATGTTCTTGAGGGCCCCGCCGAACTCGACGCCGACGATATCGTCGTTGGTGTAGACGCGAAACAGAGGAGTGTTGATGTGAGACTGGGCCGTCCGGGCGGCATCCATGTTCGGGGATGCGACGACGGTCGACGACGGCTTCTGACGCGCGATCTCGTTGGCCAGGTTGGGCCCCGAGAGAGCGCAGACGCCGGGGCGCAGTGAAGGTGGGAGCTCCTCCGAAAGGACCTGGCTCATCCGTTTGCCGCTCTCCAGCTCCAGGCCCTTGGTCGCGCTGACCACGACAGCGGACTCGTTCAGGTCGTCACGCACCGCGCGAACGTTGTCTCGGATGCTCCGTGAGGGGACAGCTACGATTGCGACGTCGGCGTCGCCGAAAGCTTCGCCGGGCGAGGCCGTGACCGTCAACCCGGGCGGGAAATCAACACCGGGCACGAACCTGGTGTTCTCGCCCGCGTCGGTCAGCTCGGCGGCTTCGTCCGGAGTGCGCGCCCAGAGGCGTACGTCGAGTCCACGCCGGGCCATGATGACGGCCAGCGTGGTGCCCCAGCTCGTGGTACCGACTACGCCGACCTTGGCCACCGATGGCCTTTGCGTTCGTCGGGGTCGGAGGGCGACCGGGCGACCTGAGAGGACTGGCCGATCTTTCGCTCCTCGCCCCTGAGAAGTCTCCGGATATTATCGCTGTGGCGCGCCACTATGAGGGGGCCGCCGATGACGCCGAACCAGACGTAAGCCTGGGGCGTCTGTCCGGCCAGCGACAGTCCGACGAGGGTCGCCGGGCCCACCGTGGCCGCCACGATGGAGCCCAGAGACGCGTAGCGGGTTGTGGCGACCAGGGATGCGCCCACAACGGTGGCGGCCAGGCCGCTAACCGGGGAGAGAATCAGAAGGCTCCCCCATCCGGTAGCCGTGCCTCGACCACCTCTGAAGGCCAGGAAGACGGGCCAGTTATGGCCGGCCAGGGCGGCGACGGCCGCGGCGGACTCGACGCCGGCCGTGTCTGATACCACCCGGGCGAGGAAGACCGGCAGGACGCCCTTGCCCATGTCAAGCACGAGCACCAGCACGGCTGCGGGCCGGCCCACGGTGCGGAGGACGTTGGTCGTGCCGGTGTTGCCACTGCCGTAGTCACGGACGTCGATGCGGCTCACCGCCCAGGCCACGATCACACCGAAGGGCACTGAGCCGAGTGCATAGCCTGCCAGGACCAGGATGACGTAGTCGGTCACCTTTCGCCCCTGCCCTTGAAACGCATCCTGAGGGGGCTACCTTTGAAGTCGTAGACCGCCCTCAGCGAGTTCTCCAGGTAGCGCCGGTAGGAGAAGTGTACCATGTCGGAGCGATTCACGTAGAAGGTGAAGCTGGGCGGGCCGGTGCCGTCCTGCGCGACGCTGTAGATCTTCAGCGACCGGCGGCCCGACGGCGAAGGCGGGTTGTCGGCGACCGCGTTCATGACCGTCCGCCTGAGATCGTACCGAGGCACCCCTTTGGTCCACTCGTCGTACACGGACTGGACCGTGTCCAAAAGGCCGCCCACGCCCGAGCCGGTCAGAGCCGAGACGAATCGTATCGGCGTGTAGCGGGCGAACCTGAAACGGTCGGCTACGCGCTGCTGAGCCTCTTCTTTCGTCAGGTCTGTCTCCTCTGCCAGGTCCCATTTGTTCACCGCTATGACCATGCCTTTGTGGGAGTCGAGGATGGGCCCGGCGATGTGCGAGTCCTGACTGGTCGCAAGCTCCGAGGCGTCGGTCACCAGCACGACGACGTCCGCGCGGCCGATGGCCCTGACGGCCCGCAGCACACTGTACCGCTCGATACCCGGCTCTATCCTGCCGCGACGCCTTATGCCGGCGGTGTCGATCAGGAGAATCGACCGGTCTCCGTACGTCACCGGCGTGTCCAGGGCGTCGCGTGTGGTCCCCGGTACGTCGCTGACGATGGCCCGCTCCTGTCCCGTGATCGCGTTGACAAGCATCGACTTACCTACGTTGGTGCGACCGACGATGGCCAGCCTGATGTCGGCTTCCGGCTCGGGGAAGAGAGCGCCCTCGGGAAGGAGCTCGACCACCCGCGCTATCAGGTCGTCAATGCCCACGTTGTGGTAGGCGCTTATGGGGAGCGGGTCGCCGAGTCCCAGCCCGTAGAACTCGGACGAGACGGCCTCCCGTCGTTGGTTGTCGGCCTTGTTGACGGCGAGCACGACGGGCTTGTCGGTGCGTCTCAAGACATCGGACACGTCCATGTCGCCCGGGGCCGGCCCCTCGATGGCGTCCACCAGCGCCACGATCACGTCGGCATCGTCCATGGCGACCCGGGCCTGGGCCTGGATGCTCTCGGACAGCTCGGTCTCGGGAAACAGGTCGAGGCCGCCGGTGTCCACCAGGATGAAGGGACGGCCCGCCCAAACCGTCTCGGCGGTCACCCGGTCGCGGGTCGTGCCCGCGACGTCGGAGACTATCGCGTCACGCCGTCCCGCGAGGCGGTTGAACAGCGTCGACTTGCCGACGTTGGGCCTGCCGACTATGGCTACAATTGGTCTTTCGGACATCCTCTGCCCCGCCTTGCCGTGTCTCATAGGCAGGCGCTCTAGATCCACCCGCCCGCCAAGGGTCTTGTTTCCTGGGTGCGCATCCCCCAGACTCCCTGCCAGAGGGGACTTCCTCCTGGACTTCCCGACCAGGTCTCAGATAGTGGTCAAAGCCAGACATCGGCGACTGTGACTCGCCGAATGAAGCTCAGGGGAGTCGGCATCTCGCTTACTCTCGGGAGAAGAGCGAGTCGAGGATGGCTTTCTGGGCGTGGAGGCGGTTCTCCGCCTGGTCGAAGACGACCGAGCGGGGGTGCTCCAGCATGGCCTCGGAGACCTCCTCGCCGCGGTGCGCCGGCATGTCGTGCATGAACACGGCGTCGGACGCGGCGGCCTCGAACAGTGCCTCGTCGACCTTGTAGCCCTCGAACGCCCTGAGGCGCTCCGCCGTCTCGGTCTCCTGGCCCATGCTCGTCCACACGTCCGTGTAGACTACGTCGGCACCGTCCACGGCTTTGCGGGCGTCTTCCGTCCACTCAACTTTGGACTCGTGGGGTGCAGCCCGCTTCCGGGCTTCCTCCCAGACAAAGTCCGGGACGCGGTAGTCCTTCGGTGCGGCCAGCACGAAACCGGCGCCGGCGGAGGCGCAGGCCAGCGCCAGGCTCGACGCCACGTTGTTGCCGTCGCCGATGAACGCCACCTGGACACCCTCCAGTGCACCCTTGTGCTGCCGTATTGTCAGCAGGTCCCCCAGTGCCTGGCAGGGGTGCTCCAGGTCCGACAGGGCGTTGACGACGGGTATCGAGGCTCTATCGGCCAGGAGCTCCAGGCTCCGGTGTGAGAACACGCGGGCGACGATTCCGTCGACCCACCTCTCCAGCACGCCCGCCACGTCCGACTCGGGCTCCCGCACTCCCAGGCCCACGTCCTCCCTGCTCAGGTATATGCAGTCGCCGCCCATCTGACGGATGCCCACCTCGAAGCTGACCCTGGTCCTCAGGGACGGCTTCTCGAAAAGCAGCGCGATGGTCTTGCCCACCAGCGAGCTGGAGGGCTTGCCCTCCTTCAGCCGGCCGGCACTGTCGACCATGCGCCCAACGTCTTCGGGCGTCAGGTCGGCTATGGACAGGAAGTCCTTGCCTTTCATCCGATAGCTCTGCTCCGATCTGGTCGCGTCCACCGGGAATTCTACCAGGCGCCCGACCAGGTAACCAGATCGAGTCTACCCGTCCCGGAGGCTGTCGAGGAAGCGGCGGTCTTCGTCGGACAGCGTGGCCGAGTCCAGCAGGTCGGGCCGGCGCTCGGAGGTCCGGCGCAGCGACTCTCTGCGCCGCCACCGCTCTATCTCCTTGTGGTTTCCCGACAGAAGAACCTCTGGCACCGACCATCCCCGGAACTCCGCGGGGCGCGTGTACTGCGGGTGTTCCAGAAGGCCGGTGGTGAAGGACTCGTCGCTGGTCGATTCGCTGGAGCCGACCGCGCCGGGGACCAGCCGGGTCACGGCGTCGATTACGACCATGGCGGCCAGCTCACCGCCGCTGAGAACGTAGTCGCCGACGCTGATCTCGTCTGTCGCAAGGTGCCGCCGGACCCGCTCGTCGACCCCCTCGTACCTGCCACAGACCAGCACCAACTCGCGGTGCCGGACCAGCTCCTCCACCACCGGTTGGTCCAGCGTGCGCCCCTGGGGTGACAGCAGTATGGTGGGCGTCGTCTGGTCGAGAGACTCCGACTGCCACACGGCCTCGACGGCATCGAACAGGGGGCCGGGCGTCATGACCATCCCCGGTCCGCCGCCGAAGGAGTAGTCGTCCACGGAGCGGTGACGGTCCGTCGCGTGGTCCCTGACGTCGTGGAGCCGGACCTCGACCAGGGACCGCTCCCGCGCCCGCCCCACGATGCTCTCCGACAGGGGGCTTTCGAACATGCCGGGGAAGATTGTTAGGACGTGGAACCGGATTCGGGGGCTCTGCATGACTTCTCGGGGTCTCTTCTCTCTGGTACTGCGTCTCGCGACAGGAACGCCCCGGCTGTGTCGCCTTTCGGGTAGGCACGGGGGCCTACCCCTACGGGGAAATCTGCATGTATTAGACCGGCTGTCTTCGCTGGGACCTGACGCGGGACACGCGGTGCTACTGAACCGGGTGGCCTCGCCGGCCTTCGATCATCGCGAGGCCGTGGGGCAGCACGGGTACCGCCACATCGAGGCATTCGCGGACGCCCTTGGGACTGCCGGGCAGGTTCAGTATGAGGCACCCGGCCCTTACTCCGGCGACGGAGCGACTGAGCATGGCGAAGGGCGTCTTCTTCATTGTCTCGACGCGGATCGCCTCGGTGATCCCCGGCACGGCGATGTCGATCACCTCCTCCGTCGCCTCCGGCGTCACGTCCCGGGGGCCCAGGCCGGTGCCACCGGTCGTCAACACCAGGTCCACCTCTCCACCGTCGCACCACTCGCGGAGCCTGGCTGCAATCTGCTCTTTCTCGTCGGGTACTATCTCCCGAAAGACCTGCCGGTAACCCTCGCGAGCGGCGATCTCGCTTATGACGTCGCCGCTGGTGTCTTCACGCTCGCCCTTGGAGCCGGCGTCGCTAATCGTCAGGACCGCGACCCGTACGGCCCGTTCCTCGTGCGTCATCAACCCGGCCCACCCCCGTGGGAGGCCCTGGCATTCATCCGAACGCCTTCTGCAATTGGCGTCTTTCTCAAAAACTTCTTAAACAGTTCCAAAATGGCCTTGCGCCCGGGTCTCTACGTCTGGGAAACTCGATCATCGGCGGTTTCTCCGGTGTTCACCAAGTCCACGTCGACAGCCTATCTTATCACGGGCGTCAGGCGGCCACAGGAGTAGTCTGAGGGTCCACTGTCGCAGCCGGCCCTGTATTGCACGTGTTGGATGCACAGCATACCCCGGTCATGGTGGAGGAGGTCCTGGAGGGCCTGGCGGTCCGGTCGGGCGGCGCGTACGTCGACTGCACCGTTGGGGAGGGCGGGCACTCGCTGGCGATCCTGAGTGCGGCGCCGGAGGTGAGGCTCCTGGGGATCGATCTCGATTCCCAGGCCCTCGAAAGGGCGCGACGGCGTTTGGGAGGGCACGGAGACCGAGTACGACTGGCGCAAGGGAACTTCGCGGAGGTTGGAGCGATATCCGAGCGGCACCGGTTCAGGCCG
Organism: uncultured Dehalococcoidia bacterium; assembly: GCA_964528205.1. GTDB lineage: Bacteria > Chloroflexota > Dehalococcoidia > Lucifugimonadales > CAZGRI01 > CAZGRI01. The sequence continues at coordinate 60,051 of CAZGRI010000001.1, read as the reverse complement.
GCGGACGGGGTACTGCTAGACCTGGGCCTGTCGTCACTGCAAGTGGACTCGGATACGCGGGGGTTCAGCTTCAGGCGGTCCGCCCGGCTGGACATGCGGTTCGACCCGGCTTCCGAGAAGACGGCCTACCGTGTGGTCAACGAGTCGACAGAGGAGGACCTGGCCGAGATTCTCAGGCGGTTTGGAGAGGAGCGCAGGGCCCGGCGCATATCGCGAGAGATCGTTAGAGGCCGGCCCATCGAGACTACGACCCAGCTTGCGGCGCTGGTGGCCAGGGTGGCGGGCCCTTCGAGGAGAGGTCGGATACACCCGGCTACACGGGCCTTCCAGGCGATACGAATGGCCGTAAACAGCGAGATCGAAAACCTTGCCTCGGGCCTGATTCAGGGGATACAGACGCTGGCCGACGGCGGGCGCATGGCCGTCATCAGCTACCACTCGGTGGAGGACAGAGTTGTCAAGGAGACCTTCCGAAGAGAGGCATCGGACTGCGTCTGTCCGCCAACGACTCCCGAATGCATCTGCGGCCACGAGCCGACGATCAGAAGGGTCAACCGCAGGGTTATCAAGCCCGCGCGTTCGGAAGTACAGGCCAATCCGAGAAGCAGGAGCGCGCGCCTCAGAGTCGTCGAAAGGGTCCCCGGCCCGGCCGGCGAGTGAGAGATGCGCATTAGCGTGAAGAGGGGCCGCGACGTGGGCGGGCAAGTGATGGAGCGACCGGCAATGACACAAGACAGCAACGTTTTGGCCGCAATAGACGTAGGCACTTCCAAGGTGTGCACTATCATCGCCAGCCGGTCCAATGGGCGTGGCCTGAGGGTGCTGGGGCATAGCATCGTGCCATCCGGAGGTCTCGAAAAGGGCAACGTAGCCGATGTCCCGGCCGCCGAGAAAGCCATACGGGAGTCGGTCGCGGCGGCCGAGCGGGTCGCCGGGGTGCGGGTCCGGTCCGCGTTCGTCGGAGTCGCCGGCTCGCACGTCTCGTTCGAGAACCGGTGGGACTCGATGGACGGGGCCGGGAGACACGGCGTGATAACGGCGGATGACGTGGAGCGGGCTCCCCAGGTAGCGGCGGCTATCGCCGCCAAATCGGGGCGCCGGGTGATCCACGCGATCCCGCGGGCCTTTTCCGTCGACGGCAAGCGGGGGATCAGGCACCCCCTGGGCATGCACTCGCGGAGGCTGGACGTCGAGACCCACGTGGTCAAGGGGGACTCCCAGTTCATGGACAAGCTGGTCGCGGCCGTGGAGAGGGCCGGTGTCAAGGTCGAATCTCTGGTGCTCGAACCGCTGGCCAGCAGTCAGGCCGTGCTGACGAACGCCGAAAAGGAGCAGGGAGTGGTCCTGGTCGACATAGGAGGCGGCACGGCCGACATCGTCGTCTTCAGGAACGGGCAGATCGACTACACCGCGGTGATCCCCGTTGCCGGCTACCAGTTCACCAACGATATCTGCGCAACGTACAACACGCCTTATGAAGCCGCCGAGGAGGTGAAACTGAAATTCGCCCATACAGAGCCCTACGGGGACGAGGCGGAGGGAGAGCTGACCTTACCCATAGTCGGCCGCACCGCGAAGCTCAAGGTGCAGCGACGGGAGCTGTGCCAGCTTACACGGGAGCGCGCCCAGGAGCTGGCCCGGCTGATAAGGATCAAGCTCCTGGAGGCCAACATGGGAGAGCTCGGCAATCTGCCTGTGGTGCTCACGGGCGGGACAGCCAAGCTGCCCGGCCTCAAGGGCCTGATGCAGGGCAAGGTATCCAGCCGGGTACGGGTCGGCGTTCCCAACGGACACGTCGACGTGCCCGAAGAGCTGAGGGCCCCCGCCTACGCCACCAGCGTAGGCCTGCTGCTATGGGCGGCCGGCCATGCCGGACCGGTGTCGCCCGAGAACGGCAGAAGCGAGGCCCGCAACGGCTCGGGGTCGTTGGTATCTCGACTATTCAACCAGATTCAGGCGGCGATCGGCCGTCACCGCGTCATCGGCAGAATAACCAAAGGGAGGGTGGAGCAATCGTGAACAACAACACAGAGATCGAGAGGGCAGCCCGAATAAAGGTCGTCGGTGTGGGCGGAGGCGGCTCCAACGCCGTATCCAGGATGTTCAGAGAGCGCATCCCTGGCGTGGAGTACGTCGTCGTGAACACCGATGCCCAGGCGTTGATAGGTAGCGACGTGCCGATGAAGCTGCGCATAGGCGACCAGCTCACCGGCGGCAAGGGCGTCGGCGGCAACCCCGAGTTGGGCAAGAGCTCGGCCGAGGAGAGCCGCGAGGAGCTGTACGAGACCCTACGCGACGCCGACATGGTGTTCGTGGCGGCGGGAATGGGTGGAGGCACCGGCACGGGCTCGGCGCCCGTCGTGGCCCAGATCGCCCGAGAGACCGAGGCGCTGACCGTCGGCATCGTGACGCGTCCGTTCGAGTTCGAGGGCGTTCGCAGGGCACGGGTGGCCGACGAGGGGATCAACCGCCTCAAGGACGCCGTCGACACACTGCTCGTAATTCCCAACGAGAGGCTCCACGCGATCTGCGACGAGGAGATCACCACCGAGAACGCCTTCAAGATGGCCGACGACGTGCTGCGGCTGGGCGTTCAGTCCATTGCCGAGCTGGTGACGACGGCCGGAGAGATCAACGTCGACTTCGCCGACGTCCACGCCATCATGCGGGACGCCGGACCCGCCTGGATGTCCATAGGCTGGGGGGTCGGCGAGCACCGCGCCAGGGAGGCCGCCCAGCAGGCGATCACCAACCCGCTGCTGGATGTCTCCATCGAGGGAGCCCAAGGTGTCCTGTTCAACATCACGGGCGGCAGCGACCTCAAGCTCTCGGAGCTGCACGAGGCCGCGGAGGTCATCCAGCGGGTGGTCGACCCCGACGCCAACATCATCTTCGGGATGGTCACCGACCTGAGGATGGAGAACGAGATCAAGCTGACGATCATCGCCACCGGGTTCCCGACCACCGAGACGCTCCAGGAGCGTGAGGACCACATCAACCGGATGCTCGAGGAGGCGTTGGACGGGGATGGCAACCAGCTGGACGTACCGCCGTTCCTGCGGAGGTACTCGAAGATGAGGAAGAGGCAGAACGTGGTGCTCGCTCCCGAGCCCGCAGCCGGAGACTAGCCGCGAGGCGACGATCTCCAACACCTTCGCTCCGTCCCAAAAGAGAAAGGCCGCCGATATCCAGCGGCCTTTCTCTATTTCAGCGAGTTGCTCGACCTCGGACCGGCGCGGTTACTTAACCTCGAAGATGATCGCCTTGATGTCCTTGTCGCCGGTGTTCTCCACCGTGTGGGTCCACGCCTCGTGGGCCATCACATGCCCGTCGGGGATCTCGGCATCCATGCTCTGCCCGTCGGGCAGCGATATCTTGGCGGCGCCACCGGAGATGAAGTAGACGACCTCCGCTGTATGTGAGTGCTCGGTGTCCTTCTGCCCCGCCTTCAAGCTCATCTCGAGGACACGGTGGGTGTCGTCCTCGAACAGCAGCTTGTAGTTGTCGGCTGCGGCCTTGACCGGGTCTATGTACGCCATTGCTCCTCCTTGGATGTTTTGTGGTGTTTTCGGCACGGGACTTGATGTCCCGTCACCAGTGGGTGATACAGCATCCCGGCACCGGCACGCCAGCCAAAAAGGGAAGGAGCCGGGCGGGACGTCGGCGTCCCAGATCAGTCGGCTGGGGACTCTCAACCCGTCCAAAAAAGACACGTCCCTACCATTGACATGCCTCAACATATAGTGGTATCGTTCCCGAACGCCACGACAGATTGTATAATAGAGGCAAGGGAAAGACCCTAGTTTACGATATGCGCTGCCCCTTCTGCGACAACGACGACTCAAAGGTGATCGACTCCAGGGACGCCGGCGTCGGCATTCGCCGCAGGCGTGAGTGCCTCCGATGCGGACTCCGTTTCACGACCTACGAGCTCGTGCAGACACGAACGATGCTGGTCGTCAAGCGTGACGGCCGCAGGGAAGAACTGGACCGGGACAAGCTCTATGCCAGCCTCACCAAGGCGTGCGCGAAACGCCCGCTGGCCATCGGCAGCATCGAGAAGGTCATCGACGACATAGAGACACAGCTCGGAAACCTGGGCCGCGCCGAGGTGCCGTCCAAGGCCATCGGCGAGCTTGTGATGGAGCGTCTGAGGAACTTGGACCGTGTGGCCTATATCCGCTACGCCAGTGTCTACCGAGACTTCCGAGACATCGAGAGCTTCAAAGAAGAGGTCGACTCGCTGCTCGAGCCGCCTCAGCCGACCGAGGTCCCCAGCAACCAGCTTCCGCTCCTGGACCCATTAGAGGAAGACCCTCCGCTTACCCCGCGTCGCCGGCGGGGTCGGCGGCCCAAACGTCCACTTACAGAGTCGGCCTAAGGCCCCGACGGGGCCGCTCACGGGCTAGACCATCTGTTCTCATCCGTGCTATGCTGCCCACACTCGAACTCCAACGATGTTGACCGTAGACGTATGAGACCTGAAGCCGCTAAAGGGCGGTAGGTGAGAGTCGAAAATGGCATACAGCGACCTGGAGCTCGACTACATATTCGGACGGACCGGCGGCCACTGCTACCAGTGCGGGCTGGCCCTGTCCAGGACCGAATACGATCTAAGGGAGGCCGCGGGCGCGTGGAGCGTCTCGCCGGTGGTCCTGGAAGACGAGGGCCCGTCCGATGTATCCACGTCGGTCGCCGCCTGCTGTATCGAGTGCGCCCGGACCATCGGGCAACGGGTGTCCCCGGTGGAGGTGTAAGCCCGTGACACGGCCGACTCCAGTGTAATAAGGAAGCATATCGCCGCCCAGCAATACATCAA
>CAZGRI010000001.1:0-55222 GCA_964528205.1 uncultured Dehalococcoidia bacterium | reverse complement strand
GGAAAGATGTTGGAGGACAACACACCAGGCGGAAAACAGCGCGGAAAAGGCAAGGACAGGGTCACGGATGACGTTGCCGAGGCCCTGGAGTCGGCCGGGGTTTCGGGCGAAGTCGCCCAGGCCGTGGCGGAGACGCTCAAGGCCAACGGATTCGGCAACGGGCATGGTTCCGACGCCCACGCGGACGAGCCGGTGCTGTCGGAGAACGCCCGCATCATTCTCGAGAAGCGCTACCTGATCAAGGACGAGAACGGCGTCCCCAAGGAGACGCCCGAGGATCTGTTCCGGCGTGTGGCCCGTGCCATCGCAGAGGGAGAGGAGGAGGGCGAGCGCAAGGTCTGGGAGGGCCGCTTCTACAGCCTGCTGTCGTCCCTGAAGTTCCTGCCGAACTCCCCCACCCTGGTCAATGCGGGGACCGGCCGGGGCTGCCTCTCGGCCTGCTTCGTAGTGTCCCCCGAGGACACGATGGCCTCGATCATGGACGTCGCCCGCGACGCGGCGATGATCGAGAAGTGGGGCGGCGGCATCGGCTTCGGCTTCTCCAAGCTACGGCCCAGGAAGGACTATATATCGACCACCCACGGCGAGGCCTGCGGGCCCATCGCCGTCATGAAGCTCTACTCCTCGGTCGGCGCGACCCTGACCCAGGGCGCGTTCCGGCTGGGCGCCCACATGGGACAGCTCAGGGACAGCCATCCCGACATACGAGAGTTCATCCACTGCAAGGACGGCGACGACACGCTTCAGAACTTCAATATCTCCGTCCAACTGACCGATGAGTTCATGAAGGCCGTAGACGCCGGCGACGACTGGGAGCTGGTCAACCCGCGGAACGGCGAGGCCATGGGCTCCGTCCCGGCCCGCGAGCTGTGGGACGAGATCGCCGAGTCGGCCTGGACGACGGGCGACCCGGGCGTCGTATTCATCGACAGGGTGTGGGAGACCGCGCCCAACCCCCAGATGGGCCTGATCGAGACCTCCAACCCGTGCGGCGAGGAGTTCCTGGAGGACCACGGCAACTGCTGCCTGGGGTCCATCAACCTCGACCGCCACATCGGCGACGGCGACTTCGACTGGGATGCGTTGGAGGAGACGGTCCGCACGTCGGTCAGGTTCCTGGACGACGTGATCAACGTCAACTCCTTCCCATTGCAGTCGCTGAGGGAGGTCAACCTTGCGACCAGGCGGATAGGCCTGGGCGTCATGGGCTTCGCCGACGCGCTGGTCAGGCTCGACATGCCCTACGACTCGGACGAGGCGCTGGAGCTGACCGACAGGCTGGCCGGCTTCATCAAGGACAAGGCCTGGGACGAGTCCCGTCTGCTGGCCGAGGAGCGGGGCCCGTTCCAGGAGTACGAGCGGTCGGCGCTCAAAGAGCGGGGCATGGCGCCGGTACGGAACTCCAGCGTGATCACGATAGCGCCCACCGGCACCATCAGCCGGATCGCCGGGTGCTCCAGCGGCGTCGAGCCCCACTTCGCGACGGCCTGGTGGTCCAACGTCCTGTGGAAGGACCACGAAGGGTCGAGCTCACGTCTGCTGGACGCGCCGGCGTCGGTGCGTGAGACGCTGGTCGACCGGCTGGGAGACCAGGCGGAGGAGGTCCTGGAGCTCATAGCGGAGCGGCCGGACGAGGCCGCGGCCATCCTGGCGGAGCATGGGGTCGACGACTCAGTCTACCGGACGTCGATGGCTATCGGCCAGGAGGCCCACGTCCGCATGCAGGCCGCGTGGCAGAAGCACGTTACCAACTCGGTCTCCAAGACCATCAACCTGCCCAACAGCGCCTCGGTTGCGGACGTCAAAGACGCTTTCCGGCTGGCCTGGGAGACGGGCTGCAAAGCCGTCACGGTCTACCGGGACGGCTCAAAGTCGATGCAGGTGCTGGAGACCGGTGGAGAAGAGGTCGCAGAGTCGGCGGAACACCTGCTGGTCCCGCGACAGCGGCCGGCCATGGTCAAGGGCGTCACCGAGCGCGTCCGCTCGGGCCACGGGACCATGTTCGTTACGATCAACTTCGACGAGGGCGGCCACCCGTTCGAGGTGTTCTCCACGTCTGGCAAGTCCGGCGGCTGCGACTCGGCCAGCATCGACGCCATATCGCGTCTGATCTCGCTAGCGCTGCGCTCAGGCGTCGACCCCGACCAGGTGGTGGAGCAGCTCAAGGGCATTACGTGCGACCCGGTATGGGACGGAGGCACGCTGGTCCGCTCACCCGCGGACGCGGTATCGCTGGCGCTCAGCCGCCATCTGCATGAGGACCAGGGGACGGCTACCGAGCTCCCCGCCAAGGGCGACAGCACGGCGCAGCTAGGCCTGTTTCCATCGACCACCGAGCGGACCGGTCACGCGAACGGCAACGGTAACGGCAACCCCATCGTCACCAGCGGCGCCCGCTGCCCCGAGTGCTCGGGCTACCTCATACACCAGGAGGGCTGTCTGCACTGCCTGGACTGCGGCTACAACAAGTGTGAATAGGATTCAGGCTGGAGGGCATATCCCAGACGATTCTGAAGAAGACGCCGGGGCTCGGGAAACCGAGTCCCTCGTTTTTTGTGGCCCGCAGCCGTATAATTGTTGGGGAGCCTGCCCGAGTTCGCCCGATTACAGCGGTGGAGAGCTTTCTCCGATGCGTCTGAGGGGTGGGCTGTCCGAGTCATCACACGGACGGTAGGGGCCGTTCGCCAACCGCCCGTACGCCTCTCCCAAATAAAGGACCTGATGAGCGAAAAGCCGTTTGTGGCCATAACGATGGGCGACCCCGCCGGGATCGGCGCGGAGGTGACCGCCAAGGCGCTGCTGGACGGGCATGCATACGAAAAGTGCCGGCCCTTCGTGGTCGGCAGCGCGCGTGCCATGGACGACGCTCTCAGGCTGATCGGCTCGGCCACCTCGACTCGGGTCGCACACTCGCTGGACGACGTGGCGGGGCAAGCCGGCGCCATCGACGTGCTGGACCTGGAGAACCTGGACTTCGACGAGATCGACTACGGCCAGGTGTCGAGCGTGGCGGGCAAGGCGTCGGTGGAGTGGGTCCTGAGGGCTGGAGAGTTGGCCGCTTCAGGCCGCGTTAGCGCGATCGCGACGGCGCCGATCAACAAGGAGGCGTGCAGCCTGGCGGGCCATAAGGACATCGGCCACATGGAGATCTTCCGCAGCCAGACGGGCGCGGGGGAAGTGGCGACCATGCTGATGGCGGGAACGCTGCGGGTCGTCCACCTGACGACGCACCGCTCGGTGCGGGTGGCCTGCGACTACGTCACCCGCGAGAACGTCCTGGCCAAGATCAAGCTTACCGACGTCAGCTTCAAGGAGTGGGGGTTCGCCGGCCCGAGGATCGGGGTCGCGGCCCTGAACCCCCACGCCAGCGATGGGGGGTTGATCGGCGACGAGGAGGAGGTACACATCGGACCAGCGGTTGACGATGCCCGAGCTTTGGGCATCGACGCCACAGGGCCGGTCCCGGCGGACACAGTGTTCAACCAGGCCATAGACGGCAAGTACGACGCCGTCCTGGCGATGTACCACGACCAGGGGCACATACCGATCAAGGTCCACGACTGGGTCAGGAGCGTCAGCGTGAACCTCGGACTGCCCTTCGTCCGGACGTCCGTGGACCACGGCACCGCCTTCGACATCGCCGGCAAGGGCGTAGCCGACCATAAGAGCATGCTGGAGGCGCTGAAAGTGGCGGTATCGCTCGCCAGCGAAAGCCGTCTGCCCTAGCATCACTGGGCCGGAGGTCTGGGGATGTCCCCCACATACACGTCTGGGCGGAATAATATACTTAAGCGGTGGGAAAGCTCCAATGTGTCCGGAGAGATCTGAAAGAGACCATGAATATCTCATTCGTAGGCGGGGGTGTGATGGCCGAGGCGCTGATCGGGGGGATCCTCGCGTCTGACCTGGCGAAGCCTCAGGACGTCCGGATCGGCGAGCCCGTCGAGGCCCGCAGGTCGTACCTGGAGAGCGAGCACGGCCTCAAGGCCGTTGCGAAGAACTCCCAGGCGATAGAGGGCGCCGACATGGTCGTCCTGGCGGTGAAGCCGCAAAACCTCCCGGAGATACTGAGCGAGCTCAACGGCGACCTGGCGGAGTCGAGCGCCGTCGTGTCCATAGTCGCCGGCGCCACCATCGCCACGCTGACGGGAGGGCTCGACCACCGGGCCGTGGTCCGGGTCATGCCGAACACCCCGGCCCAGATCGGCGCGGGCATGAGCGTCTGGACGGCGACCCCGGAGGTCCCTGAGAGCGTGACGGCGGCGACGAAGGAGATCCTGGGGGCCCTGGGGGAGGAGCTATACGTCCCCGATGAGAAACTGATCGACATGGCCACGGCCCTGAGCGCCAGCGGTCCGGCCTACGTGTTCCTGTTCATCGAGGCCCTGATCGACGCCGGCGTCTATCTGGGCATGCCCCGAGATACCGCCAGACAGCTTGCCCTGCAGACCGTGCTGGGCAGCACACAGCTGGTGAAGGAGTCGGGCCGCCATCCAGCGGACCTGAAGGACATGGTTACGTCGCCCGGCGGCACGACGATCGAGGCTTTGCTGCACATGGAGAGAGACGGGTTCCGCGCCTCGGTCATGGACGCCGTGATCGCCGCGTACGAGAGATCGAACGCGCTGGGAGGGTAGGACTTGGACATTATCGCGACATACCTGACCTACCTGATCTACGCCTTCAACATGGCGATATTCGGGCGGGTCATCATGTCCTGGGTTTCCCCTCGGGGAGGTGACCCGATCAGCTCGGTCCTGATCCAGATCACCGAGCCGCTGATCGCTCCCATTCGGCGAGTGCTCCCCCGGTTCGGGATGTTCGATCTGAGCCCGATGGTCGCGCTGCTGCTGCTCAACTTCATCGTGCTGCCCGTGGTAGGCACCCTGTAAAGCCGCTACAAAGCCTGCACTTACGTCGTTCCAGTATGATCATCACTCCGGTCGAGCCGTGCCGACACCACCGGAGGAAGGATTCCCTATGTTCGAGATGACCCCCACCGAGGTAGAAGAGTTCCTGCGCACGCCGCGCCACGCGGTGCTCGCCACGAACCGGACGGACGGGGCCCCGCAGCTGAGTCCCGTCTGGTTCCTCTACGAAGGCGGGCTGCTATACGTCGGGACCGAAAGGGGGAGCGCGAAGCACCGAAATCTGATGCGGGATGATCGGATCAGCCTGTGCATCGTCGCCGGCCACCCCGACGCGCGGGCGGTGATGGTCCATGGCCGGGCCGAGATACTGGAGGCGGACAGCCCGGGCGTGGAGGACATCAGGTGGCGCGTGACCAGACTGTACAAAGGGTCCGACGAGGAGGCGCGTCGTTACCGAGAGATGCGGGGCGACGTGGACTCGGTGATGCTGAGGATCACCGCGGAGAGGATCATCAGCCACGACTTCAACAATCGGCTGGAGGTGTTGGAGGAGGCCGAGCGGGACACTGCAGGCTAACGACAGCTCCGTCCCGACCGGCGATCAGCTGCCCCCTGCCTCTCCGTAATGGCCCTCACGGCCCCTGCTCGCCTCTCAATCGTATAGATGCGGCGGTGCGAGGCTTGGCGTTCTAAGCCTTGTCCTACACCACGGCAGGCATGCGGCAGGGTGACTACCGCGGTGCTTTGGGTCCGCCGCCGAGCCCGGCGGCGACCTCATCGAAGGAAAGTCCCGCGACATCCAGGAGCTTGTCAGCCGACCGGTGGCCCCGGACGACACCTATCGTGCTCTTCGGGATTCCGAGGCTCTTGGCCAGAAGGGTCACGACCGCCTCGTTGGCCTTGCCTCCCTCAGGGGCAGCGGTCACGCTTACACGAAGCCTGCGTCCGCCCTCTACCTCGACGCTGTTGAGCCTGGCCCTGGGCCTGACCTTTACTTCAATCACGACTGCTCCGGTTTAGACCGGCCGGCTGGCTATCTCTTTCTGCCGACTAAGAGTAGATGGTGGGGCAGGCCCTCCATCGGTGCGCCCTCCCAGCGCTGGGGCTCGTCGCCAAACTCGTCTATCGCCAGCAGCTCGCAACCGGCGTCCATGAGCGCCGACACGTAGTCGCCGACGGTCCAGTGGAACTCGTAGCTGCGAAGGGAGCCGGCCGGTGCGCCCGGTACGTCATCTGAGCGGTCGTACTCGTGGGGGCCCCGGTCGAAGTACCTGAACGCTATCTTGAGGTCGCTGGACGAGTCCTGCCAGATTCGGCGGAAGGGATGGTACTCGCTCACCATGAACATCCCTCCCGCTCGGAGAATCCGGCAGGTCTCCGAGTAGTAGGTCCTCAGGTCCGAGACCCAGGCGGCGACGTGGCCGCCGGTGTAGGCCAGGTCAAAGCTCTGGTCTCCCAGCGAGCTCGGATCGACCACGTCGGCCCGGACGAACGCGACATCGAGTCCGATCTCCTTCGCCCTCTCGGCGGCGGTATCTAGCTGATTCTGGGAAATGTCGAGCGAGGTGACCCGCGCTCCCATTCCCGCCAGGGCGAACACGACCAGGTTATCGCCGCTGCCGAGTACGACAACGTCCTTCCCGGACACGTCACCCAGGTGGTCCAGCTCTTGCCGGCTCAGGGCAATGGTCGGATCAGCAGGGCATCTGCGCCAATCCACGCGCTCCTCGATCGTCGCCTGCCAGTGTGGCGACGCGGCATCCCAGCCCTTGCGGTTTGCTTCGTGCATTCTATTCATGCTTCTCTGGCTTCCGCAGCACGAAGATAATGAAGTTCGGCACGCGCAGCTCGTCATCGATGTAAGGGTGCTGCTCGGCCTGTTCGTGCGTCGGCGTCGGCTCTCGAATCGCCTCGATCACGAACCCTGCGTCGAGAAACGTCCTGGCATGCGTCTCCAGGGTCCGGTGGAAGTTGGTCCACGGCTTGCCTCCGCGAGACCTCAACTCCCGCGCGCTTTCGTCGAAGTAGTTGTCGACGGGGTAGTGCAGCTTCACGTCGCCTTGTCTAATCCAGCCGACGCTCGCCGTGCGCATAGGGTGAACGTTGCATACCACGAACCTCCCGCCGGAACGCATCACCCTGAACGTAGCTGAAATAGCGCGTTGCATGTCCAGCACGTCCACGAGGCTGACGTACGAGACGGCGAGATCGAACGCGTCGTCGGGAACCCCGTCCAGGTCCTCCATATCCGCGCACAGGTAAGTCTCGTCCCCAGCACGGTGACTCTCCGCGTACTCGATCAAGGGCCGGCACAGGTCAACGCCGGTGACCTTGGCCCCGGACTCGGTCAGCATCCGCGCAAACCGTCCTTCACCGCAGCCGAGGTCGATCACCCTGAGACCGGAGACGTCACCCACGGCACCCAACATCCAGCCATCAAGCAGGAACTCTCGGAGCTCGTCTTCACCTTCAACATGGAGCCGGATCAACTCCTCCGCCAAACCTTCCCACTCGGCCCTCAACTGTCTCCTCAGTTCGGATTCGTCGTTCATGCCCGTCCTCAACCGGTCGGATTCCTATGCGTGGGCCAGGGCTCCGCCGTCGATGAATACGGTCTGGCCCGCCACGAAGTCGCAGGCGTCGGACGCCAGGTAGACGAGGAGCCCCGCCAGGTCGGTGGGATGGCCCTTGCGCCTGGACGGCAAGTATCTCACCAGCAGCTCCTTCTGAGACTCCTCGGTATGGGGCTCAGTGGATATCCAGCCGGCGCCGATGCCGTTGACCCTGATGTTGCTTCTCGCCCACTCCAGGCCCAGCGCCGAGGTTAGCTGGTGCACCGCGCCGTGGCCCGCGCATGCGACCGCCGAGTTCCACAGCCCCCGGACCGCCAGGCCCGATGTTATGTTCACGATGCGGCCTCCGCCCCGGTCCAGCATGTGCCGGCCGGCCGCGCGACAAAACAGGAAGGTGGACTTGACGTTGAAGTCCATGGCCGTTTGCCACTCCTGGTCGGTGACCTCGACAAACGGCTTGCCGAACTCAGCCTGGGCGTTATTGACCAGCACGTCGACCCTGCCGGACCGGGAGACGGCCTCGCTCACCGCGCCCGCCACGGCGTCCGTATCGGTGACGTCGGTGGCGAGAAACCGGGCTGAACTCCCCTGCTTCTCGATCGCGGCCACGGCCTCGGAGCCATCCGAACCGTCGGCGCCTGCCACGACCACTGCTGCCCCGGCCTCAGCAAGCGCCGAGGCCAGGAACGGCGTCCAGCCCCTTTTGTCGGACGTGATCAGGGCCGTCTTTCCGGTCAGGTCCCACTCTTGAGGAATCGGCATGCTCTGCTCCTTGATTCAATGTCTCCGACGCGATGGGTTGTGCGAGCTGCATTGAAACCTCACCCCCAAGTGGAACACCGTGGGCACTAGATCTACGGCGCCCCCTCTCCACAGCCGTGGAGAGGGGGAACGGGGGTGAGGTTGAGACGACGCCGGAGTCCGGGCATTTGTGTCACCAGACACTACACCTCCAGGGGTATGTCGGGGGCGTAGCCCGTGGGGGCGAAGCCTCCGGCGAGGCCTCCGCCGTCGGCGACCAGCATCTCGCCGTTCATGTAGTCCGACGCGGCGGACGCCAGAAAGACCGCGACGGGACCGATCTCAACGGGCCTCCCTACCCTGCCAATGGGGATGAACTCGCCCCGAGGCAGGTTCTCGCGGGATGCGTCGGTGCCGGCCGTGGGTATGAAGCCCGGGACGATGCAGTTGCTGCTTATGCCGTACCTGCCCAGGCTGGTCGCCAGGGTACGCGTGAGCTGCACAATCCCCCCCTTGCCGCACGCGTACATGTAGTTGTCCCGCCCTCCGCGAAGGCCGAAGCCGGAGGCGACGTTGACGATCTTGCCCCCGCCCCTCTCAGCCATGTGCCTGGATATCGCCCGACTGCAGTAGAAGGACCCCGTCAGGTTGGTATCTATACCAATCCGCCAGTCATCGTCGGTTACGTCCCATATGGGGATCCCGCCCTGGCCCCGGACGATGCCCGCGTTGTTGACCAGAACGTCCACCTTGCCGAACTCGTCCAGAGAGGCCTTGAACAGGCAGTCTACCTGGTCGGAGTCGGTGACGTCGGTGGCCACCGCCAGGCTCCGGCGTCCCATGTCCATGACCAGCCCCGCCACCTCCTCGATCGGGCCCGCGCGCCGGGACGCGATCGCCAGGTCGGCGCCGGCCCTGGCCATGGTCAGGGCCATCTCCCGGCCCAGGCCCGTTCCGCCGCCGGTTATGACGATCGTCTTACCGTCGAGGCTCAGTCTCTCGAGCATAGGTCACTCTCCAAAACCAGATGAGGTACATATCGTACGACGGCGTGGTCACAACTGTAGGGTCACCTCGCCGGCCGTCGCCTTGAACGTCGACCCGTCGGGGCGGGTCAGGACCAGGCTTCCCTGGTCGTCGACCGAGTCGGCGCGACCCTTCACAACGGAATCCTTCCACCGGACCTCCACGTCCCGCCCCAACGTGTCGAGCATGGCGGCCCAGTCGGCGGTCAGCGAGAGTCCGTTCTTCACGCCGCCGTAGAGATCGTCGAGATGCTCCAACACGGTCCGCAGCACCAGGGTGCGGTCCGTCCGTTTGCCGGTCTCTCGATAGATACTGGTGGCCGTAGCCGCGATCTCAGGATATCGGGACGGGTCGAAGTTGACGTTGAGGCCAACCCCGACGACGGCGAAGGGCACCTCTCGTGACTCCAGCTCCGCCTCGACCAGGATGCCTGACAGCTTGCGGTCGTTTATCCGCACGTCGTTGGGCCACTTGATGGTGGGCCGCAGGCCACCGATGGAGCTCACGGCCCGGGCGACCGCCAAGGCCGCAGCCATGTTTGCATAGGGTAGCTGGTCCAGAGCGGGCTTCAGCACGACTGAGAAGTACAGGTTCTCGCCCGGGGGCGACACCCAGCGCCGTTCGAAGCGGCCGCGCGCCGCTGTCTGGTCCTCCGCAATGATGACGGTGCCCTCTGGCTCGCCCTCTTCGGCGAGTCTCCCGGCCTCGTCCATAGTGGAAGTGACCCGCTCGTGGTAGACCAGCCTGCGTCCCACAAGGCGCCCGCCCATTGCGACACGGAGAGCATCGATATCGAAGTCGGCGTATGCCAAGGTGGGGACCCCACAGGTGGCTGGAACAGGTCGAAGGCCCGTTGAGAACGCCTCGGGCTCGTCAGGATGATACCCGACCGCTCCCCCGGTGCGTCAAGCGACCGGGTTCAGTCGAACTCGACGTATCCCTCCAGGTTCCCGTCTGCTCGGTTATCGGAAGGACGTGCCCCGGCGATCAGCTCTCCTACGAACTGGGTCAGGCGTCGTTCGTCGATGGCCCCAACCCAGCGTCGTTGGATAACGCCGTCGCGATTAACGAAGAAGGTCACAGGCAGGCCGATGACACCGTAGTCGATGGTGACCCTGCCGTCCCGGTCAAGTCCGTTGGGATAGGTAATGTCAAGATCACGGACGTACTCGACAGCATCCTCCTCGGTGTCCTGAATGTCCACGCCCACGAACAGCACGTCCTCCGATCGGTATGTCCGCCAGGCCGACTCCAGGGCCGGGGCCTCCTGGATGCAAGGGGGGCACCACGACGCCCAGAAGTTGATTACGATGGGCTGGCCGACGTGCTCCTCCAGGACCAACTGGCCCCCGCCCAGCAGGGGCAGCGAAAAGTAGGGGGCCGGCTTGTCGACCCTGGTGATCCCGCTCTTGCCGGTGACGGGAGACCGGTTCGCCAGTCCGAAGGCCAGCAGAGCGATAAGTGCACCGACAACGAGTAGGATCGACGCGAGGGTGAGGGTCCTTCGTGTCTGGCCGATGTGTGTCACCTCAAATGCCGCCGGTTCTTCTCGCGCGCTCTTGCCTGACTTCGCTCATCGCCATTGGAACACGCAGGTCAACTCCAATTCTAAGTCCCGCCCGGTCCCATGTCGAACTGACCGCGTTGCATGACAGGCACGTGACCGTACTTCGCCGCTTTCCGAGTCATGGCTTAATCCAAGTGAATGCCCATGATCTCTTGCGCGGACGTGAGCTCTCGGGGGCCGTAAATGACAGAACGGCCGCGAAACAGGTAGTATTCAAGGGACGACGAGCGCGTATCTTCCAGGAGAGGGACGAATGACAGCGACATCCAATAACCTGTCGGGGCATGACCGGACCATGAAGGCACTGAGCTTTCAAGAGCCGGACCGGGTGCCACGATTCGAGCTGTTCTGGGACGAATTCACCGACGACTGGCGCCGCAGGAAACGCCTGGGGCCTGAGGTGGACCCGATCGACTATTACGACTTGGATATGGTGGTGGTCGCCGCCGATGAGACGGCCTGGCCAACCGGTGCAGAGATCGTAGAGCGCACGGGGAAGGGGTATCTGGAGAGGACCGGGTGGGGCTCACTGCATCGCAGAGTCGATGGAGGGTTCTTCTACGAGGAGGTGGAGGCGGCACTGCCGACGCGAGTCGATCCCGACAAGCTGGAGTTCGACGATCCGTTGCTTGATTCCCGGTACGAGGAAGCCCAGGCCACGGCGGACAAGCACCGAGGGCGCCGCGCAGTGTTCTGCAAAACAGGTGGACCCTATCTGCGAGTGTCGGCCATGCGCGGCATAACGGATTTCTTGATCGACATCGCCGAGGACCCCGCATGGGTAAAGGCCGTTGTGGAGCGCGTCACCGACCATATGACCCAGGTGGGAGTTGAACAGATCCGTCGCTACGGTCTCGGGTCGACGGGCATCGGAATATACGACGACATCGCGACAAACCGAGGGCCGATAATGGGGATCAATGCCTACGAAAGGATCTTCTACCCTAGCCTCGTGAAGATGGTAAGGGCGTACAAAGAGGCCGGCGCGGCCAAGGTCTTCCACCACTGCGACGGATATGACGAGGAGTTCTTCGACCTGTGGGTGGCGGCCGGAATCGATGCGACCCATCCGCTGGAGGCGCGTACAGCGATGGACCCGGTAGCGATTAGGTCGAAATACGACGGAAAGCTCGCGATAATCGGCGGCCTCGACAACTGCGAGATACTGCCGCGGGGTGATCGCGATGAGGTCGAGCGACACGTTCTCCGGGTGCTACAGGCCGGAATAGGTGGAGGACTCGTACTGGCGGCCCACTCGATCGGGCCGGACATTTCGGTGGAGACTTACGAGTTCGTATTGGAGCTGTGCGCGAAACACGGGTACTATCCGCTCGGCGACACCCCTGCCCAGACCTCGTCTGGCGGCTAGCCCAGATGGACGAGCACGACAGCGTTGAGCAGGTCCTGAGCCGGGGCGGGCCGGGCGTGCGGGAGCTGGCCGAAGCCCTGCGAGCGCTGGTCCGCGACGTCGCGGCGGAGGCCACCGAGCGCGGTCACCTGGGTTGGGGGACCATCTCCTACGAGGCGGGTAGCGTCTTCTGCTATATCGCGCCACTCAAGGACTCGGTCAACCTGGGCTTCCACCGCGGGGTCGACCTTCCCGACCCGCAAGGTCTGCTCCAGGGCACCGGCAAGTCGATGCGGCACGTGAAGATCAGGAGCATCGACGAGATCGATCTGGACGCCTTGACAGCGCTGCTACGGGAGGCCGCGGAGCTGGGCTAAGAACAGGACGGCCCGGTACCGGGTCCAGCTTAGCAACACCGTTGTGTGCTGGTGTAGTGGCTCGCATATGGCTTCACACCAGTCGGGCTTCCATCGGCTCGCCCGCCTACCCTCGTCATTCCGGCGGAAGCCGGAATCCAGAGACTCGCCAACTGGATCCCGGCCTTCGCCGGGATGACGAGTTCTGTGGCAAGCTGTTTACGAGACACCACACTAGGCCCGGCTCCACTTCACCAAGCCCAGCCGTCGGGGGCGTGCGTCCTGTAGCGTAAGGCCGTCCGGCGTTTGCACCATGAGGTCCTCGACCGCTCGTCGCAGGCGACGCTCCCGGTCTGTGCCGGGAGCCACGTAAAGCCGGCGGGCCACCTGCTGGACCGCATCTTCGTGGGCGTCGAAACGCTGAGACGGCCCGGCCTGGAACATCTCTACGTCGGGGTAGATGTCCATCTCCCACAGCACCTCCATCAGCTCCGGAAGAGCGGGAAGGTCGATGCGGTCCTGTCCATGGACAGCCTTCCACAGAGGTCCAAGGTAGGACTGGGGCGCGTCGAAGAAGGACACGACCAGCACCGACCTGCGGGCATGGGACTCGATCTTCCTGATGAACGGCGCTACGTCCGCAACGCCGTAGAGGACGTGAGCGCACAGAACGACGTCGGCCGCCGGCGCGGTAGCCTCCTCCCACGTCCCCTCGACGATGCCGACGTTGCCGATTTCGTTTTCCCTCATGGCGGCTCTCAGCTGCTCAAGCATGGCGCCTGACGGATCCACGACCGTCACGTGTTTGCACTTCAAGGCCAGCGGGAGAGCCAGCCGGCCGGCGCCGCCGCCGACGTCCAGCAGCGCGGTGTCCTCGTCCGCCTCCTGGACGAGCCTGTTGACCACTGGATCGTCGTCCCGAGAGGGATCGGCGCGAAAAGCCGACGCATAGGGACGCCAGAAGTCCTCTCTCCACGAGTCCTGCTCGTGGACCGCCAGCGACTGGGTGTGATGTGCTTCGACTCTGCGGGTCCATCTCTCGATCGCGGACATTCTTTCTCTCCCTCCCGCCTCTAGGCGTGCAGGTGAGGCCCAAAGGGCGGTCGATACGTCGAGGTTCCGGCGCCGGTCACGAGTCCGCACTCGCCTCCCGCAGCGCCGGAGTGTAGGTGATGCCGATGAGCAGGCCCTCCGGGGATAGCAGTCGAGCAGTGGTCTGTCCCCAGGGCTCAATCCTGGTTTCCTGGAGAAGCTCCACTC
Organism: uncultured Dehalococcoidia bacterium; assembly: GCA_964528205.1. GTDB lineage: Bacteria > Chloroflexota > Dehalococcoidia > Lucifugimonadales > CAZGRI01 > CAZGRI01. The sequence goes on along the minus strand of CAZGRI010000001.1, from coordinate 41,480 downwards.
CTTTGTCTCTGAGCTCGCCGACGGCGGCATCGACGTCGTCGACTTCGAGCTCCAGAGTCGCCTGCGGCCTGGGGACGCCTGCAGGCCATTCGGGGGTGCCGAACGTGCTCTGCGCGGCGTCGCGCAGCGTCCACAGCCCAAAATGCTTCAATCCCGGCACGTCGACCTCGGTGTAGTCGCTGCCCGGCTCAACCTTGAGCGGGAGCGACAGCTTTTCGCCATAGAAGCGGCGGGCGTCTTCCGCATCGGCGACTATGGGCCCAAACCCCGCGACGAATCGTACTTCCATTGGCCAGGACCTCCTCGCCGCCACGACGCGGTTGCGGATTCTCAACAGCGAACCTCCACCTTGAGAGAGGCCCGACCACAGTAGCCCAGACCGTCCACCGGCGTAAAGCCCTCCTCGATCACCCGAATGCGGATTCCACATTGCGCGACATGCGGGTCAGTCTGCGGTTACGCGATGACGCCGGTTGACACGTTCGTTGCCGGGGACTACATTTGCGTCGAGGTGAAAGGAGCAGTCCCATGAAAGCCGCATTCTTGGAAAAGCCGGGAACACCGGTGAGAGTCGACGACCTCGACCTGGACGAGCCCGAGGCCGGGGAGGTCCGGGTCAAGATGGTCAGCGCCGGTGTCTGTCGCAGCGACTGGCACCGGCTGACCGCTGACACCGTGCCCTTGCTGCTTGGCCACGAGGGAGCCGGCATCGTCCAGCGGGTAGGCCCCGGCGTACGAGACCTGGCGCCCGGCGACCACGTGATCTTCTCCGTGACCCCCCAGTGCGGCCGCTGCCGCTACTGCGCAATGGGCCGACCCAACATCTGCGTCGGGTACCCCACCGGCTTTCGCAGGGGGCCGGGAAACATGTCGCGCTTCAGCCGGAACGGCCAGTACTGCTACCATACGCTGGCGACCTTCTCTGAGGAGACCGTCGTCCTGGCCGACGCGGCCGTGAAGGTGCGGGATGACGCGCCGCTGGAGAAGGCGTGCCTGATCGGCTGCGCCGTCGCCACCGGCGTCAGCGTCGTCATCAACCGGGCGAAGGTCGAGGCCGGCAGCACGGTGGCGATCTTCGGCTGCGGCGGCGTCGGCCTCAACGCCGTCCAGGGCGCCGTCCTGTCGGGGGCGTCGAAGATCATCGCGGTCGACAAGGTCGACTTCAAGCTTCAAAAAGCCGAGGAGATGGGCGCGACCCACTTCGTCAACGCGGACCGTGAGGACCCGGTCAAGCGGGTTCGGGAGATCACCGACGGCGGGGCCGACTACGCGTTCGACATCATCGGCCTGCTGGAGGTCCTGACCCAGGCGTACGAGTCCCTGGGTCCCGGCGGGACGGCGGTGACCATAGGCCTGTCTTCTGATCTGTCGCTTCCGGGAGGGCCTCTCGGGCAGGACCGCACAGTCATGGGCACCTACTACGGCGCCGCGCGGCCCAGAGTGGACTTCCACTGGCTTCTGGACTTGTACATGGACGGCCGGCTGAAGGTCGACGAGCTGATAACGAAGTACAGGCCCCTGGACGAGGTCAACGAGGCGTTCGACGACATGAACGCGGGCGTCACGGCCCGGACGGTGCTGACCTTCGACTAGCTGGAGAGGATCAACCATGCCCAACATAAGCCACGACGTACTCAGGGACGTAGCGTTCCGCATATACCGGGCCACGGGACTCCCGGAGGAGGACGCGCGGATAATCTCGGACCATCAGGTGGACAGTAACCTCTGCGGCCACGACTCCCACGGCGTATGGCTCGTGCCCCGGTACGTTGGAAGCATGAAGGACGGCGCCTACGTCGGCTGGGAAGCCCACGAGGTGATCCGGGAAAACGCAACGCTGGCCATCATCGACGGCCACGGGGCCAACGGGATCGTGGCCATGAACAGGGTGGTCGACCTGGTGGTAGAGAAGGCGCGGGCCTCGACCTTCGGCACCGTTGCGCTCCGGGACGTCACCCACATCGCCAGGCTCGGTCACTACACGCCGCTCGTAGCCGAGCAGGGCATGGTGGCCATGCTCTGGACCAACGTCGGCGGCATGTTCATGGGCCCCTTCGGCAGCGCCGACCGGCGGCTGCGACCCAGCCCCCTGTCCTTCGCCGTTCCGCGGCGCAACGGCCCGCCCTTTATGCTGGACATGTCTCTCAGCGTCGTGGCCGGCGGCAAGATCCGGCAGATGGTGGCCAACGACAAACCGCTGCCCGACGGTTGGCTGATCGACCAGAAGGGGGAGTACCTGTCGGACGGCCATCGATACGACGACCTGGACACGGCGATCCTGCCTCTGGGCGACATGCAGTTCGGCCACAAGGGCTACGGCCTGAACATGATGATGGAGATGATTGTCGGCCCATTGAGCCTGGCTGGCTGCACCCAGGGCGAGAGGGAGGCCGACGGCGGCGGAGGCGTGATGCTGATGGCCATCGACATAGAGTCCTTTACCGACCTGGACACGTACACCGGACAGACCGAGGGGCTGGGGGACTGGGTGCATTCCGCCAGGCCGCTGCCCGGCTTCGAGCGTGTATATGCCCCCGGTGAGATCGAGGAGGAGACACGGCAACGGCGGCTCGAAGAGGGCATCGACATCCCAGACGTGTACTGGGCCGATATAGGCAGAGTCGCCGGCGAGCTGGGCGTCGCGATGTCGACGACCTGATCGCCTATAGGAAGATGTCCAGCCAGATGCCTACGGCGGCCACTGTGACGACACCGGCGAGCCCGTAGCGAAGGGCCCGCGGCCTGACACGGCGGCTCACCAGCGAGCCGAGCAGAACGCCCGGCACCGTGCCCCCAACCAGCGCAATCGCCAGAAGCAGCGGCACCTGGGCGGTGCCCAGCTTGCCCGCCAGACCCGCCACGGCGGGGAACAGGATGATCCCCAGATTGCTCCCGATGGCGAAGCGCGTCGGAATGCGCAGTACGTAGATCATCAACGGGATCAACAGGAATCCCCCCGCCTGCCCCACCATCCCGCCCCCGAGTCCGACGGCGGTGCCGCAAGCCAGGGTCAGAGGCACATTGAAGACCGGCTTGGCCTCTGCGCCGCCGTCCGAGACCGCGCTCCCGCCTCTAACGAACGCTAGCCCCGCGGCGATCAGCGCCATGCTCGCGAACAGCGCCAGCAGAACGTTGTCGGGCACCCTCGATGACACCATCGCCCCGACCAGGGCCGCCGCGGCCAGGGGCACCCCCATGTGCAACACCAGGCGCCAGGACACGAAACCGAAGGACTGGTGTCTGGCCAGACCCGAGAGGCCGCCGGCCAACGCCTGTACCATGGTCAACCCCATGATCTCCTTGACGGCAAGGCCGTCGAGCCCCACCGCTCCCGGAGCGTAAAGCAGTATGGGCGCAAGCAGTATCCCGCCGCCCAGCCCCAGCATGCCGCCCAGGAACCCCGCCATTAAGCCGCTGACCAACACCAGTGCTACCAACCTTGAATTCCTCCGACGATCTTCACCCCGCCGTCTGGAGTGAGTCCTAACACTCCACAATATAGCCAAGCCCAGGCATAAGCACCAATACATTGTTTACTATCGGCAGCATAACCATGGCTTATGACCGTCGACGCCGAGAATGAACGTGGCGTCGATCCCACTTCTTGTAACCCCTGTGTAACGCCGAGGTGTTGCCATCGCATTGCGGGCAGGAAGGACCACCACCTCGGCAAGGAGATGTGCCATGACGATGAGTCACCGGGAGAGGGTTTTGAAGGCGCTGAGCCACGAGGAGCCGGACCGGGTGCCGCGAGACCTCGGCCAGGGAATCGCCACCGGGATCAACGAGACCGCCTACGACAACCTGATCGAGTACCTCGGAATCGGTAGCGAGGCAGACCAGGCCCGGAAGCGAGGCCATAGCCAGACGGCCCTTCCTTCGGAGGCCGTGCTCCGGCGTTTCGACATCGACTGTCGCGGCCTGTACATGGGGAGGCCCGACACGGAGCTTGACGACCGTTCCTACCGGGACGAATGGGGCGTCGTTTGGGCCAGACCCGAGGAGGGCGGCCACTACATCTTCCGAGAGGGCCCGTTCCAGAAAGGGGAGCCAACCGTAGCGGAGATCGACGCGCACCCCTGGCCGGAACCCAGGGACCCGAGCCGGCTCGAGGGCTTCAAGGAGCGGGCCATGAGGCTTCGCCGGGAGACGGACTACGCCGTGGTCCTCAGCCTTCCCTACGGCGTGGTACTGACCTGCCAGATAATGAGGGGCTTCACCCAGTGGCTGGAGGACCTCTTCCTCAATCCCGCGGCGGCGGAGGCGCTGATGGAGCACTCCCTTGCCGTCAGCTCCGGGATAGCGGAGTTCGCCCTGGGCGAGATGGGACAGTACGTGGACGTCGTTTGCTTCGGAGACGACCTGGGGTTCCAGGACCGCCCATACATGAGGCCGGAGGTCTACCGCGAAAAGGTGAAGCCGTACCATCGCCGCCTGGTGGAGTCCATCAAGAGCAAGACCGACGCGAAGGTCTTCATGCACAGCGACGGCTCGGTGTACGCCCTCATCCCAGACTTCATAGACATTGGAGTCGAGGTCCTCAACCCGGTGCAGGTCTCGGCCACGGGCATGGACTCGGCACGGCTCAAGACGGAGTTCGGCGACGACCTGAGTTTCTGGGGCGCCATCGACACCCAGGAGGTACTGCCCAGAGGCACACCCGAGGACGTTCGCAACGAGGTGAAGAGAAGGATCGGAGACCTGGCTCCCGGTGGCGGCTACGTCATGGGCTCGGTCCACAACATGCAGGCTGACGTGCCGCCGGAGAACGTGATCGCCATGTTCGACTCCGCCCTGGAGTATGGACGATACGAGTCTTGATGATTCACTCGTATTAGTCCGGGGGCGGCACTTGGAAGACGCGCCGATAGGTGGCTAGATGAGACCCTGGCGGAATGCCAGAGAGCGCCGCGGCGTCCCGTCCTCCGACACTCCACCGATCATCTGGTAGCGGCGCTTCTTCGGGTGTTTGCCGGGCGGTCGATGGGGTATGCTGTCATCATGGGACCCCCGCCGAGTTTGGGCCGCCGGGCGCATATCCTGAGGAGCACAGCCGTCATGCGAGATGTCGTGCTAGCAAGCCTGGCGTTGGCCGCCGGTCTCTGTGCCTTGGTCGCCTGTGCCGGCTCGGAGTCCTCCACGACCGCCGACGAAGGTGCGGCCAACGTCCGAGACACAGGCACTCCAGCTGCGGTGACTACCCCAACCCCCACGCCGCCCGCGGAAGGGGTCGCCGAGGACGAGGCCGCGGGCTCCCTCGATGCGGTCCAGGCCGGTTCCCCGGCTCTGTTCTACCGTACCCGTTTCGACACCCGCACCGGGTCGCTCCGCGGGACCGGCATCACCTGGGAGGAGAGCTCGCTGGGCATACTGAGGATCATCCCCGAGACAGGGGGAATCGATCTGATGAAGTCGGCGACCTCGCCAAGCTACGCCAAGAACGCCATCTACGCGGTGACGGTCGAGGGACGGCTGTTCATCATAAGGGACTGGGGCGCCGACTGGACGTCCGACAACAACAGCTTCGGCATCGAGGAGATAGACCCGTACACAGGCGCCTCCATCTCCAACACCGACATCAACGCCGAGTGGTTCACCATCCTGGGCGACGACGTCTACTTCATGCGAGAGGTGAAGACCGACCTGTTCGGCAACCGCAGCGGCGGCGGCCAGCTAGCCGTCAAGAGGCTGGGCTCGGCCGCCGAGACGGAGCTTGCGGCCGAGGCGCCTCGCTTTCAGTCGGTAGGCGGCCAGCTCGCCTGGGTCGACGGCTCGCAACTGCTGCGTTTCGACCCATCTTCCGGGGATGTCCTCACTACAAGCGAGATCGATTCTGTATTCACCGAGAGCATCTGGCCGACGTCTCGCGGCGTATTCTACGGGGATTGCGCCATCTACTGGGCCATAGCGGAGTCGGGGCCGGGCTCGGTCGATATCGTGATGTTGGCACTCGACGGGCATGTCGAGAGGCTCGGGACGTTGGACCTGGAGCAGGGCGAGACTGACCTGGTAATCGACGAGTCGGCCGGGCGCCTCATGATTGCGACCGTCGGCTCCGCGCCTCCCAGGGGGATAGCGACCAAACGGATATTCCTGCTGGCGCCGGGCGCCGGATTGGAGCAGTTCGTTACGGACCAGCACATCCCCTCGGCCAGAGTCGAGGCGGGCGGCGGCCTCCAGATCTTTGTGCCTTAGCCGGCGCAGCACCGATCCGATATCGCTCTACGTGAAACCTCGATTGACACCCGGCCGCGACCGTGGCAGAGTGTCATTGCCCAGATCTCGAGCGAGGGAGAGACAGAGAAATGCAGGCCATCGATCTTAGCCCCAGTGACTACACCCCCGAGGCTCCCCCTGCGGAGATCGTGGAGAGCCATGGCATCGCACTCATCGGTTGTGGAAACATCGCTCAGAGCGCACACCTGCCCGCCTATCGCAAGTTCGGGTACCGGCTCACGGCCGTCTGCGACGTGGTGGAGGAGCGCGCCCGCGAGGTCGCCGAGGAGTACCGGGTCCCCTTCTGGACGACCGATGTCGACGACGTGCTGGACCGGGATGACGTCCAGATCGTCGACCTGACCGTGCGACCGGCCGAGCGGCTGGAGATCGTCAAGAAGATCGCGGCGGCCGGCAAGAATGTGCTATCGCAGAAGCCCGTGGCGCCGACCCTTGAAGAGGCACAGCAGATCGCGGAAGTCTGCGAGCAGGCCGGCGTTACCCTCATGGTCAACCAGCAGGCCCGCTGGGCGTCCTACCACCGCGCCCTGAAGGTCGTGGCGGAGAGTGGAGTCTTGGGCCCGCTGTTCAGCGTCGTGCATTTTCACCGGCAGTACCAGGACGGCGCCGACTTCCCCTTCCTGGACTTCCCCCACATGACGATGATCGACAACGGCATACACTACGTCGACCTGACACGCTACTTTACGGGCCGAACGCCGACCCAGGTGAAGGCGACGGCGATTCACGTGCCCGGGCAGAATGCCGTCGACCCGATGATCTACACGCTGCTGTGCGACTTCGAGCCCTCCGATCTGATGGCCTCGCTCCACTTCAACAACATCGCCCCCGCCCTTCACCACTCCCCATACGCCTGGTACCTGGACGGCACGGAAGGCTCGGCCTTCGTCGCCCGCTACGGCACCCTCCGGGACGCCCGAACGGAGCTGGTGGTTTCCTTCAAGGACGACCCCTCCCAACGACAGTCGTTCCAGATCGAAGGCCAGTGGGCGCCGGACGCGTGGGGCGGCTCCATGGGCGAGATGTTGAGCGCCGTGGCCGAGGGCCGCGAGCCGCAGACCTCGGGTCGCGACAATCTGAAATCCGTCCGCGTGACTCACGCCGCGGTGGAGGCGTATACTACGGGACGCACCGTCAAGGTCTGAGGCCGCGAATCGCCTGGACAGACACGCAGTCGTGTCGAGGAGAAGGTGGGCAACATGAAAAACTTCGAGGTCGGCGTCGAGGAGCTCAACCTGCCGAAAGGGGCCACCCCCAGGTTCCGCAACGTCAAGATCAGCTGGCGGGGCAAACCCATCACGGACCTGACTCAGGGGCTGGAACGAGCCTACCTGTATCCCGTCTACAGCCCTTCGGGCGTTCCATTGACCACGGAGAGCCCGGTGGACCATCCCCACCACAACTCGATCACGATAAGCGCCGACGTCTTCTTCGTCATGCTGCCGCCCCTGATACCAAAGCAGTCCGCGCTGATCGAGGAGGCGACGTACAACTTCTACGTCAACGCCACCTTCCAGGGCCGGTCGCCCGGCCGAATCTGGGTGACCTCGTTCGACGCCGAAGAGGTTTCGGACGACCATCTGAGGATCGTGCAGCAAGTACAGTGGCAGGGCCCCGAGGAGTGGGGCGCTCCGCCGCCTCTGGGACGCCGCGTGGTGGCCGAGGAGACCCGCACCATCGACATCCGTCCCGGCGACGTGGCCAACGTCATCGACATACGCTCCCAGCTCCGGCCCACCGACTGGGACGTCACAATCGGCCCCGCGCGCCACGCCTACTACACGATTCGCCTGGAGGACCAGATGCGGCCCATCAACGGCGGCTCTTTGCTGGACTCCGAGGGACGGAAGACGGCCGGGGATATAACCGGCGCCATGGCCGATTGGGTGTCGATGTTCGGCCCGGCTGCGCACGGAAAACAAGCTGGCATCACCGTCATCCCCCACGCGTCGGCCGAGGGGATCCCCTGGATCGCCTTCGACTTTGGCAGCATCAACGTGAACCCGGTCCAGACGGAGAAGATCGTCCTCAACCGGGGCGACGAGTTCGACCTGGGCATACGCATCCTGGCCCACGACGGCGACCCGATGGAAGCGGACGTGGCTGGGATGTACGAGGCTTTCAAGCGCGAGTCGGCGCCCTCGGTCACGACGGCTTCCTAGCGAAAGGACATTGATGGCATGAAGATACTGCGTTACGACAGCAACGGGGAGGCCCGGTACGGCGTCCTGGGTCCGGACGATACCGTCCGGGAGCTCGTCGGCTCGCCCTTCGGCAGGTTCGACGTCGGGGCCGATGCCGGCAAGCTGGGCGACCTACAGGTGCTGGCGCCGGTGGACCCCGGCAAGGTCATAGGCGCGGGGCTCAACTACAAGGCTCATATCCTGGAGACCGGGCGCGAGACGCCCAAGTTCCCGATGCTCTTCATGAAGCCCTCCACCGCGGTAACCGGGCCGGGCCAGCCGATCGTCTACCCAAGCTCTTCCCACGTAACCGAGAGTGGCGACAAGCAGGTCGAGTTCGAGGCCGAGCTCGTCGTCGTCATCGGCAAGGAGGCCCGCCACGTGTCCGAGGCCGACGCGCTGGACTACGTCCTGGGCTACTGCTGCGGGAACGACGTGAGCGCCCGCATGATCCAGTTTGCAGAGATGGACATGGGCACCCTGCTGATCGGCAAAGGGTTCGACAGCTTCTGCCCTCTGGGCCCGGTCATCGAGACCGACCTGGACCCGGCCAACCAGCAGCTAAAGGCCCGCGTAAACGGCGAAACCAAGCAAGACTTCAACACCTCCGACCTTCTGTTCACTGTCCCGTTCCTGGTCTCGTATCTGAGCACCGCCATCAGTCTTTCACCGGGCGACGTAATCCTGACGGGCACCGACCATGGCGTAGGCCCTATCCAACCGGGCGACGTCGTCGAGATCGAGGCTTCGGGGATCGGCGTGCTGTCCAACCCGGTGGTCGCCGAGAAGTAGGCGGGCTTCAGTCCGTCACGTGACCTGACCGGGTGCGGACCGGGCAGACCGCAATTCGCGGACGCGTGGCGGCTCGACGCCACTCCAGCGCGGCCACTGCAATGGCTACGGCAACTCGCCCGCAGGATCGAAGATCATGAAAGCGGAGCAGACTCTGAGTTCGACCGGCCATCAAGAGCCCGACCGCTCCGTCCTCGGCGAAACGCTTCCACCGGGATTCCCCGAGGGCGTTCTTCCCGACGGAGAGCTGGTGGACGCAATCCGTCGCGGGTGGGTAACGGCCGCTGACAACGAGGTCCCGGAAGCGAGTATCCAGCCGGCGAGCCTTGACCTCCGGCTGGGCGCCACGGCCTACAGACTCAGAAGCAGCTTTTTGCCGGGAAGCAAGACAGTACACAGCAGGCTGCGCGAGCATCAGATCGGGCCCGAAATCCCTCTCAGCGGCGACGGCGCGGTATTGGAGAGGAACCGTCCTTATCTGATCCGCCTGATGGAGCGCATGAACTTGCCGTCCCGGGTGAGTGCGAGAGCCAACCCCAAGAGCTCGACGGGCCGGCTGGACATCTTCACACGCGTAGTGGTCGACCACGGCACCGGCTTCGACGAAATCCCGGAAAACTACTCGGGCCCGGTGTATCTCGAGGTGGTGTCACGCTCGTTTACCGTCCAGGTACAAGAGGGACTATCTCTCAATCAGGTCAGGCTTGTGCATGGGGACAAAAGGGTCACTACCGCGGAGCTCCAGCGGAAACACGCCAGGTCTCCGTTGCTATACTCGCCCGGCACAGGTTACGAGCCCGCAGACATCGCCAAAGGCGTGTTCTTGACGGTGGACCTCCTGGGCGACGCCGATGGGCACGTCGGATACCGTGCCAAGAAAAACAGCGCACTCCTCGATCTATCGAAGCGAGGGGAGTACCGGGCGGAGGACTTCTGGGAGCCCGTGGAGTCTATCCGAGGCCATCGCCTGATCCTGGAACCCGAGGAGTTCTATCTCCTCGTATCGAGTGAGCGTGTTGCCGTCAACGAGGACCTTGCGGCGGAGCTGGCTGCGTACGACCCCACCAGTGGGGAGCTGAGGACCCACTACGCAGGGTTCTTCGACCCCGGCTTCGGATATCCTCCCACGGACCGAAGCGCGGGCAGCCGGGCGGTCCTGGAGGTAAGGGCGCACGATGTCCCATTTGCGCTCGAGCACGGCCAGCGGATCGCCCGGCTGGAGTTCGAGACGATGGCGAAGCCCCCTGAGAAGCTCTACGGGCCGGATATTGGTTCCTCCTACCAGAACCAGGAGTTGTGGCTGAGCAAACACTTCCGGAGCCAGCGCCCCCGGGAGCCGTCGCCGAAGGACCAGATGTCGCTCTTCCCGGAGTAGATAGCATGACCCAACAAGACTCCGTTAACAGACTGTATGACAGCTCCGTAGTGATCGACGCGCTGAACGTCAGCAACTGGGACAGCCCGGCGGTGTACAGGAGCCTGCACGCCGGCGGCGTCAGCGCCATCAACGCGACCATAACGGTCTGGGAGAACTACCGGGAGTGCGTGGACAACATCAAGGCGTGGCTGCGAAGGTTCAGGACCGAGGACCACCTGGTCCAGGCCACGTCGGTCCGGGAGATCATGCAGGCCAAGGAGCAGGGCGATGTAGGCGTCGTCTTCGGGTGGCAGAACGCCTCCCCCATCGAGAACGACCTCGACCGGCTGGCGCTCTTCCACTCCCTCGGAGTCAGGATCATACAGGTCACCTACAACGAGCGTAACCTGCTGGGCAACGGGTGCTACGAACGCACCGACGAGGGGCTCAGCAACTTCGGCGTCGACGCGGTCAGAGAGATGAACCGACTGGGCATCCTGGTAGACCTGTCCCACGTCGGCGACCGCACGACTCTGGACGCGGCCGAGCTTTCCGAGCAGCCCGTCGCCTGCACCCACGCCAACGCCCGGGCGTTCTTCGATCACGTGAGGAACAAGGCCGACGACGCGTTGGACCTGATCGCCGAAAAGGGCGGTGTCATAGGAGCCAACGCCTTTCCGCCGTTTCTCAGAAAAGGCTTCGACTCCACCCTGGACGACTACGTGGACGCCATCGACGACCTGGTCGAGAGGGTGGGCATAGACCACGTCGGCATCGGCACCGACTTCACCCAGGATCAGCCAAAGGCCTTCTTCGACTGGATATTCTCCCAGCAGGGGACGAAGCTCCAGGAAAGGAACGTGGCCTATCCCGACCCGCTGGTCCACCCGGAAGGCATGGAGACGCCGGACAAGTTCTTCAACATCGCGCTCGCCCTGAGCGCCAGGGGATATCAGGCCAACGATATCGCCAAGGTCATGGGGGGCAACTGGCTGCGGCTGTTCGAACAGGTCTGGGGCGAGTAGGCCGTCCTCCACGAAGGTCACTTCCCCTACCTGCCATCGCCCGATAAAGCGCACTGTCCCGTTTCGGGGCACGGTTGACCAATCGCAAGGCCTTCGCCAGAGAGGTGGCCCGAAGGCCACCGCTCCCCCCATCATGTCCAGGACCAGCCCCTCGGTCGAGTTCGGCAACAGCCCCCGCTGATTGACAGCAAATCATATACTCGAAATGCAACCTGATCGGACAGACGGACGAAAGTAGACATCATCAACGAGTAGAAAGGAAGATGTGTATGGTTCTCTCAGGCAAGCTTGCCGTCGTCACCGGCGGGAGTCGCGGCATCGGCTACCAGATCGCCAAGATTTTCCTGGAAAACGGCGCGCGCGTCCTGGCCATCTCTCGGGATCATGCCAGGCTGGCTCAGGCCCGAGAGGGGCTGCCGGATCTTCTGACCTTGCAGGCCGACGTCTCTGTAGCCATGGATGTGGACCGGATGGCCGCATGGGTCCAGGAGAACTGGAGGCGGCTCGATATCCTGGTCAATAATGCTGGGATCTCCCCACCTCAAGGTCGAGACTTGGCGGGCCAGCCGGACGAGGTCTTCGAGTCCACGCTCCGGGTCAACGTCATCGGTCCCTACCTCTGCACCAAGCGGCTCTTGCCTTTCCTGCTCCAAGCAGAGGACCCCCGGGTCGTCAACGTGGGGTCTATCAGTGGCATTGTCTCGCCGCGCCTCTTGGGCGCCTACGGTGTCTCCAAGGCAGCCCTGCACGCCCTGACCATCGCCTCCGCCAACGCTCTGTCGGGCAGGGTAACCGTGAACGCGATGTCGCCGGGTATGGTCCGAACCGATATGGCTCCCAACGCGCCGGGGGACCCGCGCGAGTCCGCCGAGACCGCTCTCTGGCTGATCACGCAGCCGAGGGAGCTCACTGGCAGATTCTTCCGGGACAAGGCCGAAGTCGGCTGGAATCCCCTAGAGATCGTGGAGGAGGTGGCATCGGTCACCCAAGGGCTTCGGAGCGCCCCGCGAGACTAGAGACGGTAACGTGTTGGGCGGCAACTGGCTACGCCTGTTCAAACAGGTCCGGGGCGAGTAGGCATCCTTCCACGGGACGACCTTCCACCGGGCGGAGGCCGGTCTGCGCTATGGGTATCTCCTGTCGTTTCATGGGGATCAAACCCCGGACTTCAGTCCGGGAGAGCGTAACGTCCCGGACACTGAAGTGCCCAGTTTGAAGCCCACCGGGACGTCCCGTCCTCACGGGCCCGCCATTCCGGCGAAAGCCGGAATCCAGAAGGCTGGCTAGACACCACGGACATATGGTATGTAGACCGCAGTCCGGAACGGTTGACAGCGCCGCTATGATTGGGTCCATGGTATCACCGAGAGCCAAGTCCTTCCGCGGAAGGAGTGTGTGGTGATGCCGGAGGAGAATCTGTCATGAAATCCGATCGATCGCTTGTGGCCCACCTGATGAGGCGCGCGGGCTTCGGAGCCACGCCGGCGGAGCTCGACGTTCTGACAAGAGAGCAGACCTATGAGGAAATCGTCGACGACCTGGTGACGCCGGAGCGGTTTCCGGCCGTGGACACCTCTTACGTGGACCGGTACTACGGCGGCGAGCAGGTCGCCATCCACGTGGGCAAATGGCTGTACCGAATGGTAAACACCAGGCGGCCGCTCGAAGAGAAGATGTCCCTCTTCCTGCACCATCTCTTCCCTGCCGCCTGGGGTAAGAGCGAGCACGGCCACTCCATGTACAGAGAGATCGGCATGTTCCGCGAAGTGGGCATGACGAATCTCAGGAGAATACTGCTGGAGCTGTCCCGCGATCCCGCCATGATCTTCTGGCTCGACAACAATGAGAACCACAAGGACGAGATCAATGAGAACTACGGCAGAGAGCTACTGGAGTTGTTCTCGATGGGCGTCGGAAACTACACGGAGGACGATATAAAGGGCGCCTCCCGCGCGTTTACCGGATGGACTTTCCGACAGCCTCTTTCACTCTATCCCGTTGGGCACTATCCCTCGGAGTTCGAGTTCCTGCCTGAAGACCACGACGAGGGGGAGAAGGAGTTCCTCTGCCACAAGGGCAATTTCGACGGCGAAGACATAATCGATATCATCGTCAGACAGCCCGCGACCGCCAGGTTCATCTCCAGACACCTGTACAACTTCTTTGTAGAGGACGAGACACAGGTGCCTTCGTGGCAGACAGTTCCGCCAAAGGACAAACAAGCCGTCTCACAGCTTTCGGAGGTGTTCATCGAAACAGACGGAGACATGAGAGCGGTCCTGAGGGAGCTGTTCAGCTCCGAATTCTTCCGAAGGTCGATCAACCTCCGAAAGGTCAAAAGCCCAACCGAGCTTATAGCAGGCGTGCTGAAGCAGACCGGTGAGTTCAGCTCTCCAAGTCCAGGCATTCACGAGTTCGCAGTCACGACGCTGAACGGCTCCCTGTATGAAGGGCCGCTGGCGATCATGGGCCAGAGGCTGATGAACCCCCCGACTGTGGAAGGATGGCATACAGGCCACGAGTGGATCGACTCCGGGACTCTCAGCGAGAGGATCGGGTTCGTGGAGAGACAGTTCGAAGACCGGTCCAAGCCCGGCGTCAGAGACATTCTCTCCCGCGCCGGCAGCCTCGACGACGACCCGTCACAGATAGTCGACCGATGCCTGGACCTTATGGGAGCGATCGGGGTCAGCGAGTCGACCTACAACTCGCTGGTCTCGTATACAAAGGAGCTGAGTGAGATAAGGGACGAAAACGGCGCCGATTCTGTAGGGGTCCACAACGTTCTGCAGATGCTGGCGTCGACCGTCGACTACCAGTTCGCCTAACGCGAATTCAGCCGAAAGGTCTCACGGGGGGACAAGCATGGCTACAAGTACCGCGGAGAACACGCTCGTAGTCGTTCAGCTTACCGGCGGAAACGACTTTATCAACACGATAGTGCCATACACCAACGAGCACTACTACGATGCCCGGAAGAAGATCGTCGTCGGTCGGGACGAGGTCCTGCCCATAACTGATGAGCTCGCCATCAACTCCAACGCGACCCCTTTCAAGAGACTCTATGACGAGAAGCGGATGGCGATTATCCAGGGCATCGGATACCCGGACTCGAACAGGTCTCATTTCAGGGGGATGGACATCTGGCACACCGCCGAACCGGACAGGATTGGCAGCGAGGGCTGGCTGGGGCAGGCCGTCAGAGAGCTGGACCCGAACTCGGAGAACGTGCTCACCGGAGTGAACATCGGCCAGGGGCTCCCGAGAGCGATGGCGGTCGCGGGAGTGCCGGTCACGTCTATCGGAGACCTGGAAGGCTACGGGGTCATGAACCGCCTCGAACAGGAGCAGTTGCGGGACAAGGCCATCCAGGCTTTCAAATCGATCTACGGACAGGCCATAGGCACCGGGCCGGTATCGGAATACATAGGGCAGACGGGTGTGGATGTTCTCAAGGGAGCGGACCTGCTATCCGACGTCGCGGACCGGTACACGTCGTCGGTGGAGTACGCGGACAACGCAATAGCCAAGAGCCTCAGGGACGTCGCGAGGATCCATCTGGCTGACCTCGGAACGAGGGTCTTCTACACGAGCCACGGAGGCTACGACACGCACGCCAATGAACTGGCGGGCCACCCCAAGCTTATGACGGAAGTCTCAGGGGCGATCTCAGACTTCCTGGACGACCTGGAAGAGCACGACGCCGGCGACCGCGTCACCGTGTTCGCGTTCACCGAGTTCGGACGCCGCATGCGCGACAACGGCAGCGGGACGGACCACGGTTCCGGTGGAGGCGCCTTTATGTTCGGAAACAGCATAGACGGCGGCCTCTACTCTGAATACCCCTCCCTGGACCCAGCAGACTGGGAACACGGCGAGGACCTGAAGCACACGATCGACTTCCGGGGCATCTACGGGACGGTACTGGAGCAGTGGCTCGAAGTGGAGGCCCAACCCATCGTAAAGGGTGACTACGAGCAGATATCTCCGTTCAGGTCCTGAGCTCTGAAGGAGGCCTCTATGGGACGCCCACACGGTCTGCTCAGAGCAGGCTACCCGTATCTGAAGACGCTCGGCATGCGTCGGGTATCGAACTTCCCCGCCGACGTCGCCTTCGGAGAGAACGGCAAGATCTACATACTCATGCGCTCGGAGGGGACCGCCCAGATCAGGATCTGGTCCATAGAGGACTCGGATCAGCTAACCGACGAGCTCCAGGAATTCGGTCGCTACGGGACCGGCGATGGCGAGCTCATCTGGCCCGTGCAGATCATCACCAACAATGACGGACATATCTTCGTCAGCGACGAGTCGACCAACCGGATTACAAGGTTCGACGAGGCCGGAGAGTTCGTTTCGAAGTGGGGTTCGACCGGCGACGGAGACGGTGAGTTCGACGGCCCGGCCGGCATAGCCTTCGATCCCGAGGGGAACCTCGCCGTCGTCGACTCCAAGAACCACAGGATCCAGCGGTACACGCCCGAAGGCGAGTACATAGACGGCTTCGGCTCGCACGGCACACAGCCGGGAGAGATGGACCTGCCCTGGGGACTCCACGTCGATGAGCGCGGCGACGTCTATGTGGCCGACTGGGGCAATAACAGGTTTCAGGTCTTCTCCGGCGACGGCGAGCTGAAGAACGTCGTGGGCTCGGCCGGCGCCGGCGAGTCGGAGTTCGACAGGCCTACCGGCATCGCGGTCGATGGACATGGCGACATATACGTCGCGGACTGGGGCAACGACCGTGTGCAGATGTTTAACGCGGAGGGCCGGTACATCTGGACTTTCAGGGGTGACGCATCCCTATCCCGCGTGGCCCGGACCTATATGCTCACAAACGCTGTGCCCAACAGGCACAGGGAGACTGGGAGAATGGAACAGGAGAAGTATCTGAGGCGGCCGAGATCGGTCCGTATAGACGACGAGTTCCGCCTGTTCATCGCCGACTACGAGTCGTACCGCATCCAGGTATACCAGAAGGAATTCATCCCGCTGGACCGGACCCAGTACGCCGATGCCCTGAGAAACCCGACGCTGGAGGTAACCTGATCGCCAAATAGGGATGGTGTTAGAGGTCCTGTCCCTCAACAATGGATGACTGGATCAGCGTCCTCAGTTCATGAAGCGGCCGCCACTCACGTTGATGGACTGGCCGGTTATGTTGCAAGCGTAATCGGAAGCCAGGAACGACGCCAGATTCCCAATGTCTTCGGGTGTCTGCTCACGGCCCAAGGGAATGCCAGCCGCGACGCTGTCCATGAAAAGCTCCCTATCTGACTTGCCTTCCGGGTTAGGTCTCACGGCCGAGCGATCGATTATTCTCTCAAACATAGGGGTCCAGAGCAGGCCAGGACAGATGGCGTTGACATTGATGTTGTGTGGTGCCAGCTCCAGGGCCTGGGACTGGGTCAAGCTTATGACTCCTGCCTTGGAGACGGGGTAAGGTGGGTTGCCGGGGCTTCCCTGGCGGGCGGCGATGGAGGCGATATTGATGATCTTGCCATAGCGATTCTCCTTCATACTTGGCACGATTGCATCGGTGACCCTAGCGATACCCTTAACATTGACCTCGAATGTCAAGTCCCAGTCATCCTCATCTGGTTTCTCCCGCTGTTCCCAGCCCTCTGCCCCAATGACCCCGGCGTTGTTCACCAGAATGTCGATGCGGCCAAACGATTCAATCGCTTTCCCGACCATGCGGTCGGTGGACTCCTGGTCGGTAACGTCCAAGGACACGCCCAGCGACCGACGTCCGAAATAGGTCACCTCGGCGGCGACTTTTTGGGCGCTTTCCAGGTTAATGTCAGCCACGGCCACATGAGCACCGTTTCGCGCCAACACTAAGCTGATGCCGCGGCCGATGCCTCTTCCAGCGCCGGTGACGACGGCGGATCTTCCTGTTACATCCATATCCAGTTCTCCCATCAGTTAGCAACTATTTTGGCAGCACACCGCGGTCCTGGACACGCTCTGGGCCTCGACCTCTCTGTCCGCCTATGTGACCTTCCCTCTTCCCCGATGCCTTGAGAATCCCTACGCTAGAGGTAACGTGATCGCGACGGTTTCTTCATCGATGTCCTTTCCGGCGCATCATGCCCCGAAGGCGTCTGGTGAACCTCCGCCTCAGTGAGGACCTGATCCCGATGTTGGAAGTGACGTAGCGGACCGGCCCGGGGGCCCCGAAGGCCATGGGCATCGACCAGCTACGCAGGTCCGTCAGCGTGGTCTCGCCGTCCCGCCACGAGGGCACCAGGGAGCCCACCGGCTCCCACCGGATGGGCGCGAGTAGGCTCCGAAAGCCCTTAGGCCGGTGTCCCAGCATCACCAGACCGCCCGCCTCCGGGACTATCGCCGCCCCCGCAGCGATGTCCCACAGATGGGGCGTCAGGGTGATCGAGTACTGGAACACCCCTCTGGCGGTCATCGCCAGCTCGTAGGCGATGCTCCCTGTGACCCGGACCTCTCCCACCTTGCTTCGCATCGGTTTGCCGAACCGGAGCATGGCCATCCACGGTCCCGGCAGCGTCACCAGAGCGTTGCCCTTGGGCTCCGGGGAGTCGGCGACGGACAGCGGCTCCTCATCGACAAACGCGCCTCCGCCTCTTCGGGCGTGGAGCACCACGCCGTTCCCCTTTGACGGCCAGGGCACATACAGGGCCCCGGCGATCGGGCTGCCCCTGTGCATGACGCCTATGGACGATGAGTAAACAGGAAGCCCGCCTATGTAGTTCTTGGTCCCGTCCAGTGGGTCCAGGACCCACATGAACTCCCGGGCCGGGCCGTCGTCGTCCTGCCCTTCCTCGCCCAGCACACCGTGGTCCGGGAAACGGTCCAGGATGGCCTTTTTCAGATAGGATTGGACCTCCTTGTCTACCTCGGTGACGGGGTCCCTCTTCCTTTCGTCCTTGTACTCGACCTTCAGAGGCTTTCCAAAGTCGCGCGCGAGCATCGCACCGGCCCCACGGGCGATTTCGACCGCGTGGGCCTCGATCTCTGCCAGCAACGCACTGTCCGGGGATTCCGTCAAGCTCCACACCTCGTCGCGGACCGTCCAGAGGGGGCCGCGTTTGTGTCCGGCAAGTGTAAGTTCCGGGAAGAAGGCCCGTCAATGAGTCGCACCTCACCCCTGCCTGACTAGAGGGCGAGTCGCGGTTGAGGGAGTCCCCTCTCCATGTCGGATGGAGAGGGGAAAACAAGGGGTGAGGTTGAAACGTCTGCCCGCTGCACAAGGCCCGCTATGTCAGGCTGGCTCGACTTGCGGAAGACGCCGACCTCACCCCTACCTGGCCAATGGGTGAGGCGCGGTTGAGTGAGTCCCCTCTCCATCGGACATGGAGAGGGGAAACCAAGAAGTGAGGTTGAAACGTCTGCCCGCCGCATAAGGCCCACCATGCCGGGCGGACGCGACTCGTGTGCGACCACAGCCGCTTCCCAAAGCGTAAGCCGGCGGGCTATCCTATTACAACGCTCTGTGGCGCGCACCCTAGCGGACTGGACGGAGGCTATGACGGCCAAGCTCACGGACTCGGACATGGGGACTCTCGTCGAAGACCTGAAGCGGCAGGTGTCGGGCGAGGTGCGCTTCGACAAGATGACCCGTGTGCTCTACAGCACCGACGCCAGCATCTACCAGATCGAGCCCATCGGCGTGGTGATCCCCCGAAACGACGAGGACGTCATCGCGGTCGTGGAGGAGGCGGACCGTCATGGGCTGCCGGTCCTGCCCCGGGGCGGGGGCACCAGCCTGGCCGGCCAGACGGTCGGCAACGCCATAGTCATCGACTTCTCCAAGTACATGAGGAACGTCGTCGAGGTCAACGCCGAGGAGGGCTGGGTGCGGGCCCAGCCGGGCATCGTTCTGGATGAGCTGAATGCGCGTCTCCAGCCCCACGGCGTGCTGTTCGCCCCGGACCCAAGCACCAGCAACCGGGGCAACGTGGGAGGGGCGCTGGGCAACAACTCGTGCGGCGCCCACTCGATAACGTGGGGCAAGACCGTCGACAACGTCATAGACCTGGACGTGATCCTGTCCAACGGCGACCGGTCACGCTACGGCCCGCTGGATGGAGCCGCCCTGGAGTCGGCGGCGAGCGGCGACGGCCTGGAGCCCGAGATCTACCGCAGTCTGCTGGCCATCGGCGAGGCGAACCGCGAGGAGGTCCTGGCCCGCTACCCCAAGATTCAGCGCAGGGTGTCGGGATATAACCTGGACGAGCTGTCGGGCGGCGGCTTCAACATGGCACGGTTCGTCGTGGGCTCCGAGGGCACGCTGGTGACGGTGACGGAGGCGAAGCTCAGGACAGTGCCCATCCCCAAAGAGAAGGCGCTGGCCGTCCTCCACTTCAACACCCTGCTGGAGTCGATGGAGGCGACGGTCGCAACGCTGGAGCTGGAGCCAGCGGCGGTCGAGCTGATCGGCAGCATGATTATCCGGCAGGCGCGTTCCAACCTGGAGTACAGCCGGCTGATGGACTTCATCCAGGGAGACCCGGACGCGCTGCTGGTGGTCGAGCTGGTGGGGGACTCGGTCGCTGAAGTGGAGTCCAAGCTCGACCGCCTGGAGAGGATGACGACCACGCGCGGTCTTGGCTATGCGGTCACTCGACTCACGGACCCGGCGGACCAGGCCAGGGTCTGGGCGTTCCGCAAGGCGGGGTTAGGGCTAATGATGAACGTGCCCGGAGACGCGAAGCCCCTGCCTTTCGTCGAAGACACGGCCGTTGCACCCGATGTGCTGCCCGACTTCGTCAGGCGGTTCGACGAGATCGTTCGCGCCAACGGTACGACGGCGGGATACTACGGGCACGCCAGCGTCGGCTGTCTGCACATCCGGCCTCTGATCGACATGAAGCGGCAGGACGGCGTCGATCGCATGGTGTCCATCGCCGACGAGATCAGCGACCTGGTCCTGGAGTACGGCGGATCCATCAGCGGGGAGCATGGAGACGGGCTGGTGCGCAGCCCATGGCTGGAGAAGATGTTCGGACCCCAGATCTGCCGGGCATTCGCCGATGTCAAACGCGCCTTCGACCCCAAGGGCATCATGAACCCGGGGAAGATCGTCGACCCTCCATCAATGACCGAGAACTTGAGGACCGGGCCGTCGTACAGCACCGTCGAGTACAAGAGCGGCTTCGCTTTCGCTCAGGAGGGCAGCTTCGCATCGGCCATCGAGATGTGCAACGGCCAGGGCGCGTGCCGGAAGCTTGGGGGCACGATGTGCCCGTCCTACATGGCCACCCGGGGCGAGGAGCACTCACCCAGAGGCCGTGCCAACGCGCTACGCGCGGCCATGTCGGGCGCTCTGCCGCCGGACATGCTCAGCAGCAAGGAGATGCACGACGTATTAGACCTCTGTCTCGCGTGCAAAGGCTGTAAGGCCGAGTGCCCGTCCAACGTCGACGTCGCCAAGCTCAAGTACGAGTTCCTGAATACTTACCACAAGGCCCGTGGCCACTCCCTGCGTGACCTCATGTTCGGGAACATCGCGACCCTCAGCAAGCTGGGCTCCTTCTTCGCGCCGCTTTCCAACTGGACCATGGAAGCGAGTGTCGTGTCCGACCTGCTCGAGTCCCAGGTGGGGATCGCAGGAAGTCGAAAGCTTCCCAGGTTCGCCGGTCAGACCTTCCTGCAGTGGTTCAAGGCCAGAGGAGGGTCCTCTCCCGCGGACGCGAAGCACGGTGACGCGGTACTGTTCCCCGATACCTTCACCAACTACAACCATCCGGAGCTGGGCAGGGCGGCGGTGAAAGTCCTGGAGAACCTGGGTTTCCGCGTCGTCGTCCCCGGCGTGAGGTGTTGCGGCCGGCCGATGCTGTCCAAAGGCATGCTGGAAAAGGCCCGCCGGAACGCCCGGCACAACGTGGACCGCATATACCCCTATGTCGAGAGAGGCGCGAAGCTCGTCGGGCTGGAACCAAGCTGCATCCTGAGCTTCAAGGACGATTACGTCGACCTGCTGGACGGGGAGCCCAGGGCCAGGGCGGTCCAGGCGAGCACCATGCTCGTCGAGGAGTTCGTCCTCCACGCCGCCGAAGAGCACGGAGCGCGCATCAAGACCGACGGCTCGCCTGGCAAGTTGCTGCTTCACGGCCACTGCCACCAGAAGGCGCTGGTGGGGACCGACGCGGCGATGCAGGTCTTGAGGTCGCTGGGTCCTGACACGGAGGAGATCGAGTCCGGCTGCTGCGGGATGGCCGGCTCCTTCGGGTTCGAAAAGGAGCACTACGACCTGTCGATGGAGATAGGCGAGCAGGTCCTGTTCCCGGCCATACGGGAGCAGGAGGGCGACTTCACCGTCGTGTCTGAAGGCGTGTCCTGCCGGCAGCAGATCGAGCACGGGACCGCCCGCAAGGCGAGACACCTGGTCGAGGTCCTGGCCGACGCGATCTAGGAGCTTGTGAGCGGGCCCCTATGACCGGGCCCCGCGGCGGCGGTTGAGGAGGAACAGCACGGTTATGCCCAGCGGGATGGCCAGGACCACGATGCCGAGAAGCACGACGATGTAGAGCGGGCCCAGGCCCAGCATCGTGTCGATCTGATGCCTGATCCACTCCAGCAGGTCGGGGTCGCCCGGCTCGGAGTGGTGGGCCAGGAAGACGACGGGCTTCAGGCTTTCTGGTACGCCAATCATAGCGGCCGGGCCGTCACGAGCTCTCAACGTCCTTACGGTTGGCGCGAAAGACGTTGTCCCCCGTGGGGAACACCACTCCAGCCTCCCTCGATCCCGTTATCCTATTGCCGCGGACGGCACAGACCTCCGATGGGCCCTCGTCGTCGTCCGAGATTGCCCCCCAGAGCCTTATCCCGTACCGGTTGCCCTCGATGTCGTTCTCCTCGATCAGGTTGTGGCGCCCCTCCTCGATGGCGACTCCGTCGAAGCGGTTCGACCTGACGCTGTTTCGTCGAACCGTCGTGTTGCGGGAGTAGCCGAGCCAGAAGCCGTAGTTGGAGAAGTCCGCGACGTTGTCCTCGAAGAGGTTGTGCTGGGAGAAACCCGCCTCGAAGGCGTTGTTGGGCGAGAAGCTCGCGTCGTTCTTCGCCACGTAGTTGTGGCTGCAGCCGTGCCGGTTGTTGGCCCTGATGAAGAAGCCGTCGCCCCCATAGCGCAGGCTGTTGCCCACGATCCTGTTGTGATGGGAGTACTCCTCCAGGAGCATGCCCGCCGAGTCGGCCGTGTCGCACCAGAAATCGCCCGTGTAGCGTATGCAGTGGTCCGCCCGGTTCTCCTCCAGGACGTTGTGGCTCGATCGGACCAGGTGGATCCCGACGTTGCTGTTGTACGACGCGTTGTTATTGCGGAGGGTGTTCCGGTCCGAGCCCACAAGCAGGATGCCGTCGAAGTTGTCGTTGAGCTCGTTGTTCTCAAACAGGCTATCGGACACGTCACGCAGATAGACCCCGCCGCCGAAGCCGTCCTCCACCGGGTCGCCGGTGTCCGGGAGCCATCCCACATCCCGCGGGTTGTGATTGTCCGACACGACGCAGTTTCGGATGGTCAGCCTGCGAACGTTTTCCGCCCTAATCCCGTAGTAGAAGCCTTTGATGACGCCGTTCTCGATCGTGACGGACTCGCAGTCGTGGACGTAGAATCCCAGGCCGGTGAAGTCCTCTCCATCCAGCACGGCGCCGGCGAGGTCGAGGACGACGCCGTCGTCGGAGACCTCGATAAGCGACCCGCCTTCGGAGCCGTCCGCGCGGTCGAGGGGCCTGGAGTAGCGAGCGGGGACCAGGGTGGTTGAAGTCGAGATCTTCACGTGTCTCAGATCAGACGCGGGCCTGGACGGACCGGCTAGTCGCCATCGGCGGCGGCGGGGACCGGCACGCGTTGCGGCGGCTGGTATCGCGACGAGTACGCCCGTTCTTTGATGCTGAAGCTCGCGATACTGGCGCCCACAAGCATCGCTCCCGCGATGGCGAACGGCACGTCGTATGCGCCGAACAGGTCGTAGAGCGTCCCACCGAGGTAGATACTGAGGGCTCCTCCGATCTGATGGGAGAATGTCGCCATGCCGTTCAGCACGCCCATGTTCCTGATCCCGTAGATGTCCGCCGTAAGCGACGAGGTCAGCGGGGCCGAGGCTATCCACGACATGCCCGCGATCACGGCGAACCCCCACAGGGCCCAGGCGCCCGGGGCCAGCAGCAGCATCAGATAGGCGAGGCCACGCACCGCGTAGACCGTGCCCAGCAGGTTCTTCCGGCTCAGGCGGTCGGACATCGTGCCCACAGCCAGCACGCCTATGACGTTGAGACCGCTCATGAGCCCGAAGGCCAGGGCCGCGGTGCCGAGCGAGGCGCCCCGGTCTATGGCGAACGGAACGTAGTGCGCCGATATTATCGCCGTGGTCATGCCGCAGACGAAATAGGCGCCCGTAAGCTGCCACATCGGGCGAGTCCTGTACGACTCCCGCCAGTCGTCGGCCTCAAGCGGTCCCCGCTGATAGCCGTCTCTCGACCTGGGACGTCCGCCTCTATCACTCCGGTCACCGTCGCCATCGGGCTGTTCTCCAATGTCGGCCGGATCGTCCCTTATCATCAGAAACGCTAGCGGCACCGCCAGCAGGAGTATCATTGCGCCCATCACCGTCCACGTCATGCGCCAGCCGACCACCAGGATCAGATACGCGGCGAATGGCGCAAGCACCAGGGCGCCCGCCGATGCCCCAGCCGTGGAGATGCTCAGCACCTGGCCCCGTCTGCGATAGAACCATCTGGCCAGAAGCGCGTGGATGGTGACCAGCGAGGCGCCGCCCGCCGCCACCGACATCACCACGCCGTAGACCAGGATGAGAAACCAGACGCTATTGGTCCGGCTCAGGAGCATCGTGCCGGCGCCCAGCACGACGAGGCTGATGGAGATCGTCCTGCGCCCGCCGAACCTGTCGTACAGGCGACCGAGGAAGGGCTGGCTGGCGCCGTTGACCAGCCAGCCGATCGCTATCGCCATGGATATGGTCCCGCGGCTCCAGCCGAAGTCGTCGGTCATGTCGATGATGAACACGCCGAAGCCGTTGCGCCCACCCACCGATACGAACATGGCGAAGAAGCATGCGGCAAGCACGAACCAGCCATAGTAGACCCCGTTTCGAGGGTCGCCCTTAGGCACTGTCAGTAGCTCCTGACCAAGGGTGCGCCAGAGTCTGACGAGTCTAACACCGTGGCGTCGCGCCCGGCAAGAACGGGGTGGGGGTCCCGGTGTGCCCTGAGCTGCTGTCTTTTGATACAATGGCGCGGCCCATCGAGCCGCTCCGATATCTGACAGCGGTCGTGGCCGTGTGGCCGGTAGGGGCGGACTCTCGCAGGTCATCTAGGAAAGGCGAACCAGGTGTCAAAGCGGACAGGTAGCAAGCTCATGACGGCGTCTGAGGCGGTCTCGAACTTCGTGTTCGACGGCGCCACCATAGGCATGGGGGGCCAGAGCATAGGCCGCTGCGCCATGGCGATGGCCCACGAGATCGTACGCCAGGGCAAACGCGACCTGACCCTGGTCGGGTGCAACCTAGCCATGTCCATGGACGTCCTCGTCGGCGCCGGCCTGGTGAAACGGACCGAGTGCGGGACCGGCAACAGCGAGCGGTTTGGTATCGCGTTCCGCTGGCGACGTGCCATCGAAGAGGGCACCGTGGAGGTCGACGACTACAGCCATCTGGGCATGGCCTCCCGGTTCCTGGCGGGCTCCCTGGGCCTGCCGTTCATGCCCATCAAGAGCCTGCTTGGCTCCGACATACTCAACAAGAAGAGCGCCGATGACCGAAAGCCCTTCGAGCTGGTCGACAACCCCTGGAACCCCGGCGAGCCCGTGGTCCTGCTGCCCGCGTGCACTCCTGACGTTTCCATCATCCACGCCCAGAAGGCCGACGAGATGGGCAACGTCATCATCGAGGGGTTCACGACCCAGGAGCCCGAGATGGTAAAGGCCTCCAAGGCCGTAATCGTGAGCTGCGAAGAGGTGGTCAGCACAGACGAGGTCCGGCGCGACCCCGACCGGACGACCATTCCGTACATCTTCGTCGACGCCGTGGTGGAGCAGCCCTGGGGCGCGTACCCTACGTCGACCTACAGGTACTACGAGCACGACGAGGAGGAGGTCAGCAGCTACCAGGCCCTGGCACGCGCCGGCGGAGAGCCCTATGCCGAGTACGTTCAGCGGTCCATACTCGACTGCAAGGACTTCGACGAGTACCTGCGGAAGACGACTGACATCACCCGGCTGGACCAGCTTCGGGCATCCATGCTCCGCCTGCTGTAGCGTCTGTCTCGAAGCCTCAGATCATCGAGTCGAGCGCGCGATACGTGTCAGAGGTTGAACTCAGGATCGGAGTAGCCGTCCTCCTTGGCGTAGACCTGTAGCCGGCAGCGGGTGCTGTCAACGACGATGACTCGGTCCCTCTCGTCGATCGCTATGCCCCTTGGCCTGTCGAATTTGCCCAGCGGGGACAGATCCTCGACCCTAGCGTACGCCTTGGCGACCTCTTCGTTGCCCTCCATCTTCAGCCGGCCCCACTGCGAGAACTCTATGGCGTCGCCGTAGAGCGCCGTCAGTATCTCGCCGGTGGCATCGTAGATCTGCACACGCTTGTTGCCCCAGTCGGTCACGTACACGTCGCCCTGGGTATCGACCGCCACGTCCGCCGGGTGGTCCAGCTCACCTCCATAGGAAGCAGAGCCGAAGCTCATAAGGAACGAGCCGTCAGGCGCGAACTTCTGGACCCGGTCGTTTCCCCAATCGGCCACATAGACGTCGCCCTTGTCATCTATGGTGACCCCCCAGGGCCGGTCGAACTCCCCTTCACCGACGCCGGCGCCGCCCCAACCCCCGAGACCGGCGCCGTCGCGCGTGAAACGCTGGACTCGGCTGTTGAACGTGTCCACTACGTACAGAGTATCCTCGCCGTCGAAAGCGAGGCCGGACGGGCCGCTGAACTGGCCAACGTCAGCGCCTTCCCGTCCCCAGGCATCCAGCTTCTGGCCGTCCGGGCTGTAGACGCGAATCACATTGTCGCGCTCATCCGAGCAGCAGAGGTTGCCCTGGCTGTCCAGGGCCAGTCCCGCGGGCCAGCTGAAATGGCCCGTCGCGAACTCGCTGATGAACTCCTCGTCGATGGTCAGCTTCGTGATCCTGAGCCGGTCTTTGGAGATTTTGGAGTCCATAGTTGCGAACTGGCCCCTGCTCACGACGTAGAGGACGCCACCCGGAGCGACGGCCACGTCTGTGGGATGAAGAAAGCCCTTGCCCTCCTCGCTGAAGGCCCCCAAGGAGTGACTGAAGCTCCAGGTACGCCCGGACACTGTCGTAGTCCGCATGGTTATCCTGCGATGAAACCCGGATGCTGGAACCGGCCGTTGACGATCGGCGTGGCGTCGAGGCCCAGCCAGTCTTCGACGATGTTGGAGTACGCGCTGCGGAAGTCCAGGTTCGAGACCAGGTCGCCCTCGGAGAGCGCCGCCGCCCCGGTCTCGGGGTACTCTCCGTACAGGCCTCCCTTGACCTTTGGACCTATGGCAAACGCCACGCCGGCAGCACCATGGTCGGTCCCGGAGCCGTTGTCTCGGACTCTACGACCGAACTCGGAGAAAAGGAGCATCACAACGTTGTTGTCCGCACCATGCTCTCTGAGGTCATGCCAAAAATCGGAGATCGCCTCGGAGACCTCGTTCCACAACCTGGCATGTGTGCCGGCCTGCGCCCCATGCGTGTCAAAGCTGCCATGCTCCGTGTAGAAGATACGAGTCCCCAAGTCAGCCAGGTGGATCGTGGCGATGTCGCGCAAGCTGCTGGCGATGCCGTTGGAGGCGTACTCGACGTCGGAGGTGTATGGCGCCAGAGCCGACTTCAAGATGTCGACCCCCTTCAGAAGGTCCGTACCCGTTTGCCTCAGATAGTCCGTCACAACGCCGGTGCCCACGGCCGGGGCGTACATGGCCGCAAATCGGTCCAGCATTTTCGTGCGCCGCGCCTCCCGCTCGATGCCGGTGAGCAACCCGTAGGTCGACAGGTCGGCAACGCACGAGACGGAGGCGCCAGGAGCAACCAAAGCCCGCGGCAGACCCTGGCCGATGTTTACAGCGGTTACGGGGTTCTCGCCCTCTGGATCGAGCTCTCGAACCACCCTGCCCAGCCACCCCTCGGTTGCCACGCCGTCCGGCTCGGCGGTATGCCAGATGTCCATCGACCTGAAGTGAGACCTGGAGGGGTTCCGGTAGCCAACTCCGTGAATGATTGCCATGTCACCCCGGACGTAGATCTCCTTCATGGCTCTCATGGATGGATGGAAACCCACCTCGTCGTCCAGCTTGAGGACGGTGTCTTCCGGAATTCCCAGCGCCGGCCTGCTGTCATAGTAGTTGGAATCAGCGTAAGGGATGACGGTGTTCATGTAGTCGTTGCCACCGGTAAGTTGCAACACCACCAGTACCGGGGCTTTGGCTGTCGCAGTCATCGCCTCTTCCTTACATTCCGTCAGCCGTGGACTAGCCGAATTGGTACTCCCTGGTCGAAGCGATTAGCGCCAGGGTGTCTCCGACGCGGCGGGACAGGTCGGCGAACCCTTCGTCTGTAGCCCAGTTCAACGACCCGTCGGTCTCGACATGGGCCTCCAGCTCGGCTCGCGTGGAATCGTCCACCCTGAGCGGTCCGATCAGGTCCAGGCACCGTTCGACGAACGCATCGGGCGTCATCGAGGTACCTCCGGAGGCCACTCGACTGACGATGTCCTGGACACCCGGTAGATCGGTATTGCTGACGCGATCGGTTACGAAGTTGATTCGCTGGGCCAGGGTGCCGCTGTTGATCCAGCCCTGGCCGGCGTGCCAGCCTTCTACGCTGGGTGGATCTAGGATGCTCTGCCCCATATAGCCCGGCTCTTTGGCCACCGGCTCTATGATGGGAAGTCCAGCAGCAGGCCCCTCGAGGTCGCGGGTGAGCCGGACAGTCCCAACAAAAACCTCGATGGGGCTCCTGACCTTCTGATACATGGCGTCTTTGAAGAAGTCGGAGTTAAAGAGCGTCCGTAACACCGGTCTCATTTCGCAGCCGGAGCTGACAAACGCATCGGACAGCGTCCTGATGGCCTCCGGGTCCCGCGGAGGCTCACTGGGCCACAGGGGTACCGGTGGTTCGTCGGCCACGAAGAAGTTGTATAGATGCCGGGCGACGAATCTGTGGCACGCCGGCTGCTGGACGATGATGTCTATGACGTCCTCGCCATTGAGGCGTCCCGTGTTGCCCAGGAAGGTCTTCTCCGAGGAGTCATGGTCTTCGGGGCGGTAGGCGAATCGCCAGTAGAAGCGCCCGTACGGCGAGGTTGGGATTTTGGGGCTGATCGTCCAGCCGGTAAACGCGCGGGAGCACTCGAGCACATCGCTCTCGGTGTAGCTACCCACGCCCATGGAGAACAGCTCCAGAAGCTCGCGCCCCCAGTTCTCGTTGGGAGCACCCTTGTGGTTCAAGTTGTTGTCGAGCCAGAAGATCATGGCCGGGTCCCTGGCCAGTTGAACAAGCAGCTCTTTATAGTTGCCCATGCCACGATCCCGAAATATCCGGACCTGCCTGAGCATATGGTTGGGGGCGTTGACCTTGGCATCCCCCGTAGCGAACAGATGATGGTAAAAGAGCGCCATCTTTTCCTGCAGGGGGCGCCTCGTGTGTACCATGTAGTAGAGCCAGTGCGTGACGCCCTGCACGTGGCTGAACGCGATCTCGGTCATCGGGAGGTAACGGTAGAGCATGTACTCGTCGACCTCGGGTTGCGTCTCGGGATGTAGCAGCTCCTCTACAGTCGCCTCATAGCCTTGCTCTGCTCGCCGCTCGATCTCATCGCGGGTCGCCCCGAAACCGGCACGCCGCATCAGGTGGGCGATCAGTTCGATCTCTTGCTCGCTCGTCATACCCGCCTCCTTTCCGCGGCTCTGGCCCGGCAGGGCAGCTGGACTCACGGCCGGTGAACCGGGCACGATTGGGTCATTCGAACCATCTCTTTAGCCAACTGGGTGGCCATAGTTTACCATTACGAACCGAGCGACGGCCTGACCGTAAGGAGATTGCCGATCTCAGTGCCGGGGAATTCTCCAGCGGTGATGTATCATTATGGTCGAAACATCAACTGCAGAGTCTTGGGCGAGAGAGAAGCGGCATGAGTCAGGATTACGGGCTGGACGAGCTGATGGTCATCGAGGCCTCCCGCTACATCGAGGACGGCGACGTCGTGATGGTGGGCACCGGCCTGCCGATGGTGGCGGGACTGTTCGCCCAGAAGAACCACGCGCCCAACCTGTGCTACGTGGTTGAGACCGGGCCGGTTGCTCCCCAGGTCGTGCCCACGCCCGTCTCGGTCTGCGACCCGAGGGTGATGCACCGGGCGGTCAGGCTCGGATCGCTCCTGGATGCGCTTGGAGGAGTGCTTCAGCGAGGTCTCGCCGACGTGGCGTTTCTGGGTGGAGCGCAGATCGACCAGTTCGCCAACGTAAACTCGACGGTCATCGGCGACTACCGGAAGCCCAAGGTGAGGCTGCCCGGTAGCGGTGGGGCCAACGACCTGGCCTCACACGCCCGCAAGATACTGATAATCTCACGACACGAGAAACGCCGCTTCCCCGAGCGCTGCGACTACATCACCAGCCCGGGCTACATCGACGGTCCCGAGGGCCGGAAGAAGGCCGGGCTGCCCGTGCCCTACCCAGACATCTTCGTCATCACCGACCTGACCGTCATGTCCGTCGACAAGACCCGGGGCCGTCTGCAGCTGGACAAGCTGATGCCGGGAGTCTCGTCCGAACAAGTAACGGAGAACACCGCCTTCAAGCCTCTGGTCGCGCCGGAGGTGGCAACCGTCCAGGCCCCGACCGAGCGAGAGCTGGACCTGCTGAGGAACGAGGTGGACCCCGAAGGCGCCTACGTCAAGGCTCCGGCGTAGGGCCGAGGCTTGTCAGAATTGGGCAGTTCCGTGCCGAGTCCCATAGCCCCGGACCTCGTATATCACCTGACCGGCGTCGCAAGCCCCTCGCTTTCGCCTGACGGCTCGCGGCTGGTCTTCGTCCGCACTAGGGTCGACCGAGAGTCCATGGAGTACCGCTCGCAGCTCATGGGCCTGACGCTGCCCGCCGGCGAGCCGGTGCCCTTCACCTCGGGCCAGCAGGACACGGCGCCGAAGTTCTCGCCCGACGGCAGGGCTATCGCGTTCCTGCGACCGGACGATGGGAATACGCCGCAGATCTGGACTATCCCGACATCCGGCGGAGAGGCGGTACAGCTGACCCGTCTGACGGGAGGCGTGGTCGATTTCGCCTGGTCACCCGACGCGCGACGTATGGCCGTGGTTTCGGACGTCGACCCCGACAGACCGCCCGACGGTCACGACCCCAAGACGGACCCGCGCGTCCGCGTGGTGCGGCGCCTGCGATACCGGGACGACGGCATGGGCTGGCGCGGCGACGCCTTTCGTCACCTGTTCGTCGTCGACTGCTCGACCGGCGACTCCCGTCAGCTCACTCACGGCGAGGGAGACGACGGCTCGCCCGCCTGGTCCCCTGACGGAGGCCGGATCGCGTTTACCTCTGACCGCCGCCCGGACCGCGACCTGGTGTTTCATACCGCCGCCTTCGTGGTCCCAGCCGAGGGAGGAGAGCCAGAGGAGTGGTCCCAGGTGCTCTGGAGCGCGGCGGCGCCGGTGTGGTCGCCAGACGGCGAGAGGCTCGCTGTCATAGGCTCAGATGACCCCGCAGTCGGCACCGGGTGGCAGGGGTGGTGGTACGTCCTGGAGCCCGGCCGGCCGCCGCGCCGCATCACCGACGACTCCATCATGCCGGCGTCGCTGTACAGCTACGCCGACCGCACGCCCGACAGGCGCTGGACTTCGGACGGCCGGCTCCTGTTCCTCGCGGACGTTCGGGGCGAGTCCTACGTGTGCGAGCTGTCCTACGAGGGTCGGGGCCTTCGTAGGCTCGGTGGAGGGGCCCAGTTCACCGACGTCGCGTTCGATCGCGACGCCCGCCGCGCGGCGGTGTTGAGTGTGCCGCCCGACACGTACGGCGACATCGAGACCATCGAGCTGGCAACCGGCGCTCGCCGCCGTGTAACAGAGGTCAACCGGCCGTACTTTCGAAGCCACTCACCGGCGAGGCTGGAGAGGTTCACCCTGTCGCGTGAGGGTGTCGAGATAGAGTGCCGTCTGTGGCTGCCGCCGGACTTGGACGCGTCCGGGAGCTATCCGATGGTCCTGGACATCCACGGCGGGCCCAACAACAGCTTCTACGACTCGTTCCATCCTCCCCAGCAGGTCCTGGCAACCGCCGGCTACATCGTTCTGGCCCCGAATCCCAGGGGTTCGGCGACCTATGGCGTCGACTTCGTGAGGGCGGTCCAGCGCGACTGGGGGAACGCCGACTTCCTGGACCTAATGGCCGCCGTGGACGAAACGAGCGCCAGGCCCTACGTGGACACCTCTCGGCTCGGCGTCATTGGATATAGCTATGGGGGCTACATGACGGCCTGGATCGTCGGACACGACAACCGCTTCCGGGCCGCCATCGTCGGTGCACCGACCACCAACCAGTATAGCGACTACGGTACCTCTGACAGCGGCGTGCGCTTCAGCGACATCCACTTCGGGGAGCTGTTCGACGGCAACGCCGATGAGTTCTTGGAACGCTCGCCGCTGACCTACGTCGCCGACGTCGAGACGCCGGTCCTATTGCTCCACGGCGAGGAGGACGTTCGCTGTCCCATCGAGCAGAGCGAGCAGTACTTCGTGGCGCTGAAGCGCCTGGGCAAGGAGGTGGAGTACGTCAGGTTCCCCGGCAGCTCCCACTCCTTTTACCGGTCCGGCCATCCACGGATGCGGGAGGAGTACTGCTCACGCGTGCTCGAATGGTTCGACAGATGGTTGGGCAGAGAGGTGTAGGCCGTCACCCCTCCCGGGACGGGCCCTGGATAGGCACAAGATTCGGTGGGGAGAAGGTCACATAGGAGACCATCAATGCCTGAGCCAATAGGCCCCGACCTGGTCTACCAACTGGTCGGCGTATCAGCGCCATCACTGTCGCCCGACGGGACGCTGCTGGCGTTCGCGAGGTCCCAGGTCGACAAACAGACGATGGAAGCGCCGTCGCGTATCATGGCGATGGAGCTTCCCGACGGCGAGCCCTTTCCCTTCACCGCAGGCGATCACGATAGCACCCCCAAGTTCTCTCCCGACGGGACGACCATCGCGTTCCTGCGCCGCGACGACAAGAGGGCCGGCCAGCTCTGGGCGATACCGACCACCGGAGGTGAGGCCCGCAGGCTGACAACACTGCCCGGAGGGGTGAGCGAGTTCGCCTGGTCTCCAGATTCACTCTCTCTGGCCGTAGTGTCCGACGTCGACCCGGACCGATTGCCCGACGACCACGACCCGAAGACGGACCCGCGGGTCCGTGTGGTGCGGCGCATCAAGTACAGGGGAGATACCGTCGGCTGGCGGGGCGACGCCTTCCGGCACCTGTTCGTGGTAGACGCCGAGACCGGCGAGGCTAGTCAGATCACAGACGGCGATGGCGACGACGGCGCGCCGGTCTGGTCGCCGGACGGGGCAAGGATCGCCTTCATGTCCGACCGGGGGCCCGATCGGGATGTGATGAGCCCCACCGGCGCTTACGCGGTGCCGGCCTCAGGAGGAGAGATCGAGCTATTGTCGGAAGGGCTGGCCAGCGTTGGGCCGCTGGCCTGGTCACCCGACGGCCGGCGTATCGCCGTGGTCGGCTCGGACGATGCCGAGCTCTCGGCCGGCCTGGGTCAGGGTTGGGTGTTCATCCTGGAGCGCGGTGAGTCTCCCCGGCGGCTGACCGACGATTCCATCACACCACAGGCCGGGTACCCACCCGTCACGCCTCCGGCCGAGATCATGTGGACCCCCGACGGCCATATCGTGTTCCTGGCGGACGCGCGAGGAGAGTCCTACCTGTGCGCGGTACCGGTGCAAGGAGGAGAGGTGCGATGGATAGCCGGTGGCGGGCTTCAGCTCGGCGCTGCCGCTTTCGACTCCACCGCCCGCCGGGCCGCAATGGTCGCGACTGCGCCCGCCTCGCCTGGCGACATCGCCTCGATCGAGACGGCGACCGGGACTCAGCGAAAGCTCACGTTGTATAACCGGGCCTATCTCGACCAGCACCCTCCAGCCCGTCTGGAGAAGTCCACCATCTCTCGGGACGGTGTGGAAATCGAGTCGCGGGTCTGGCTGCCTCCGGACTTCGACCCGTCGGAAACCTACGCCTTGGTCCTGGATATCCACGGTGGCCCCCACGGTGTGTTCGCCGATGCGTTCAATCCTATCCAGCAGGTGCTGGCGACTGCCGGGTACGTGGTCCTGGCGGTCAACCCGCGCGGCTCGTCGACCTACGGCGTCGACTTCGTCAAGGCTGTGCTGGGGGACTGGGGAGGAGAGGACTATCTCGACATCATGGCCGCGGTGGACGATTTGACAGCCAAGCCGTACATCGACTCTGAACGCCTCGGTGTCACCGGATACAGCTACGGAGGGTACATGAGTAGCTGGATCGTGGGTCACGACCACCGGTTCAAGGCCGCCGTCGTGGGCGCCCCATGTACCGACCTGTACAGTATGTACGGCACTTCCGACATAGGGGTCTGGTTCGGTGAGCTCAACTGGCACGCCAGGCCGTGGGAGTCCGCGGACTTGGCCATGGAGCGGTCGCCCATCACGTATGCGCCCAGCGTCGAGACGCCGGTCCTGTTGATGCACGGCGAGGACGACCACCGGTGCCCCATCGGTCAGAGCGAGGAGTACTTCGTGGCCCTCAAACGGTTGGGCAAGGAGGTGGAGTTCGTGCGCTTCCCGGGTTCATCGCACATGTTCCTCAGGGGAGGCCACCCGCGCCTCCGCGAGGAGTACCTATCCCGCACGCTGGCCTGGTTCGACAAGCACCTGGGCCGGGATCGATAGGGCTTTCCCCGTGAGGGTTTTGCCTCTAGAGTCGTGATCCCGGAGTATTAGTTCATGAGTCAAGACTCCAGGCCTGTGTGAGGGACCGTCTACCTGGATTCCGGCTTTCGCCGGAAAGACGGGCGCTGGGGGACGTGCGGTCAACTTGTCATCTGACATGTGTGCTTGCGTTCTCCGAATGGAGGTCGTGGTGCAGCCCGGCCAAAGTGGCGTGGTATCCCTCCCGGGCTTGTCCACCATCCCCATGCCTTTCCATCATTCCGACAGAAGCCAGAATCCAGAGAGTGAGCGAGGACGTTCCTTTTATGTTGATGGTGTACGGTGCCCGTTCCGCGGGGTCGACGGGCTTGGCCCGGAGACCGGCCTTTTGACTTCCCGCCGGACGCGACGCTATACTTGAACGGCAATGGACCGAACGATGACCTGCGCGTGTATAGGCCTAACCGATAGGGGGTGCATCTACCTCTAGCGTTCAACTGATTCCCGTCCGGCCCGCTGTTGTAGAGAGGCGCCCTCGCCATTTCGGACGAGGGTTTTGTTTTGTCCGAGAGGGACATTACTTCAGCAACAGATATTGACAAGCTCAGGGTGAACGGGTGGGGATCTTTCCCGCTCATGGTAAGCCTGTCGGACCATGAATCGCGGATCTGGCAAAGATTCGGTTGTTCTTTAATCCGCCAAACTAGAATCCTACTTGAGAGACGGTACCATGGGACTGACCAACGAGACCGAAGAACAAGGTCTGCTGAGAAACCTGTTCAGCTTTCCCAACCCCGTGAACGAGATATCGGCCAGGCTGGTGGCCGGCATGGTCGTCGCGCTTTCACTAGCGATTATCCTGACCGACCAGTCATGGCTTCTGTTCGTGCTGGCCTACGGCTTCCTGGCGCGGGTGGCTACGGGGCCGACCCTGAGCCCGATGGGCTTGCTGGCGACGCGGGTGCTGGTGCCCATGGCGGGCAATCCCAGCCGTCCCGTCCCGGGGCCGCCCAAGCGGTTTGCCCAGTCCATCGGCCTGGTTTTCTCCGTCACAGCCCTTCTGGTGTTCTATACGTCGGGCTCCGAGGCAACGGCCAAGAGCCTGATCGGCGTGCTGGCCCTGTTCGCGACGATGGAGTCGGTCTTCGGGTTCTGCGCGGGCTGCTTCGTCTTCAGCCATCTGATGCGGTGGGGGCTGATACCCGAGTCGGTCTGCCGCGAGTGCCTGGTGCAGCCCCTGGCCGGCTAGCCGGCTCAGCCGCCAAGCGCTCTCCTGGACTCTACTATCTCGGGTACCGTTCTTCAAACGGCGGCAAATCCGGAAACTCCATGTGTGGCTCCGTCTGATACCAGTAGGCCACGGACGCGATGTCATCCGCCAGGGGCTGGAATTTCCGATTCGGGCCGGGCCACCATCCCAGAGCCTGGATGGTGACGCGCAGATCTTCCTGGAACCGGATCGGATCGAGAATGTGCCACCGGTAGAGGCTCCACTTGGGCGGGCCGTCAGTTCCTGGATGATTGAGCGTGCTGCCCAAATAGGCTGTGCTGCAGACCTCTGGGAATCGGTAGCTGGCGCCAAAGTAGTCCTCTGTTCCCGTGCCGCCAATGGTGGGGAACCGCTGGTCCCCGTCCATAAAGAACTTGATCTCTCCCTCACCAAACCATCCGATCGCGTCCTGGCATCGGTCAGCAGCGGTAATGCGCCGAGACCGACATTCAATCCGGAGTACTGGTTCATGGCCTAATATCCTCCCTGCGACGTAAGTCCCTCGGATGCGCTGGGCATGGTATCATCAACGGCGACGTCGAATCATTCATGGCGACGTCGGGAACATACCCCGGTGGAAGCCCCGAAACCCAAGGATCCGAGTGAGGCAGATAGTGAAAGTCATCAAGAACGGCACGGGTCCCAGCGAAGACGCGACCAACGCCCCGCTGTTCGTGGGCGGAAGGGTCACCCGGCGGCCGCTGGTGGGCCGCGAGGTCAGCGACTACTTCAACTTCGGCCTGGTGAGCTTCGCGGCCGGCGCCAGGAACAAGTTCCACGCCCACACCAGCGACCAGGTTCTTTACATAACGAGCGGCAAGGGGCTGGTGACAACCGACGCGGAACAGGTCGAGGTCGGCGAGGGGGACACAGTCCTCATCCCTAAGGGCGAGAAGCACTGGCACGGGGCCACGGCCGGCTCCGGCTTCACCCACATCTCGCTCCAGTCCGCCGACAGCACCACCGAGCAGCTGGAGCCGTAACGTGGGGTTCGCACCCTCACCCTTTGACTAGCTCTCCGAGGATTCGGCCCGTCCCTACGGAGCTCACCAGACTTGCGACCGCCGTTGCTCTCCTGGCTATACGTGACCCGGGCGCAACGCCCAATCCACCGGGGTGGACAGGACCGTCCCACGCCCGTTCGGAAGTGATATCCGGGTTCGTCACCTTCCTGAGAGTCGCGCGGTCCCTCTGTCCTCGGAAGAGAACCATCGGCCACAGAACGGCCTAGCCAGATAGCTCTGATATGAGCTAGGTAGGCCCCTCTCATTCCAGTCATCCATCGTCCGACGGCCGGAATCTATAGCACGACTGGTTCGTTTCGCTCTGGGGGACAGGCCACGTCGACGGGGGCTTCGGTCGGGCGAGCGCTCAACGGCCTGCTTGCTAGACCCGCGAGCATGTCACTTCAACGGAACGGGACACCTCAGACGGTCCCAGGGCGTCGTGCCGGCGAATCTAGGGTGTCCGCAGGCCGGAAGATCGGGTGTTCGACCGATGGCGCCCACCTCCTGGGTCGCCCTACGCTAGGGGACTAGGGAAGGAGGCCGGTACGATGAGAGACGCTTCTGTCGCGGAAAGACCTGTAGAGCGTGCCCCGGTTTACGAGGAAGCAGTAGTGGAGCGAGCGCCGCCGCTCGACGAAGCGGTAGTGGACCGAGCGCCGATTGTCGGGGAAGCCAAGCCGTTCACGCGTCTACAGAAAGTGGGCCTGGTCATCGGCATCGCCGTATTGATCTTGAGCGCACTGGGTGGTGTGTCCTTCTTGATAGTCCCCGCCGTTCTCGGCGTGGCGGGCGCGATCGGCATACTGATCGTGCTCCCGATCCGGTGGCTGATACGGCAACGTTAGTCGACAACGCCGTGGAGCCCCCATCGGTCTGCATGAGTGGGTCGAGTTCACTATCTGATCGGGGTCAATCCCGCCGGGGGTCCGGCTGGACGGTCTACTTCGCTTTCAGACCCCCATCCATGTAGACGATCTGGCCGGTCATGTAGTCGGACGCCGGACTGGCCAGGTAGACCGCCAGCACGCCGCCGGTATCTTCTGGCTTCGCCGGGTCTAGAGGCCGATATGGATCACGACACCGGCGGTCGGGCGTCGGCCCAGGGCCAGGTGGACTCGAAGGCGGCCGACGCGGCGATGACCGTGGACTCGTCGCCCTCGCGGCCCACGATCTGCAGCCCGATGGGCATGCCATCCGACGAGAAGCCGCAGGGCACGCTGGCGGCGGTGTAGCCGACCGTGTTTATCGGGTGTGTGAACTGTATGAATCCCCAGGCGGGGCTGGGTGTCGCCTTGCGGCCGCCGATGCTCTCCGGGCACCCCTGGACAGGAAATGCCGGTATTGGCATGGCCTGCGAGACCAGAAGGTCAACTTTCACGAGTACGTCCGCCATCTGGGCCCGCATCACATCCATCCGGCCCAGGGACTTCGCATAGTCGCAGCGGCCAGTGTTGTGTGCGACTACACCCAATGTCTCTGGTCACCCGCCCTCAGGAATAGCCTGACAGGTGTCAGCGCCCCATTTCCGAAGCCAGTAGCTCCAAGGTGTAACCTTCTTTTCTAACCCGCAGATCGAAATAGACCAGTGTCCCGCCTATGTAAGCTATGGGAGACATCAAGGTACCAATTACAGCTGTAGCGACGTTACCTGCGGCCGCGTTGGTAGATGCGAGGATGGTTGCCGGTATGGACAAGACTATAGTTAATACGAGCATCAAGAGCACGAAGATGATCCCGATACCGAAGACACGCCACCAACTTCCTCGCACTAGCTGACGACTGCGTCCAAGTGCAGCCAAGGAATACCGGTTTTCGAGCATAATGACGTGGAAAACGAAAAACCAAATCACAAAGAGATAGAAGAACAGGGGAATCCCAACGATAATGACCATGAGGATCACGGAGCCAACGATAGCGAGAAAGACAACTATTGCGGCGACGACCAGATTGAAAGCCCTTTGCCAGGCCTCGCTAAAGCACCTACCGACGTCGATACCTGGACCAACATAATGCTGCGCTACTGCATAGATTCCCGCGCCAGCGGCGAGGATAGAGAGGAGAATGCCCACAAGGAATAGTATCGTAGCAGCAAATATCGGAGCTAACCCGGCAACGATAAAGACGATCTCGGGCACGACAGCGATCGATACGAACGGCCAGAAACTCCTTCCATACACTGCAAATGTCTCACTTATCAACCCACCCAGATCTCTTGGTGGGAGGGTGCCCGATTCCAAACCGGGTGCTCGAAATGGGCGCGCCTCAGATGACTCCGGCGCAGCTACCAAAGGGGAGCCGCATGAACTACAAAAGCGGGCTTCCTCAACGTTCTCGTGGCCACAGCTTGGACAGAACATGAAGAAGACCTAAGACACCGGCGGCTTCGTGTCGGCCCAGGGG
This sequence comes from uncultured Dehalococcoidia bacterium, assembly GCA_964528205.1. Lineage (GTDB taxonomy): Bacteria > Chloroflexota > Dehalococcoidia > Lucifugimonadales > CAZGRI01 > CAZGRI01. The sequence continues at coordinate 2,293 of CAZGRI010000001.1, read as the reverse complement.
CGGGCGGACTCGAAGGCGGCCGAGGCAGCAATGACCGTGGACTCGTCGCCCTCGCGGCCCACGATCTGCAGCCCGATGGGCATGCCATCCGACGAGAAGCCGCAGGGCACGCTGGCGGCGGTGTAGCCGACCGTGTTTATCGGGTGTGTGAACGGTATGAAGCCCCAGGCCGGGCTGGGCGACGCCTTCTTGCCGCCGATACTCTCCGGGTATTGCTGGACGGGAAAGGCCGGCACGGGCATGGTCGGCGAGACCAGAAGGTCGGCCTTGTCGAACACGTCGGCTATCTGGGCCCGCATCACGTCTCTCTGGCCCAGTGCCCTCGCATATTCGACGCCCGTGACATCCCGCCCGGCCTCGATGCACATCCGCCCGTACCATGTCAGCTCGTCCGCGTGCCCGTCCAGTAAGTGCCCGTAGCTCGCGTAGCCGCTCGTACAGAATATCGTCCACCAGGTGTCCAGGGGCGATTCGAAGGCAAGGTCCGACTCCTCGACCGAGCAGCCCAGCTCCTCGAAAACCGCGACGGCGCCGGCCGCGACCTCCGCCACCTCGGGGTCGACCGACGCATATCCGAAGTCGGGGCTCCACGCGACGCGGAGTCCCGAAACGCCCCTGTCGGCGGCGGCCAGATAGTCATCGGGCGCATCCCTCAGGGAGCCCGGGTCCCGTGCGTCGTGGCCCGCCAGGACCTGGAGCAGCAGCGCCGAGTCCCGCACGGTGCGTGACATGGGCCCCTGCTGGCTCGTCAGGTTCGTGGCCGACGCCGGTACGCCCGTGTAGCTGGACACCCGTCCCTGGGTGGGCTTGATGCCGTAGACACCGCAGAAGCTGGCCGGGATGCGTATCGATCCACCCCCGTCGCCGCCCGTGGCCAGCGGGCAGAGCCCGGCGGCCAGCGCGGAAGCCGCACCGCCGCTGGAGCCGCCCGAGGTGCGCTCCGCGTTCCAGGGGTTGCGGCATTCGTCTCCCAGCCGGTTCTCCGTCGCGCCCAGCATCCCGAACTCGGGTGTGTTCGTCTTGCCCAGAACGATCGCCCCGGACCGGCGCACCCGCTCGGCCACGGCCGAATCGGCCGTCGGAATCCTGTCTCCGTAAACGGCGCACCCCTGGGTTGTGCGGATGCCCTTGGTCATCTGCATGTCCTTCAACGAGATGGGCACACCGTGCAGGGGACCGAGCGACTCACCGCGCATCACCACCTGCTCCGCGGCGCTGGCCGCGGCCAGCGCCGCGTCGTGGACCAGCGTCAGGTACGAGTGCAGCCGGCCGTCCAGCCGCTCGATGCGCTGAAAGAAAAGCGCTGTCAGCTCGACGGGCGACACCTCCTTCGCCGCGACCTTCTCCCTGAGAGTCAAGGCCGGCGCAAACGCCAGGTCCTCATCCATCGTCCGACCCCCTTCGTTCGAGATCAGCGCCATCCTAATGGGGTACTGCGACGCCCGTCAACCTGGCCTTAGCCGATCCTGCTCCCGCTGTGATATATTCCGTGTGCGTCGTTGAAGGAGACCATTGGGAGCCAAGCCATTCCGTAAAGGAGCCTAACGATGAAGATCAGCGGGATCGAGACGTTTGTTGTCGACGCGGGCTGGCGCCCATGGACCTTCGTCAAGATCACGACCGACGAGGGCGTGACGGGATACGGCGACTGCAGCGACGGCAGGTCGCCCAACGGGGTCGTCGGCACCATCGAGGACCTGAAGCCGCTGCTCATCGGCCAGGACCCACGGGCGTTCGAAATGCGATTCTGGGACATGATACGGGGCACACGTCAGAGCCCCGGCGGCATCGCCGCCAAGGCCATCGCCGGCATCGACTGCGCCCTCATCGACATCAAGGCCAAGGCGCTTGGAATATCCGTGGTCGAGCTGTTCGGCGGCCCCACCAGAGACAAGGTCCGGGTCTACTGGTCCCATTGTGGGACCACAAGGGCGCGGCATCCCGACATCCTGGGCACGCCGCCCCTCAGGTCCATGGACGACATCGCCAATCTGGGCCGCGAGGTCGTCAACCGCGGCTTCACCGCCCTCAAGACCAACATCGTGATGCCCGGCGACCCGGCGACGGTCTGGTTCGGTGGCTTCGGCGGCGGCACGGGGACCACGGACCAGGTTGTCAGCAAGCAGCTCCTGCGGCACATCGAGACCCTCATCGGCACTTTCCGGGACGCGGTCGGCCCCGACGTCGACATCAACCTAGACCTGAACTTCAACTTCAAACCCGAGTCGGCCATGCGCATCGCCAAGGTCCTGGAGCAGTTCGACCTGCTGTGGCTGGAGATCGACATGTACGA